>JANNHK010000281.1:0-7237 GCA_031404355.1 Actinomycetes bacterium
GACGCGCGTATGTGTGGCCCCCACCCCAAACGCGCGACCAGAAGCAGCGCAACGGCTCGGGCACCGCTGAGGGGGAGTGCCCGAGCCGTTACTTGGTGGTGAACCAGGGGTTCAGCCGATTTCGATGTCCTCGGACTCCTCGGCTTCGACCTCTTCGATGACCAGGTCGCCGATGCCCGACGCGGTGAGCACTTTGTCGCTGATCTCGACCATGAGGTCGACGTTTTCCTTGAGGAACTTCTTCACGTTCTCGCGGCCCTGACCGAGTTGCTCACCCTCGTACGTGAACCATGCGCCCGATTTCTTCACGATGCCCAAATCGACACCGATGTCGAGGACGGAGCCCTCACGGCTGATGCCGCTGCCGTACATGATGTCGAACTCGGCTTGTTTGAAGGGGGGAGCGCACTTGTTCTTCGCCACCTTCACCCGCACGCGGTTGCCGACCATTTCGGCACCATCCTTGATGGTCTCCACGCGCCGGATGTCGAGTCTCACCGACGAGTAGAACTTCAGCGCGCGGCCACCGGGGGTGGTCTCAGGTGAGTTGTGCACCATGACACCGTCGGCGAAGTAGTTGTGCGTGCCTTCGATTTCGATGTCGAACCGGTGCATCGAGCGCGTCTTCGGCTTCACTCCGATCTTGAGGATCGGAAGCGGCACCAGCTCGTAGCGCATCTCGCTGAACGTCGGCTCGACCGCGAACCGACCCCGGTACTTCGGCAGCAGTTTGTAGTCCATCGATGGATGCACGAAGGGTGCGATCAGCGCGTGGAGCTTCGCCGTTTCCTCCTTGGGAAAGACGAGGACCGACACCTTCCGGCTCCCGCGCTGCATGAGCTTCGGCCGAATCCCCCATGTGTCGGCCAGGTATTCGGCCAGACGAACCCGCGTCGTCGGCTCCATCGCTTCGACGCAGATCTCGCTGCGACCGCTGCCTTCACGAGTGCGTTCCTGCACGCCCTTGGCCCGGAGCGTGAACCCACCGTCGTCCATGTACCAGACCGCGAGCGAGAGCGGGGTCAGGCGCTTCAGGTAGTCGTAGCCAAGCACCTTCTTGCCGCCGACGTAGACCGCATCTCGGAGTGGTGCAAGCTCGGGCAGTGGCTGCACGTCGTGGTACACGACGCCCTTGGCGTTCGTCGATCGGCTCACACCGACGTTGGCGAACAGCGACGCCTTCCAGTCGGCGTACTCGGTCTGCTTCACGCCGTGCCCGAAGCGGAACCGGGCACCGTGACCCGAGCGCGTGGGCGAGAGCGAGCCGTCACCCATGAGCCCGCCGAGAAGCGCCTGCCACTGGAAGTCGGAGAGGTAGTGCGGCACCGACTGGAGCACGCGGTCGCCTTCGAGCAGCTCGCCGGCTTCGCGCCAGCCACCTGGCGTGCGAATGAGGTGGTTGGACGTCACGCCGAACTGGGCCCGACCGTTCCCACCGGGCTTCGCCACCGTGAACTGGAGGAACTCGTCGGTCACGCCGTTGTCGAACCAGTTCACGACCTTGCGCGGGACGACCTTGCCCAACTCGGGGTCGTACGACAGGACTTCGACCGGCATCCGCTGGTTGACGATCTTGCCGATCTTCTCCTGCGTGCCGTCGGCCAGGGTCACGCGGGTGTCATATGACAGACATCCGAACATTACGCCTATCTTTTCCCGCAGCTGGTTGATGAAGATCGCGACGGTCTGCGACTTGGCGAGATTGCCGGTGAGCTTGCGCAGCGCCTGGCTCATGAGCCTCGCTTGCAGGCCCATGTGCGTGTCGCCCATCTCGCCTTCGATCTCGGCCCGGGGCACGAGCGCCGCGACCGAGTCGATGACGAGGACGTCGAGCGCGCCCGAACGGATGAGGATGTCGGCGATTTCGAGCGCCTGCTCCCCCGTGTCGGGCTGACTGATGAGCAGTTCGTCGACGTTCACGCCGATGGCCGACGCGTAGATCGGATCCATTG
Source organism: Actinomycetes bacterium (assembly GCA_031404355.1). Classification (GTDB taxonomy): domain Bacteria; phylum Actinomycetota; class Acidimicrobiia; order IMCC26256; family PALSA-610; genus JANNHK01. The sequence continues at coordinate 1,953 of JANNHK010000281.1, forward strand.
CGTGCTCGGCATCGATGTACGCGCACACGCCGCCGTTACGTTGGGCCTCGGCGACCACGTGCGTGGCCAGCGTCGACTTGCCCGACGACTCCGGCCCGAAGATCTCGATGATCCTTCCCCGGGGCAAGCCACCGATGCCCAAAGCGATGTCGAGCGCAAGCGCGCCGGTCGGGATGGCCGCGACCCCTACGCCTGTCTTCTCGCCGAGCTTCATGATCGAGCCCTTGCCGAACTGCTTGTCGATCTGGCCGAGTGCCATATCGAGCGCCTTATCCCGGTCCACTGGGACCCCTCTCTGCCGCTCGTGTGTCCTGTGGGGGAAGAACTGGTGCGCAACCTAACGACGGGGTGAGACAGCTACGTCCGGCGATCTCCTGGGAGGCCCCGGACGTCGAATCACACGCGTGTCAGTACCCTACAGACGAACACCCGTTCGGGCAAGGATCCTCGGGCGGCTCAGGACGAAGCCGCCTCGTAGAGATGGACGAGCCCGGCGGGAGTGGGCCGGAACCCGCACGCCCCGACGTAGAAGGACGCCAGCGGCTCCTCGTAGTCGACGTGCAACCACTCGCACCCGGCGCGGCGCGCGTGCTCGGTGGCGACCTGCACGAGCCGGGTACCGATGCCCTCGCGATGGAGATCGGCCCGGACCTTCGGGTCGAGCAGGAACGCATGGTCGCCGCCGTCCCACGCGACGTTCGCGAAGCCCACCAGGTCGCCGGCCGGGAGACGGGCCGTCACCCACCCCAGGCTGTGGGGGCGGATCCGGTCCCACCATCCGGCTGCGGCCGTACCGCCGTGGGACTCGGTCAGCGCGACCAGCTCGGCGCCGCTGAGGTCGCCCTGCCAGCAGTACTCGATCTCGCGGTTCATGCCGGGCATGATCGCACCGAACCGGGAACGCCCGCCGGGTAGAAAACGTTGCACAAGGGACACCCCAAGGAACGGAACCCCCTCATGCGCTCGACATTGCGCTTCGGACGGATCAAAGGCATCGAGATCGGCGCCCATTGGAGCCTGCTCGTCATCGGCGCGCTGGTCACCATGTCGCTCGCCACCGACACCCTCCCCGCGCTCCAGCCCGACGCGGGCGGTTCCTACTGGGCCGCCGCCGTCCTCGGCGTGGCCGCGTTCTTCGCCTCGATCCTCGCTCACGAACTCGCCCACTCGGTCGTCGCGATCCGGCGCGGGCAACGGGTCGAGGGCATCACGCTCTGGCTCCTCGGTGGCGTGGCCCGACTCAAGGACGAAGCACGCGACGCGCGCAGCGAACTCCTGGTTGCACTCGCCGGTCCGGCAACGAGCCTTGTGCTCGGTGCCGCGTTCCTCGGCGCCGCGTTCGGACTCGACGCAGTGTTGTCCGACGGCAGCCTCTTGCCGACGGTCGCCGCGTGGCTGGGAGTGCTCAACATCGTGCTCGCCGTCTTCAACATGCTCCCCGGCGCGCCCCTCGACGGCGGGCGTGTGCTCAGCGCGCTCGTGTGGATGTGGCGCAAGGACCGCCGCGCCGCGCAGATCGTCGCGGCCCGCGTCGGTCGCGTCATCGGCTACGGCCTGATCGCGCTCGGCGTCTACGCGGTCGTCGCCGGGAGCGACTACGGCAGCATCTGGACCGCGCTGATCGGATACTTCATCGTCGAAGCGTCGAAAGCCGAGGAGATGCAGGCCCGCATCGCCCGCAACCTCGACGACCGCACCGTCGCCGATGTCATGTCGCCGGCACCGCCCCGCGCCCACGCCTGGGCCACGGTCGGCCAGCTCCAGGCGCTCACCGGCGAGATCGCGCCTCCGCATGTGGTGCTCACCGACTTCGGCGGCGCGCCCGACGCCCTGCTCGAACGCGCCGCGCTGCGCAACGCGACCGCGGCCACCGAACTGCGCGAGCGGGCCATTCCGTTGGTGCGGCTCCCCGCCGTCGCTCCGGAGACTCCGCTACGCGCCGCACTGTCACGCGGCATGCCCGTAATCGTCGTCGCCGACGGCGTGATCGTCGGCGTCGTCGGGTTCGCCGAACTCACGGCCCTTCAGCAGGGCCCGGGCGTTCAGGACAGCCAGGGCTCCGCGAGGTCGAAGTACGAGATGTCCGCGTAACACTCGTTGGTCTCGGCCAACGCGTTCGTCACCGCTTCCGGCAACTCCAGTGCTTCACCCGCACGCGCCTCGGCCTCCGACGTGAAGTACGCGACCTCCGTGAACGTGCCGTCGGTGTGCCACGCGGTGAAGCCACCCATCAGGTCGGGGCGCAACGGCGCCAGCTTCGGCACCCACTCCTGTTCGAGCGCTTCGGCCTTGGCCCGGTCGACGCAGCGCCCGATCATGACTTGCACGAACCCGGCGCTGTCGGTGCCGCCGTCGAGATACAACGTGACGTCGTCGGAGCCGGCGAACACGGGCGGCGCGGAGAAACACTTCTCGGCCTCGGACCACCACGCCGACTGCTCCGGACGGTGCGCGTTCGCGACACCCGCGGCCTCGTCACGGAACCGCACCAGCGCAATGAACTCACCACCGGGAGTCACGCCCGACGTCGTGCCGAGATAGCCCTCGGCGCTCGGCCTCAGCTCCTCGGTCCACCGCTCCTGTAGCCGCTGCAACCCCTCGACGTCCTGTACGGGGCCTCGAATCACCTGTAAGAACATGGCCCGACCCTTGTCCCGGCCGGCGCGTCCGTCAAGGGCCTCAGAGGGCCCCGCTTTCGTCCGATGGGGCACCGTGCGACGACGAGCGATGGCGGCAGTATTCGCGCTCACCGTGGCGGCCTGCAGCAACGGTGGCTCGGGATCCGGGTCCGATACGCAAACGGAGCCGGGAACCGACGCGCCCGACGAAGCCGAACCGGCCGCGGAAACGGCGCTGCAGACGAACGCCGGTGCGTCGTCACCGATCGGGAACGTGCTCACGCTCGTCGCCGACGACAACGACGAGCCCGCCGACGGCACCGATGTGCAGCTGTTCTTCGAGCCCGAGGACGTCGCGACGCTGTACATCCAGGCCGACGACGACACGACGTTCGTGGCGCACGGGTCGTGGTCGTACACCGACGGCGAACTCTCGTTGAGCTTCTCGCATGAGCAGCTGACGGTCGACGCGGTCGCGCCGTTCGACCTCGACACCGACACGGTCACGTTCCCGTTCCGGCTCCTCGACGGCGGTACCGACGGCAGTTCCGAATGGTCCCGCCGCCCCGCCGACCCCGTGACCGACCTCCGGCCGATCTTTCGCGCTGCGGTCCTCGACGACACCGACCCGCGCGAAACAGCGGACGGCATCGACCGAGCCACCGCCTACGCGCAGGCATTGATCGACCTCGAGGGCCCCGCGACCGGCGGCCGGGCCCGAGCCGCGGCCGACCCCACCAGCGCCGTGCCGGTCCGCGCGGGATCGCTGGTCAACGGCATCGAGATCGAATACTCCGACGGCACGTCGGCGCAGGTGCTCGTGTTCGGGTGGGCGCCGCCGGGGCCCGACCCGCTCAGCCTCACGACGGGCGCACTGGCCGGCGACCCGCGCGTGCACCTCAATATGCAGCCGAGCGCGCACACGCAGGACGACCCCGCGAACAAGACTGCAATGTTCGTCGTTCCGTTGAAGACGGGCCGCATCAACGACTGGTGGGACCGCCTCACCAACTCCGCGCGCGACACCGGCATCGTCGGCACGACGTCCGACCCCTTCGATCTCGACGCCGCCGAACAGACCCTCACCGACCGCGGCTACAACGTCGCCCGCTACGAAGACGAGAAGGCATGCGTGCTCTGCCTCGTCGAAGCGTTCACCGAACACAAGAATCCCGGGTTCGTGCTGTTGCAGTCGCACGGGACGAGCAACGGCTACCTCCTTGCGGGCGACCAGCTCGCGGAAGACGACGACTGGGACGCCGCGCACGAACAGTTCGAGGCACTGCAGGAGAAGCTGCGCGACGAGGGTCACGGCTCGCTCGTCGACACGCCGGACGCGCTGTCGATGATGAGCATCGAGACCGAGATGAAGGTACCCGAGGGCGTCGTGTGGTTCGCGGCGGTCGGACCCGGCTTCTGGCAGTGGCTGCGCACCCAACAAGGTGCCGACTTCTCGCAGTCGCTCGTCTACGCAGCAGCGTGCGAACTCGACAACGAACCGGCCTTGCGCGAATCGATCATGGCGCGAGCGTTCTTCGGGTTCAAGACATCGATCAGCCCGGCCCTCGCAGGCGGGATCTTCAACTACATGGTTGCGCACCTCGCCCGCCACACACGTTCGGCCGAAGAGGCCTTCTACAACATCGTGCGGGTCGTGAACACGGGCGAGATGATCTTCGCCGAGGACAAGGAGCTCGACGGCGTCGCGCCGAGCGACGCATCGGGCAGCATCCCACTCTTCGGCGAACCCGAAGAGTTCCAGTTCAACGGGTACGCGAGCGACGGCGCGTCGGCACCGCAGCCCTACGCGATGCACGGCTGGTTCGACACCTCGAGTGTGAGTCAGACGCAGGTCTGGTGGCTCCTGTTCGCGGCGCGCTGGAACGAGAACGTCGACGAGGGGGTGCAGAACCTCGTCACGTGCCACCTCGAATACTGGAGCCAGGGCGAGTACGGCGGTCTGGGCAGCCCGTTCTGCAACGCCGCGAACGACGGCGACCTGCCGACCGAGGCCGAAATCGGGCTCGCCACGTACCTCATGGCCGGGGCCGCCGCGGCACCCACGACCGCGACGCTCCCCCGCTTCACGCTCAACGAAGGAGCGTGATCGTCGCCCGCGGCGTGTACTGCGCGCCGTCGCGCGCGAGCACGCTTTCGTAGACGACGACCTCGCCCACGGTCCACGCGTCGCCGACCGGAGCATCACCCAACGCGGCTACAGCACCGCGCAGATCGGCCGGAGTCTTGCAGCGGGCGAGCGTGAGGTGCGGGTGGTAGTCGCGCCCGTCGGGTTCGTAGCCGAGCGGGGCGAGGCGGGCACCGACCGCGCTCGCGAGTTCCTGCAGGAGTCCCGTGCCCTCGGCGAGGCCCAGCCAAAGGACATGACCGCGTCGCGGGTTCGGGAACGCACCGGCGCCGCCGACGCGCGCCGGACCCGGTGCGACCATCAGCCCGTCGAGCGCGACCGCGACGGCGTCGATGTCGGCCTGGTTGCCGAGGAACTGCAACGTCAGATGCCACTGATCGCGTGTCGTGCGCTTGGCCGTGAGGAAATCGACGGGATCGACGTGCGCCGCAACCGCGTCGAGCACCGACTCGGGCGGGTGGATCGCGACGAACGCGCTCGTCACGCTCTCACGCGTCGAAGGCTTCGAGGCGCTGGCGCAC
>JANNHK010000282.1:0-3965 GCA_031404355.1 Actinomycetes bacterium
CAGATACATAAGCCCGATACCCATGACCAGTGCAATCCCCATTTCGCTAAACACTTCTTTTTGGTCGCGCGACGCGCCGCCGAGTTCAAGGCCGTAACCCGCAGTCGATCCGGCCGCAAACGAGGACCATGAAACTGACGCGCACTTCTTCGCCGTCGCCCTGAACAACCTCCGACGCTCCGTCGAATGGGGCCGCGACTTCTCGAATGGGATACGCGACGCAGAGCGCGGCCGGGCTCTCGCTGCGGCCCTGACCCGCTTCGATACCGCCGTGCCGGACGCTCAGCACGTTCGCGACGTCCAGGAGCACTTCGTCGACTACGTCATGGGCACTCCTCAGCGGCGGCTACCGGTACCCGCGCCGCTCGCGATCTGGTGGGCGCGCGCCGAGACATCCGTGACGGTCCATGTTGGTGGCAAGTACGAACTAGACGTGGGCTCCGCTTCCGCGGCTGCCGACGCGCTTGCCCGCGACGCGCTCGACGCCCTGAGCTGACGGCAAGTGGGCGCTTCTCGCCGGCCGCATATTGCTTCCCACCTTGTGGGCGTCCCACTGTCGCGACAGACTTGCGCGCAGGGAGCAGCCGGCTACGGGGAGACTCAGATGCGCGTTCGATTACTTCGATCCCGGCTCGCCATCGGCGTTGTCGGAGTCGTGCTCGGCGCGACGATCGCCGGCGCGGCGAGCTACGCCCTCGGCCAGACCGCGGCGACAGACGTCTACTACGCGTGCGCGACTTCGAAGGCCGCGATCCGGCCCGCCACGATCAAGCTCAACGTCACGCCGGCGTGCCGATCGACCGAGACGCTCGTGTCATGGAACGCTCAAGGGCCGCAAGGGATGCCCGGATCGGATGCTGATGCCGCGAGCATCGCCCGGCTGGGAGTTCCTGGCTCTGTTGGCGTGAAGTGCCCTCCGGAATCGCCACCCTGGGGCTTCTCAGGACCGGTCCGCTCAAGTTGTGGGGCTCCGCCGCCCGACGCGTCGGCGTTCGCCTTGCCCCTGGATCGTTCCGACTACCCCGCAAACGCAACAATCCGCTTCACGGGAGCACTCGGGGCACAAGCCGCACCTCCTGGGGCTGCTCCGATGGAAGTCTGCATCCAGCTCTACGACTCCGTTCTCGATGCCTCCGTATCCGGTACCGAAGCGTGTCTCTCCGATTCTGCAGATGACGCTTACGCCTATTCGACTAATTCGTTTGACCTTGGTCCCCTCGATCTCCCAAGTGGCGATCATCGTTACGCGGTCCAGTATCGGATCGATCAGACGCCGTTCACGGGGGCGACCGGCGGTATCTACAACGCGGTCCTCGTCGTGGACTGGTAGACGATCCTTGCGTCCGTCGGCCGATCTTCACACGCACATGTTCGGTTTCGACACGAAACGATCACAGCGCGTGCGCGCGACATGGGTCGACGCTCACCGTGCGGAATCGCCGGGTATTGCGACGTTTGCGACACTGCCGCGGATCAGAGCAACGAGAACAGTTCGCTGATGACCATCTCGGCGGCAGCGTCGATGTCGTAGCCCTCGGGCCACGTTGCGACGAGCGGCTCGAGGTCGCTTCGGAAGGTCAGGTCGACGAGCTTGGCGCGCAGGTTCTGTTCTGCGCGAGCGCTCGTGTAGCCCCGCGGACGGTACGAGGCGAAGCAGTCAACGAGCTCGGCGGGGAGCACGCCGAGCTCCACGACGGCGAGCCACAGGTCGAACAGATCGCGACCCTTCGATCGCTGGAAGAGGGCTCGGAGTTTGGTGGAGACCAGCTCCGCCAGGCAGAACGTGAGGGCGTCGGCCGTTCCCGTGAACCAGGCCGATTCCACCGAGTACGGAATGCGGGTCAGGTCGCGCGCCGGTGACCTTTCGAAGGTATTCACCTCGATCTTGACCCGCATCCTTCCGTCGCCAGACTCGAAGGGGGCGCGCAGGTAGATCTTCGGGTGTTGCCCGATCTGGGTCTTGGCCTCCATCCCGAGCCGCTCGCCGATGGCGCAGACCGCACGTGTGAGGTCGCCGATCCCGCCGCCGCTCCGACGCACGTAGTCGAGGTCCTCGCTGTAGCGGTAGGCCTTGGCTGCGTGGAGTTTGTGCAGGCAGGTGCCGCCGCGGAAGACGAGTTCTGAACCCAGGTAGGCGTCGCGCGCGATCTCGACGATGAGTCGGGACAGGAGCAGGTCCTGCTCGGCTTGTTCGTCGGTTGGCCAGCCGACGTGGCGGCTCCACGCGACGATGTCGGCGCGCGGGATCACAGGTCAGGCTCGACGGTGCCGTTGACGATGACGTTCCACCGTTCGTCGAGGGGGCCTCGACGAGGTCCGTGCGTTTCGAGGGTCGCGGGTGTGATGCGGGAGCGGGCGACCTTTACGAGCCGGCCGAGGTCGACTGTCCGGCCGACCTCGTTCGCGACGAACTCGAGCAGCCAGCCCGTCCGCTGCGCGACCGCGACGGGGTACCGGGTCGCGAGGTCAGCGAGCCGGCGTGGGTCGAGCGCCCTCTCCTGCACCATCTCGCCGAGGATGGTGGCGACGTTCGACAGGCCGCCGCTCCGCCGCGGCATCAAGACGAGGTCGAGTGCAGTGCACTCCGGGGTGGACAGCCGCATCGTGCCGGTCGGCGTGTTCTTCACGATCACCGGCCGAGCGCTCGTGTCGGCCGAGGTGATGAACGAGAGTCGGACGCGGCCGAACGAGCGGTCACGCAGTCGAGTCGGCGTCATCACCTGGAAGACCTGGGGACGTTGGTGCGCGAACCCGTGCGCCTCGGCTGCCGAGAGGAGGCAGACGTAGTAGTCGTGGCCGAGGTGTCGCATCAGCGGGTCGACGAAGTGCGACGCCGGTACCGCCCGCCACGACCGGTACTCGGGTGGGATCGGGACGTAGACGCCTTTGGTCGGGCTGAACAAGAGGCCCTTCTGCCGCCACCGTGCGAGCGTCGGCGACACGTGCGCCTGAGGGATGGCGAGCAGCGATGCCACTTCCGCGGACGTCACCCAGTGGCGGCCGCGGGCGAGCAACCAGTCGGCGAGCTCTCGTTGGCCGTCCGGGGCGTCGGCCACCGAAGTCCTGGAATCAGACACGCGCTCATTCTAATCAGAAAGATTCGTATTGGTACACCATCGAAGGCAGCCGTCTGATCTGTCCCTCTCTAGGTGGCTGGTGTTTTTCGCGGGCTTGAGTGCTCGCGATTTCGAGCGGGATGGGGGAGAATTGGTCGATGACACTGGGACTCGCTGGACGTCAAGGTGATCTCCTCGATGATGTGAAAAAACGGGGCAGTCCCCCTCCTCCTAGGAACTCTCGCTGCGACGCGGGCCAAGACTCTTCCACGGATTGTCGACGTAACGATCGAAGTCGTGCGCGATGCGCCGTTGTACGACGCGTTCGGCGGCTTGCGATAGGCGACCGCCTGCGAGTTCGCCCCGCACAAAAGACCACGCGCTCACAACGCCGATCATTCCGATTATTGGCAGCATCTTGTCGACGAGTTCGGCATTCGAACCGTCCCAGCGGTCTCTGACCCACTGATCGACCACACGCTTCGTGTCGTCTGCCGCAAACTCGTAGGTGTGCCATTGCCTGCCCGCTAGCTCCTACATCGCCCTTCGCTGAAAGTCTTGCTCGCGAGGGTGACTCGGCCAGGGCTCGAGGCTCAATTCGTGGATGAACGCGGCGACCGTCTCAACGGGAAGGTAGTCCGGAAGGGCGTAGATCCGCGCGAACCACTCTTCTCCGCGAGATCGCACGTGGGCCAGGTTAGGTGCTCTAGAGCGTGAGCTCGAAGAAGCGGGGCGCGGTGAGCGGGTTGGCGCGGTACGCGTCGATCTCGCGGAAGCCGAGTGCCTCGTACACGTGGATCGCGGCGGTCAGCGTCGCGAGTGTGTCGAGACGCATGGTTGAGTAGCCCAGTCCGCGCGCGATGTCGACCGCGTGTTCGGCGAGCGCCCGTCCGTACCCGCGTCCGCGGG
>JANNHK010000283.1:0-4540 GCA_031404355.1 Actinomycetes bacterium
CACGCGCTGCTCGACCGGGGCATCGATCCCGGCGACTTCGTCGGGTGTCACATGCGCAACTCGGCCGCCCATCTCGAAGTGATGCTCGCGTGCTTCAAGATGCGCGCGGTCCCCGTGAACGTCAACGACCGGTACGTGCGCAACGAGGCCGAGTACGTATGTCGCGACGCCGGAGTCGCGGCGGTGTTCGTCGACGCCGAACTGGCGGCGCACGTGGCGGCGCTCGGCGGCCTCCAAGTCGCCGTCGGTACCCCGACGTACGCCGAGCTGATCGCGTCGGGCTCGCGGCAACGCCGGTTCGCCGAACGGTCGGGCGACGACCACTACGTGCTCTACACCGGCGGCACCACTGGTCTGCCCAAAGGCGTCGTCTGGCGCCAGGAGGACATCTTCTTCGCGGCGCTCGGCGGCGGAAACCCGGGCGGGCCGCCGATCACCCACCCGGAAGAGATCGTCGCGTCGGTCCTCGACAACCCCGCGCAACGGCTGCGCCCGTTCTTGTCGGCCGACGACCCCGGCCCGGCGCAGTTCGTGTCGCTCGCGTTGGGGCCGCTCACGCACGCGAGCGGTCAGTGGTCGGCGTTGGGCACGCTCCTCGGCGGCGGCAAGGTCGCCCTCTACTGCGAACGCAGCATGGACATGGCCTCGGTGCTCGACCTGATCGAACGCGAACACGTGAACGCGCTCAACATCGTCGGCGACGCGAGCGCGCGGCCGTTGCTCGACGCACTCGCCGCCAACCGGAAGCGATGGGATACGTCGTCGCTGCGCCTCATCGGTTCGGGGGGCGCAATCCTGTCCGCCGACGCGAAGCAAGCGCTCATGGACAAGCTTCCGAGCCTCCTCGCCCTGGTCGAGGGCATCGGTTCGTCGGAGTCGCCGGCGCAGGGCGTCGCGCTCACGACCCGTGGGAGTGGCGTCGTGCAGTCGTTGACGTTCACGGCGAAGGCCGAGACGGTCGTCGTTGACGACGACCTGCGCCCGATCGCCCGCGGCTCCAACGAAGTGGGCCGGCTCGCGACGCGCGGTCGCGTTCCCATCGGGTACCACAACGATCCCGAGCGCACCGCGCGCACGTTCGTCGAGATCGACGGGATGCGCTGGTCGCTCCCCGGCGACATGGCGACGATCGACGCCGACGGGACCGTGCACTTGCTCGGGCGCGGTTCGCTGTGCATCAACACGGGTGGGGAGAAGGTGTACCCCGAGGAGGTCGAGGCGGTCCTGAAGCTGGATCCCGCGGTCGAGGACGCGCTGGTCGTCGGCGAAGCCGACGAACGGTACGGAGAGCGCGTCGTCGCGATTGTCGCACCGACCGGGGGTCGCGCCGCTCCGACGCTCGCGCAGTTGCAGGCGCGGTGCCGGGAACGGCTCGCCGGCTACAAGATCCCGCGCGCGCTGCACCTTGTCACCGAGGTCGTCCGTACGCCGACGGGGAAGGCCGATTACGCGTGGGCCCGGCGTGTGATCGAGACCGCGTGACCGGTGGCAGTCCTCACGCGAACCAATCCCACTCCCCCGCCACGATCGTCTCGAACGGTCCCGCGAGCGTCACGTGCGATACCTCGTCGTGCTCGCGGCGCGCGGCCTCGACCGCGTCGATGCGCGCCGCGACCGCGAGCGGGTCGTCGTCGAGCCAGCACACCGTGACGCGCCGGTCACCCGGGTCCCAGGGGCCTTCGCGATAGCGCGCCGACGTCGCGAACGTCCACAGGCCGGCGACACCGGGCACCGCAAGCAACGACGGGTGGTGCTCGGCGTGCAACCAGGAGGCGTACGGGTCGAGCCCGGCGCGGTCCCGTGTTTCCTCCACGACGACGTAGATGCCGCGGTGGGGCCGGTACGGCACCGCTTCGGGGCTGACGAGCACGCGGGGCGCGGCCCCGGCGTCGAGGAAACGGAACGGCCCCGACAAGTGCGAACGTCGGTACTGATGGAACCGGCCGCGGGCCCGCAGATCGCCGCCCAACTCGAAGAACTCGCGCAATGTGCGGTCGACCGGTTCGGTCATCAGGTACAGCGTCACGTAGTGGACTGCGTCGAACGGCGGCTCGTTCGCCGCTCGGGCCGCGGCACACGCAGGCGTCGCGACCCAACGTTGCCCGTAGGCCACGCCATCGAGCGGAAACTGCTCGGGCATGTGGTCGAGCATGTGCCACTCGTTGTACGCACGATGCTCGGACGGATCGGTGATCTCGGTGAACGAGAAGAACCCGACCCGAACTTTGTTCACACGGCGGAAGCTACCCGCTGCCCGGCGGCGCTCCGTAGTTGCAAGGCGCCCAGCCCGGCGCAGTACGGCGCGGTCAGACCGAGCAGCACGGCATCGACGCCCGAAACCCAGCCCGCAGCGATCACCACGGCCACACCCGCCGCCCACGCGCAGTTGAGGATGCCAACCTCACGGGTGACCGAGGAGAGCCGGCGATCGGGTACGGCACTCGCGGCGCCGATGACGACTGCGCTCACCGCGAGCAAGGCGGCAACGGCCCAACCGTCGCGGGCCACGGCAACGACCGTTGCGGCCGTGCACCCGAACGCGTCGACCCGCAACAACATGCGGGCCGTCATGCTGCGACCTCCTCGGGTGCGGCGGTTCCGAAGAAGCCGGTAACCGAGAGCAGGCGTCCGTCGGCCGCGAGCTGCGCGTAGTCCACGCCGGTCACGAACACCGCAGCTTCGGGGTCGAGGATCTCCCACTCGAACCGCACGCAGTCGTGGTGCTGCTCGATGGCGCTCGTGCGCTGCACGGTGTGTTCCGGGTACTGCGCCTGCAGTCCGGTGAGCATGGCGTCGAAGCCGGCGTGGCCCGCGACATCGGAAAGGGGGTCGACGTAGCGCGCTTCGGGCGCCCAGGCCGCCGCGATGTGGTCGAGCCGGCGGGTGCGGTCCGTCTCGTTCCAGGCGGCGAAGTAACGATCGACGATTTCGTGGAGTTCGGTCACCGTTGGTCCTCCAGAGTGGGGGTGGAGTGCCCAGCATCGGCCCCGCTCGGGCACGAGTCGATTACGTGTCGGGTAATCGTGACGGTGCGCGACCTTCGGTACGGTGAAGCAGTGACCTCGGTCGATACCCGCCGGGCCCGGTTCGGCGACCTGCTGCGCACGTGGCGGCAGCGCCGGCACCTCAGCCAGCTCCAGCTCTCGACCGACGCCGGGGTCTCGGCCCGCCATCTCTCGTTCGTCGAGACGGGCCGCTCCCGCCCGAGTCGCGAGCTCGTGGTGCACCTCGCCGACCACCTCGACGTGCCGTTGCGCGAGCAGAACGCGATGCTTGTCGCCGCGGGCTACGCGCCGGTGTTCAACGAAACCGACCTCGACGCCCCGCAGATGGACGCGGTGCGCGATGCACTCACCCAGCTCCTCGACGCGCACGAGCCGTACCCCGCGATCGTCGTCGACCGGCACTGGAACCTGGTCCTCGCCAACGGCGCGATGTTCACGATGATCGGCGGATTGGTCGCGGCCGAGCTGCTCACCCCGCCCGTGAATGTGTACCGCGTGAGCCTGCATCCCGACGGGGTCGCGCCGCACGTCGTGAACTTCGACCAGTACACCGCGCACCTGCTCGGTCGGCTCCGTCGCCAGGTGGAGATTACCGGCGACACGGTGCTCGCCGAGCTGTTCGACGAAGTGTCCGCGTATCCGGGTGTTGCGCCGCTCGCCCACCACGACGTCGGCGCCGAGCCGGGCGTCGTCTTGCCGATGCGGTTGCGCACGCCCTCCGGCGAACTGTCGCTGTTCACCACGGTCGCGACATTCGGTGCACCACTCGACGTCACGCTCTCGGAACTGGCGATCGAGTCGTTCTACCCCGCCGACGCACACACGGCCGACGTGCTCCGGGGCCAGACCCAGCCGTAGCCTGGGCGGGTGCCGAACCTGCTCGTCGTGTACCACTCACGCTCGGGCGGCACGCAGGCGATGACCGACGCGGTCGTCGCGGGCGCGACCACCGACGACGTCGAAGGCGTCGAGGTACGCGTACAGCGCGCGTTCGACACCGGTGACGACGATGTCCGATGGTGCGACGCCATCGTCATCGGAACGCCGGAGAATTTCGGGTACATGAGCGGCGCGGTCAAGGACTTCTTCGAACGCATCTACTACGTGCTCCTCGAGGAGACGCGCGGGCTCCCGTACGCCCTGTTCGTCAAGGCGAGCACCGACGGCGACGGCGCGGTCCGCAGCGTCGAGAAGATCGTGACCGGCCTGAAGTGGAGGCAGGCGCTGCCGCCCGTCGTCGTGGTCGGCGAACTTCGCGACGAGCATCTCGAGCAGTGCCACGAACTCGGTCTGACGTTGGCCGCCGGGCTCGAAGCGGGAATCTTCTAGCGGGTGCGGTACTGCACCCGTAGGTCGCCCTGGCGGAACGCGACCGGGAGGATGCTGCGATCGGAGACCCGACGCAAACGGACACCGTCCGGGCCTACCGAGACGACCTCGAAACCGGAGGTCCAGCGCCGCGTGTACGTGGAGTGCACTTCGACGGGCGTGCCCGCGGAGATTCGGGCGGTCGGAAGTCGTTGTTCGGCCACGTC
>JANNHK010000284.1:0-4382 GCA_031404355.1 Actinomycetes bacterium
CGCGAAACTCGGAGGAAAACTCGATCACTGGTCGCTGTTCCGCGTCCTCCTCGAGCACCTCCGCAACCCACGTCGCGATCCCGGCGTCGTCGAGTTCCTCACGCGCCGCTTCCCGCAGGGCCTCGCGTGAGAGGACCACGCCACGATCCCAGGCGACGAGAAAAGCCTCGTGGGCACTGATCATCCTCGAAACACTGTTGAAGCACGTCCACCAGCACGACTCGAAGCGTTTGAGGATGCCCGACTGCAAGAGGCCGGCGAGCGTCGCCTCGCTCACCTGCTCGCGCGCGGCCGCGAGGTCGTAGGCGCTCGGCCGGTAGCGGGCCATGTGCAGCGCACCGATGAGGCCCGTGATCTCACGAACGAGGCCGGGATGCGCAGTGTCGACGTCGTAGCGCGCGGTCCGCATCCGCGGTGTGGGGAACTTGACCGGCGTGCCATCGGGGAACGTCGCTCCCGGGTAGTGCTTTTCGATGAACCGGCGGTCGCGCCGCACGCTGACCGCGTCTGCGAGTGGGAACAGCTTGTCGGGATCGAGATTCTCGGGATCCCGTTCGTTCGCGCCGGCGGCCACAAAGAGCCCACGCAAGGACGCGATCCCAGCGGCCGCGAAGGCGCGATCGTGCCGAGCAAAGGTCATTACGAGGTGATACAGGTCCCAGAGCCCGTTGTTGATTGGCGTCGCGGTTAGGAGAACCAGGTCCTTCGGCTCGCCACCGAGGAGCCGGTCGAGGGCGCGGTACCAGGTCGTGTCGGGATTCCGGAATGCGTGGCCTTCGTCGATCACGATCAGGCGGTAGCTGTCGCGGGCGTTGTTTAGGTACCGATGTGGGTTGGAAGCGTTGGGTGCGAGCTGCTCATCGGAAGCGAACTGTTGAAAGCTGATGACCTGCGCCGGGAGACGAGCTTGATCGATACGGGCGCGCCAGTTCTCGATGAGCTGAGCGGGTGCGACGACCAGCGCGTGGTAACCGCGCTGCAGTGCGTACTCTTCGATGAACGCGAGACCGATCTCGGTCTTGCCGGTTCCGACACCGTCGGCGTAGATGACCCCACCGTGTTCGGCGACGATCGCCCGCGCGCGTTCGAAGCCGTCTCGTTGGAACGGCGCAAGCGCAACCGATGCGATCGTGACCGGGTCGCGCAGATGTTCGAGCTCGTCGCCGTAGAGTTCGAGCAAGGCTCGCAGGTAGACCGTCTGCGGATCGACGAGACCGGGATCGGGGAACAACAGACCTCGCAGGTCCTCCTCGAATTCCGTCGCTTCGGCCCAGAGCGTGTCGAACCACTGCAGCGCGGTTCGCACGACGCCCGGTTGGTAGTGGACGAGACCGAGTTCCAAGTTGGCGAAGAGGCCGCCGCCGGTGAGATTGGCCGACGTCACGAGGGCAGCCTTTCCCTGGTCCTCGTCACCGAATAGGTACGCCTTCCCGTGCAGGAACCTCCCGACGTAGCGGCGAACCTGGATCGACGGGTCATCGAGCCATCGCTCAAGCGCTGCGAGTTGCCTGGCCGCGCGGCTCGGCGGAAAGCGGGCGAGATCGCGCTCGGTCGCGAGTGCGGTCATCGCCAGTTCGAAGCGTGGAAGCGGCAAGCCGGCGCCCAGCGCGGGGTCGGGCACCGCCCCGAGCAGCAGTCGGATGCCCCGGCCGTCGGCGACAGTGACGGCGAGCTGGTGGAGCCCGCCCAGGTTCACATAGCCGGTCGCAACGGATACCGGAAGACCCACGATGCCCGGGTCGGTCGCGAGAACACGAAGCGCTTCCGCGTGGCGAGTGTCATCCGTCAGGTTGTCGAGCAGCTCCGGCAGGTCGGGCATGGCGTTGTCAGCTCAGCTCGCGCAACCGAGTCGCGAGCGACGAGCGATACGCGGCAGGGACCGCGTTGAGAGTGAAGTCCGAGAACACGACCTCGAGATCCGCCTCGGAAAGGCCCCAAGCGTGGGCAACGCGCGCGTCGATCTCGGCTCGGAGACGCTCACGCTTCTCATCGGAGAGAGCGCCGTAGCTGACCCCGGTCGCGGCGGCGTAGTCGGCGAACCGGTCATCGACGCACGACAGACGAGCAGCCGCTTCGGCGATCGCCGTGAAGTCGTCGTCACCGAGGTCGGGCACCGCGAGCGCCTCAAGGATAAAGAAGTTCAGATTGATCTCAACGAACCGGCGGGCCTGCCAGTCGAAGACGAGGCTGTTCATGATGCCGAGGCACGCCGCCCGTTCTCGATCGGTGCCGGCAGCGAAGGCAAGGTAGGGGGCCTTGTTGGTGAGGAAGACTCCCGGCGGCACGAGGCACGCGCGGATCGTTCGTGAGTCCGTCGCCCGGCTGACGTCTCGGAACGCGACGCGCGCGCCGTCCAACTCGCTGATGACGGCTTGCCGCCGAGCGGTGAGAGGCAGGGTCTCGGAAAGGTCAGACTCCGCGCCCGGCCGAACCTTGCGTACCTTCTTGTCAACAGCATCGTTGACCGGGCACAGACGCGCCTCGGCTCCGTGTGGCTCGTACTGGTCGAAGCTCTCACCCTTCCAAAGCGGTCGACCATCCGTCGCGTTCGCCCAGAGTTTCTTGTCCAGCGACTCGTCAAGCTCGCGAACCGGGAAGCATTGCCAGCGGCCCGCCGTCCCAAACGGGAACGTTGATCCGATGCGCAGCTTGCGCAGCAGTTCCGCTTCACCGTCGTTGCGCAGGAGCGGCGTCATCCAGTAGCCGCCGAACCCGTCCGCGGCCAGCGCAACGCCAGAGGACGCGGCTTGCGATGTCCACGCGTCAAGCGAATCCGCGACACCTGCGATCTTGACGCAGTGATGCGGGTCCGACTGTCGGCGCTCGGCTGCCACAAGCGAGTCGGTGTAACGGGGCTCCTTGTCGAATGCCCACCGCGCCTTGTTGAGCAAGAAGTCGACACGGAGCGTCGTCATCTCTTCGAACAACCACCGTCGGAAACTACGGGAGCCCTTGGCGAGGAACGCGTTGCGAGGGAGCACGACGCCCAACCTTCCGCCGTCGCGCAATAGCGTTCGGTACCGTTGGCAGAAGAACTTGTAAAGGTCCGGGTCGCCCGGCATCGGCTCGTACTCGCCCTTCGGGAAGTACGCGCGCTCGGTCGCGGCGCGCTGCTTGGCCGCGACGAGCCGCCCGGGAAGCTCGGGTCGTCGAGCGAGCAGCTCAGTAACCGCCGAATCCCGCTCGCGTGTTGGGAGACTCCGAAGGCCGGGTTCGAAGAGCGCATAGAAGGCGAGCTCCTCGACCGTCACCTCCTCCCACGGCGGATTCCCGACGACCGCGTCGAATCCGGGCCGCTCACGCGCGAAGACGTGGGGAAACTCGAGCATCCAGTGAAGGAACCGATGAGTAGCGGCGATCGGCTCAGCTGCCTCGGTCAGCCCCGTTGTTTTCCCGGCGAGAATGTCGGCGCCGCGGAGCTCGACCTCGTGACGCGCGCCGCTGACGCCAAAGGGCTCGGCGGTCCACAGATCGAAGAGCCGAGCGAGCGCGGCCGTTGCTTGTCGTGCCTCCGCGTCCGCGGTCTCGCTCTGCGCGTATTCCTCGGGTGATCGATCGTCGATCGCAGAGACGCGAGCGACCGCCTCGGTCGCGCTTTTGAGCGCGGGTTCAAGAGCCGCATCGAGCCAGGAGATGGTCCCACCCTTCCCGTCGGCCCGCAGCGCCTCGGCCCGCGCGACACCTACGAGGGAGTTACCGACGACGACGTTTCGGCCCAGGTATGCGAGCGAGAGACCCGGGACAAACGATGCGAGCCAGAGCGACAGCTTCGCGACTTCGGCACCCATCGGACTGACGTCGACGCCGAACACGCAGCGCTTCAACACCAGGCGTCGCAGCAGTGTGACGTCGTCGATCGTCGCTCCGGGGCTCGCGCCGGCACGGAGCCGGTCGAGCATGTCGCGCACCTTCGGTAGCGGCGTCTCGGCGAGGAACCTGACGATCCGATCGGCGATGACGTCCAGGACCTCGACGAGGAAGTGTGCGCTGCCACACGCGGGGTCGAGGACGGTGAAGTCGAAAAGCTCGTTGGCGGCCATGGCAGGGTCCTGAGTCGCGATCTCCCGCACCCGCTCGAGATGTGAGTCGAACGTCGGCGCGACCGCCTGCGCGACAAGGTGTCGTACCAGCTCGGTGCGCGTGTAGTAGACGCCGCCGCCTTTGCGACCCCCTTCGTGTGTTTGCCAGAGCAGCTCGCCGGCGGCGATATCGGCCGACTCGGGATCCGTGGCCGTTTCGTAGCGGTCCTTCCCGGCGTCGTAGCGCAATGCGGTGTCGGCGACTGAAAGGCGCAGCGAGAGCAGCCCCTCGTAGACGTGCCCGAGGTGGCCGATCTCGAGGGTCGAGTAGTCGACTCCCCGGTCGGAGTCCCCGTCTCGACC
>JANNHK010000285.1:0-10241 GCA_031404355.1 Actinomycetes bacterium
CCCAGCCGTGCGAGTGCGGACCGGGCCGCGGCCTCGGAAGGCTGCATCAGTGGTGACCAGAGGACCACTCGCTCGACCATGCTCGGGTTCCGCGCGGCCCACCACAATGCGAGCATCGCGCCCATCGAGTGGCCCCCGACCACCGCGGGGCGGTCGAGCATTCCGAGCGCCGCGAGCGAGCCGTCGACCGCCGCACAGTGCGCGTCGATGCCGAACGAGCCAATCGTGACATCGCGCGATCGGCCGAACCCGGCGAGGTCGGGCACGACCAACCGAGCATCGCGCGTGATTTCTTCGAATGCGCGCCCGAAGTAGTCGCCGCTGGCGACGAGGCCGTGCAGCAGCACGATGGGCTGCCGGTCCGGCGCTCCGCTGACGCGGACCGACAGCGCGCCCGCGCGCACGTGTTCACCGCGCGGAGGGCTCCACTGGCGCACCATTGGGCTCGTCGCGTGGAGGCCGGTCCACGCAGTCGCCATCGCCGCGAATGCAACGGGCAGGGCGGGTCGGGCCGCGCTTCGGAAGCGTTCGATAGTTCTACGCTACCGGTGTTTCGCCGGTCCGCCCGGCGAAGTGACGAAGGACCCTGTCGACGACACGACGTCGTAGTCGAGACTCTCGTTAGGAACCAAACGAGGGAGCACACGATGTGGTATGGGCATGGTTACGGAGCGTGGGGGTGGTTCTTCGGGACCCTCATGACGGTCGCGTTCTGGGGTGCAGTGGTCTGGTTCGTCGTCCAGACCGCTCGTGATCGCGAGCCGTCGTCACAGCGGCCGACCCCCGACGAGATTCTCGCCGAGCGGTACGCCCGCGGCGAAATCGACGCCGACGAGTACCGCCGGCGGCTCGACGAGCTGGGCGTCAGGTCGCGCTGACCCGGCGCCGGCCGATCTCGTCGAACCATTGGACAGGGAGGTCTCAGATGACATCGCATGTGATGAAGCACGTGGGCGTAATGGCCGCGATCTTCGCGGTGCTGCTCGTCGTCGGAGTTCCTGCCGGAACTGCGCTGACGATGGGTTTGGTCGCCGGTTGCGCCTTGATGATGTTCATGATGATGGGCGGCATGTCGGACGGTCACCGTCGCGACCGCGACGACGCTCCCGATCGCGGTTGAGCGTCAGTGGAGCGCACGTTCGAGGAAGGCGACGAGTTCGGCGTCGTCGACGTCGATGCGTAGGTGTTCGCCCTGGCGGGCGACGTCGAGCATGGGGCAGAAGAACGGGCGGCCGTCGACGAAGAAATGCGGCGAACCGACGACGCCGCGCCGCCGGCCCTCGGCGAGGTCGGCTTCTACCGCGGCGCGCGCCGTAACCGCGGCCGGGATACTGACGTCGTAGCGGGCGGCGATCTCGGCGAGCACGTCCGGCGCACCGATTGCTCGGCCCTGCTCGAAGAGGGCGTCCCTGATCGCAAGGTTGAATGCCTCGCCGACGTCGGTTCCGCGGTCGTAGGCCAGTGAGGCAGCGCCGAGGACCGGAATCGTGGTCGCCGGAAATGCCGGGGCTTTGAAGCCGGTAAACAGGTCGTCCGCTACTTGGGAGCGCAGGTCGGCGATCTCTCCGGCAACCTTTTCGGCTCCGAGCGGTTCGCCGTTGACGAGCTCGAGCGGCCAGGCGTGCACGCGCAGCCGTACGTGGTCGGCGCCGGCGAGGCGCCGCTCGTCGACGAAGCGTCGGAGGCTGAAGTGGGCGAAGGGGCACGTCACCTCGGCGAAGACGTCGATGAGACGCGGTGGTCGATCGCCCGTGCTGGTCACCGTCGCGGGGTCCTTCGTGTCGATCCACGTGCAGAAGGGACCGGCCGTCCCCAGACCAACGGCTGCGTCAAGCCGTGCACGCGCTCGACGCCATGTCGTGCAGACGTGCCCGCAGTGCCCAGACGAGCAGCGCGAGTGACGCGAGCGCGATCACGGGCTGGAGCGGCGCAAAGATGCTCGTCGCGCCGCCGACGCCGATGAGTGCGACCACCAACTTGTTGCATACGGGGCAGCCGACGGCGAGGAACGTGCCGAGACCTCCGGCCATGGCTGCGGCGTCGCTGCGATCCGTCGCTCGGCCGCGGAGGCCGAGGACCGCGCCAGTGAGCGCGGCGCCGAGCACCCAGAAGACATAGTCCTGCGGGCGGGTCGGTGTCATCCGCCGAAAGAAGTCGTTGGGCACGAGCCGAGCCGGCACCGCGATCGCGGCGCCGGCGACGATCGTCCACGCCGCGATACGCAACCAGTCGGCCACCGCCAGCGTGCGCAGCACGGCCAGGCCGGCTGCCCCGCCGTTCGAGGCCGGTGTCTCCATGCCGGGAACCGTACCGGGGCGTGGGTACTCCGACATCGTGTTGTCGTTCGAAGTCACGGGATCGAGGGTACTACGACATAATGTCGTATCTCACTCGGTGCGCGCTCCGACACTTTGTCGTAGATTGCCGCCGCGAGGTTCACGGCGAGGGGGAGTCATGCGGATCGTACGTCTGCTGTTGGTGTGCGCGTTGACCGTGCCCGTGGTGTCCGCAGGGAGCGCGCGGGCCGACGCCGCGCCGGGGGAGCAGACCACCACGGTCCAGTGGGGACCGTTCACGGTCCCGGGCGGCACCGAAGAAGACCCCGGGATGATCGAGAACGCGATCGTGCGCGAGGGCGGCTGCCAGTTCCTGAACTTCTGTGTCGACCTCCCTGTCGAGAAGCCGTGCGACGACTGCTTCATCACGAAGATCGTCCCGAACATGGTCGACGCCGACACGGGCGAGACGATCAACTTTGCCGACGAAGGCATGCTCCATCACGCGGTCAACCTCAACTGGTCGAGCCCCGACGTCACCTGCCCACCCGGCAGCGGTGGTGCGATCAATTTCCTCGGTATGGCCGAGGGCGGTAACGATCGGTTCTTCGCCACCGGGAACGAACGCACGCTCTTCGAGGCTCCCCGTGGCTACGGCCTGCCGGTCGACGCCGACGACGAGTGGGGATTGATCCTCGACCTCATGAACATGATGCCGGACCCGCGTGATGTCGCGCTGGAGTACACGTTCACGTGGGTGCCGAGTGGAGCGAAGCCGCTCACTGCCGTCTGGCTCGACGTGAACAACTGTGGGAGTTCGACGTTCGACGTGCCGATGGGCTACTCGGACACGCACTGGGACTGGCAGTCGACGATCAGCGGCCGCATCAAGACCCTCGCCGGCCACCTCCATGACGGTGGCATCAGCCTCGCGACGGAGAACGTCACCCGCAACCGGCGGATCTGCACGTCAAGAGCGGGCTACGAGAGGGGCTCGATGCACGCCCCGATCGGACCGGGTACGAGTTCCGGCGGTCTGCACCCGAAGAAGTGGTGGCAGATGACGAAGTCCGATCATCCCGACGCGAACCTTGCCGACTACGACGGGCACATCGCGGGCGCCACGGACTGTCGGCCGAATTCCGAGCTGAGAGTCGGTGACACGGTCCGTCTCCACGCGCAGTACAACATGGGTGACATGGGCCACGGCCATGGTGTCATGGGCATCACGGTCGCCTACGTCGACGAGAGCTGAGCCAGGAGTTCCGCTTCGCGCCGGTTCAGTCCTCGATGTTCAGGGACCGCATGCGCACGGTCCGGCCGTCGGCCCGCCACGCGTCCATCCCACCTTCGAGGTGGGAGACGTTCGTGTAGCCGGCTTCGACGAGTTCCTCGGCCGCGATTCCTGACATACGTCCGGTGCGGCAGTACAGCAGGATCTCGGCGTCCTTGTTCGCAGGCAGACGAACATCGTCGAGGACGCGTTCGTATGCGATGAAGGCATCGGTGCCGTCGATCTCTCCGTCGTACGGGGTGTGGACGTTCACGACGAAGGTCGACGGTCCGGCCGTGCGCGCGGCGAACGCGTCGGAGTCCATTCGTGTGAACGATGCATGGTCCATCGAACTCATCGCCGATCCGCTGTCGGCACCGGATGTGGAGCTGTGATCCATCCCCGGCATGCCCAATGCGAAGTATCCGGCGATCAGCAGCAGCGGGCCCGCGACGAGTACGAGCACCGGCAGGCGACCTCGTCCTACTCGTGCTTCCTGCTGGGCAGAACTCATGCCCAGGTACACTACGACGCAGTGTCGTAGTAGACAGGATCGGGCGCGTCGGCCGCTTCCCGGAACGTGCTGCGTAGCGTCAGGCGGGTTCCCGGATCTGGTACTTGTCGGGGTGGGCGGCGAAGTCGTCGCGGCAGGCGGGTGAGCAGAACCACCAGGTCGTGCCGTCGAGCTGGTAGTGCGCTCCGTTTCCCTGCTGTTCGACCGCCATGCCGCAGACCGGGTCGGTCCCCATGGCAGCGAGTTCGCGGAACGCGCCGTCTTCGAGCCACAGGACGCGGTCGGCGACTTCCTTGAGCCGCTCGTCGTGGCTGACCATGACGACGCTGCGGCCGTCCTCGATCGCGAACTGCCGGAGCAGCCGGGCGATCTCGCGGCCGTGCCCGGAGTCGAGGTTGGCCGTCGGTTCGTCGGCGAGGATGACTCGCGGGTTGTTCGCGAGCGCGCGAGCGATCGCGACGCGTTGCTTTTCGCCGCCCGACAGTTGGTCGGGATGAAAGTGCAGGCGGTCGACGAGCCCGACGCGCTCGAGCAGCTCGGTCGCGCGCTGGCGAGCGGCGCGCCCGGTGCGACCCGCGAGGTTGCAGGCGAGCTCGACGTTCTCGAGTGAGCTGAGCGCGCTCAGAAGGTTGAAGTCCTGGAAGATGAAGCCGAGGTGGCGGGCCCGCAGCGCGGGGAGCCTCCGTTCCGGCGCGTCGGCGAGGTCCACGCCGTCGACCACGACCGATCCGCTCGTCGGACGCAGCATCGCGCCGAGCATGAGCAGCAGGGTCGTTTTGCCACTCCCGGACGGGCCCATGATGAGCACCACTTCGCCGGCCGCGATGTCGAGGTCGAGAGCGCGCACCGCGTGGACCGCGACGTCGCCTTCACCGAACGTCTTGGTGAGCTGGCGCACGGAGATCGCGGAGCCGTCCATCGTCAGGGCCTCCGGAATGCGGTGGCGGGGTCGACGCGGACGACCCGTCGGAGGGGGAGCAGCGCGGCGATCCCGCCGATAGCCAGCGCGCCGACGCCGGTTCGGAACACCGACCCGGGCTTGACGAGGACCTCGACGTTCGGTGTCAGGGCGCCGATAGCGGCGCCGACGACGACCGAGAGGACCACCGCGAGGACGAGGCCGAGCGCGACCGACCACGCCGCTTGCGCGGCGACGGTCGCAGCGAGCCGTCCTGATCCGGCGCCGAGTGCCTTGACGACGCCGTACTCGCGAAGCTTGCCGAGGGTCGCGGTGAACAACGTGAGGCCGACGACGGCGAGCGCGATGAGGAACCCGATGACTGACATGATGGCCATGACGTCGGCCGCCATATCGCGCACGATCCGAGCCTCCTGGCGGACGAACTCCGGGCGCGTCTGGACCGTCGTCTCGGGCAGCGCGCTTGCCACCCGCCGCGCCAACTCGTCCGCGCTGACACCGGGCTCGGCACCGGCGAGCACGTACGCGTACGAAGTGCCGCGCATGTTGGCGAAGTCCTCGGTTCGCACGAACACCGTCGTGTTGACCATGTTGGTGCCGTTTGTCGACAGGCCGCTGATGCGGAACGACTGACCGAGCACGCTCACGGTTTCGCCGATGCCCACGCCGAGTTCTTCGGCTGCGGTCGTGTCGACGACGATCTCGCCCGCTGCCGGAGCGCGACCTTCGGCGATGCGCTTCGGTCCGGCGCGCCCGGTGGCGGTGTCGTACCCGAACACGTATGTAAGCAGGCGGTCGTCGCCGGCCTCGACTGCTGCGGTCGTATACCGCAGGCCCTCCACCCACGCGACACCGTCGACGTTGCGAACCGCGTCGACCGTCTCGGCCGGCATTGCCGACTGCGACATGTGCATCGTGCGCACGTCCTTCTGCGCAACGAACACGTCGGCGGGCGAGGTACGCATGTACGCGGTCACCTGATGCATCGCGCCGGCGAAGACACCGTCGAGCACGAGTACGAGCACCAAAGCGAAACCTACGCCTGCGATTGACAGCGCGGCGCGGCGGCGATCTTGGAAGAGATTCTTGCGCGCGAGCGGCACTCGTCCTGTCATCATCCGCCCCGATAGGCCGTGGCCGGCGCGAGCCGCGCGAGTCTCCGCGCGGGGATGACCGCGGCGACGGCTCCCATGAGCAGGGCGGCGGCGATGGCGCGGGTGATACTGCCGCTCGTTGCCAGTACGACGAACTGTGGTCGGACCGACGTGATCAGCACCCGCCCGGCGAGGAATAGGAGACCACCGGCCGCGAGGCCGGCGGTCGCGATCATCAGCGTCTGCCGGAGCGCGAGCACGACGAGGTACCGGCCGCGCGCGCCGATCGCCTTCACGATCCCGTACTCGCGTCGGCGCTCCGCGATCGCGGTATAGGCGGTCAGGGCAATGACAAGGCTGCCGATCACGAACGCGACACCGACCATGACCCGCATCGGGACGCCCCACGCGCGGGTCATGAGCGCGAGGTCGTTCTCGGCGAGTTCGTCGCGGTCGAGGACGGCGAGCCCGGTTGCGGCGAGGCGGGCGCGCACCGCGTCGGGGCGATCGGTGCCGACGAGCACGAAGCTCGTCGTACCGGGCGCGGAGAGCAGCGCGTCGGTCGCGGCGTGGGTCATGAACGCGAACGACGCCATGAACGCATCGGAGGTGGTACCGACGATCGTAAAACGCCTGCCCATGATGTCGATCGTCTCGCCGACCGAGAGCCCGTGGCGGTTCGCCATGACCTTGCCGATCGCGACCTCGTCGTCCGTAGCGGGCGCGCGTCCCTTCGCGATGTCCCATGCACCGCCGCGGCCGCCGGGTACGGACCCGACGACGAACGTCGCGATCTTCTTGCTGTGCAACTCGACGATGGAGAAGAAGCCGCGCACGGGGACCGCCCAGTCGACGTCCGGGTCGGCGCGGACTGTGTCGACGGTGCTCGTCGGCAGCACGCTGATGGCGCCGTAGAAGTTGCGCGTGCCAGGTTGCGCGACGTAGAGGTCGGCGTCGACGTTGTCCTCGTAGCTCGTGACGTTCGCCTTGATGCCCGCCCACAGCCCGTCGAGCAGCAGGATCAGCATGATCGCGAGGCCCACCGCGCCGGCGCTCGCCGCCAACCGGCGAGGGTCGGCCAGAAGATTTCGCCGCGCGAGCGGGACAGCGCCGTGCACGGTTCCGATCTTGATGGTCCCGGGCCGCGGCGGCATCCGGTCCGGCTACGGAATCCACGGTGCGGCCGACTACTGAGCCTGGTCAAGCGCGCCGGTGCCGCAACGGTGCGGCCGCTACGCTG
The DNA here is from genome assembly GCA_031404355.1 of Actinomycetes bacterium. Lineage (GTDB taxonomy): Bacteria > Actinomycetota > Acidimicrobiia > IMCC26256 > PALSA-610 > JANNHK01. The sequence goes on from JANNHK010000285.1 coordinate 7,317, forward strand.
CTCCGACAGCATGTCGTAGACAAGGGAGCCGAAACCGTGTCGGGCGAGGCCCGGATGCAGGCGTTGGTGCGGGCTGCGCTCGATCTGAGCACCGAACACGACGTCGACCAGATCCTCGAGCGGATGCTGCGCTGCGCGGCCGAGGTCGCCGACGCGCGTTACGCCGCGCTGGGCGTCTACGCCGCGTCCGGGCGCATCGAGCGCTTCCTGCACCACGGCGTCGATTCGCAGACGGTCGCACGGATCGGCGATCTGCCGAGCGGCCGCGGCTTGCTGGGCGATGTCATCGTCGCCGAGGGGCCGATCCGGCTGCCCGACCTCGCCGCGCACCCAGGCTCGTGTGGCTTCCCGCCGCACCACCCGCCGATGCACAGCTTCCTGGGCGTCCCGGTCCGGCTCGGCCGGCAGCGGTTCGGGAACCTATACCTCACCGAGAAGCGCGGTGGCGGCGAGTTCGATACCGACGACGAGCATCTCGTCGTGACCCTGGCCACGTTCGCGGCCGCGGCGATCGAAGGGGCGCTGCTGGCGACCGTCGAGCGGGAGCGCGCGGTGGCTCTGGCCGAGCTCGCGGCCACGGAAGAACGCGCGCGGGCGCAGCGCGAGATGCTCGGCCTCGTGATCGGTGCGCAGGAGGCAGAACGCGCCCGCGTCGCGCGCGACCTGCACGACGAGGTCGGCCAGTCGCTCACCTCCGTGCTGCTCGGGCTTCGCCTCGTCACGGATTCCCTGCATGGCACCGAGGTCGACATCGCCGACGCGCTGACCCTCGCCGACGAGGTCAGAAATCTTGTGACGGCTGCGCTCGATGGTGTACGCCGGCTCGCGTTCGAGCTGCGCCCCACCGTGCTCGACGACGTGGGCCTCGTTCCCGCCATCCGGCGGCTCGCGGGCGACGTCGCCACCCGGCACGGCGTCCCTGTCGATCTCGTCCTCGACGGCCTGGATGACGACAGTCGCTTCCCGCCGGAACTCGAAACTGTCGTCTATCGGGTCGTGCAGGAAGGGCTGACGAACGTCGTTCGGCACGCGCGGGCCTCGAGCGCCGCGGTGTTCTTGGCCGCCGACGCGGTGTGCCTGCGCGGGACCGTCAGTGACGACGGTGTCGGTTTCGACGTGCCCGCGGGCCCGCCGCGCTCACTCGGTCTGGCCGGGATGGCCGAGCGCGCGGCGCTCGTCGGCGGTCACGTCAAGATCATCGCCGCTCCCGGCGGCGGCACCCGGGTTGTGCTCGAGGTGCCGCTTGCCTGACGCGATTCCTCCCAAAGCGACCCGAGTCGCGCTTTGCGACGACCACGCGGTCGTCCGGAGCGGCTTGCGCCGGATCCTCGACGACGAACGCGACATCGACGTCGTCGGGGAAGCCGGGAACGCCGACGACGCGGTCGCGCTCGCGACCGCCGAACGACCTGACGTCTTCGTCATGGACCTCGGGCTCCCGGGTGGCAGCGGGATCGAAGCGACGCGACGCGTCCGCGACGCGAGCCCGAAGACCGAGGTGCTCGTCCTCACCTTCCACGACGACGTGGCGTATCTCCGGAAAGCGTTCGACGCCGGCGCGCGCGGCTACCTGGTCAAGGACGCCGCCGACGTCGAGCTCGTACTTGCGGTGCGGCGCGTCGCGGGTGGTGAGGAGTATGTGGACCCGCGGCTGGGCGCGGCACTGCTCGCGCCGGGCGCGACCGGCCCGCGGGCCAGCGGCCCGGGAGGCGAGCTGTCCGACCGGGAACTCGAGGTGCTCCGGCTGGTTGCTCTCGGCCACACCAACGCCGACATCGCCGCCGAACTGTACGTCTCGGTCCGCACGGTCGAGACCCACCGGGCCCACGTGCAGCAGAAGCTGGGGATCAAGGCCCGGGCCGACCTCGTGCGCTACGCCCGCGAGTTCGGGCTTCTCGACCGCGGCGACTCCGCTCCGTAGCACGCCGCAGCCGGGTCCGTAGCGACGACGGATGCCGGTTGGCCCCGCGGCGGCGCACCATGGCTCCGATATGACCAGGATCGACGAGCCGTGCCCGGTCTGCGACGGCACGCCACGCGTGCTGATCGTGATGCGTCACCCGGCGATGCTGCGCCTCACGCGCGAGCTGCTCGAGCGCGAGTTCGGCTGCTGGGTGGCGACCGAAGCGCGCTCGGGGCCGCGGGTGGCGCGCCTCTTCCAGCGGCACGCGCCCGACCTCGTTGTGATCGACGCGGCCGACTTCCCTGCGTGTTGCCTCGGCGCCCTCGCCGGCTTTCCCCGTGCGCGTGTGATCGTCATTGGGCCTGAACCGGACGCGTCGTATCGGGCCGCGGCGCTCTCCAACGGCGCCGGCGCGTGGCTCCCCCGGGAGCGCGTGGGCGAGGACCTGGGCCGCGAGCTGCGCCGGGTGCTCGGCTGCGTGCACGACCCGTGCCCACCCGGCCGCGTAGTTGCCCGCAGTGCAGGATCAGCGCCGGGCACGGATGCCCACCGGGCGCTGCTCGGCGATGATCGTCCGGTATGACCGCCCAGAACGTCGACGTTGCGCTCGGCGAGCCCTCGAACCCGGCGCCCGTACACGAGCAGGTCAAGCCCGGCGGCTCGGCGCGCGACCCCATCTGCGGGATGGCGGTCGACAAGGCGACCGCGCTGCACAGCCATGTGGGCGGCCGCGACTACTACTTCTGCAGCGACGGTTGCCGGCGCACGTTCGAAGCGCCCGAGGAGGAGCTGCGCCACCTCAAGCGCCGCGTGACGATCGCGCTCACCGGCGTCTTGATCCTCGCGATCATGCGCGTCGCCGTCTTCCTCGGCCTCGCCGCGGGCGCGACGGTGCTGACGTGGGCACCGATCGACGCGCTGCCGTGGTTCACGTGGGGCGTCTGGATGATGATCCTCGTCACCCCCGTGCAGTTCATCGGCGGCTGGGGCTTCTACAAGGGTGCGTGGCAGGCGATTCGCAG
>JANNHK010000286.1:0-7084 GCA_031404355.1 Actinomycetes bacterium
CCACCACTCACCCTGCGTGCACATCCCCCAGACGGGGGCCCCCCCGCCCGCGCCGGCCGCTCGGCCGCATCGGACCTATCCCCCCTTGTGGGCCGCGCGTATGGGTGGGTCGCACAAAATCCGCGCGACCAGAAGCAGCTACATGGTCGGCTGGCGGCCCAACTCCGGGAACAGTCGTGTCTGCGTGATGTGCCGCCATTCGTCGATACTGTCGTCGAACTCCTCAGCCGTCATGCGCAGCAACTGCTCCGGGACGGTGTCGACGATGGCGCGGCGGCGCGTGTAGTCGTGCCCGGCGTCGTGGATGATCAGCCGGCGGATACCGACGAAGTCGTCGGCGGCGGTGCCGTCGTACCCCAGCAGCCCGGCCGCAATGTTGATGTCGGGCATAACCGGCGCCCGCCCGAACAATCCCGCCCGCTTCCCCCGCGATCTCGGCGATCACCGGGATGACGTCGTGCGTCTCCTCGTGCGGCGCGAGCACCCACGCATCGGCCGCTCGCTCCGCGAGCGTGTACGCGTACCCGACGTTCGGCCCCGGCGACCCGTACAACTGTCCCCGCGGCTGGCGCGGCCCCAAGTCGCCCGGCCGGTCCGCCACCCACCGCCGCGACGGCGGCAACGCAATCCCCGGCGGCAAGTTCTGCTGCTGCCGCGGACGAGCAGACGGATCAGCGGGTACGTAGGGATCAGTGGGCATCGCTCCGGAGCCTACGCGGTCCCGTCGCCTTCGCCTCGCAACAGGCCGAAGTGGATGGAATCGAGGAGGGCCTGCCACGACGCTTCGATGATGTTCTCGTTCACACCGATGGTGGTCCACGTGGCGTCGCCGTCGGTCGAGTCGATGAGCACCCGGGTGACGGCGGCGGTGCCCTTCTGCGTGTCGAGCACGCGCACCTTGTAGTCGGTCAGGTGCACACGATCGAGCGACGGGTAGCGACCGTTGAGCGCGGTGCGCAACGCCCGGTCGAGCGCGTTGACGGGGCCGTTGCCCTCGGCGGTCGCGATCTTGCGCTTCCCGTCGACCATCACCTTGACCGTGGCTTCGGTCGTGACCGTCGCACCGGTTTCGCCGGTCAGCGTGTCGACGCCGCGGGTGTCGTCGGTGATGACGCGGAACGACTGGACGTCGAACCACTCCGGCGTCCAGCCGATGACTCGGCGCATGAGCAGTTCTAGCGAACCGTCGGCGACCTCGAAGTGGTAGCCCTCGTGCTCGAGCTGCTTCAGCGTCTCGACCACTTCGGCGAGCTGCGGGCCGTCGAGGTCGAGGCCCAGTTCCTTGGCCTTCATGCCCAGCGTCGACTTGCCCGCCAGCTCCGACACGACGAACCGGGTGCCGTTGCCGACGCTGTCGGGGGGGAGGTGCTCGTACGCGTCGGGGCGCTTGGCGATCGCGCTCGTGTGCAGACCCGCCTTGTGCGCGAACGCCGAGTGGCCCACGTACGCGGCCTGCGGATTGAGCGGCATGTTCACCAGTTCGGCGATGTGGTGCGCCACCGGCGTGAGCCGCTCGATGCGGTCGCGCGGGATCGTCTCGATACCCATCTTGAACGTGAGGTTCGGGATGATCGTCGTCAGGTTGCAGTTGCCGGTGCGCTCGCCGTAGCCGTTGATGGTGCCCTGCACCTGGATGGCGCCGCCCCGCACGCCCGCGAGCGCGTTCGCAACACCGGTGCCGGCGTCGTCGTGCAGGTGCACGGCAATTCCGACATCGCTGCCGAAGTACGTCACGACTGCCCGCACGGTTTCCTCGACCTCGTGCGGAAGCGTGCCGCCGTTGGTGTCGCACAGCACGAGTCGCGACGCACCGACTTCGGCCGCGGCTTCGAGTACCCGCAGCGAGAACTCGGGGTTGCGGCGGTAGCCGTCGAAGAAGTGCTCGGCGTCGAACAGCACTTCCATGCCGGTGGCGCGCAGGAACTCGACCGAGTCGCGCACCATGGCGACACCTTCGTCGAGCGTGGTGCCCAGCGCTTCGGTGACGTGGTAGTCCCATGCCTTCCCCACGATGCACACGGCTTCGACGTTGGCGTCGACGAGGTGGCGCAGCGTGTCGTCGCTGTCGACCTTGCCCTTGACCCGCCGGGTCGAACCGAACGCGACGAGCTTGCTCGTCGTGAGCTTCAGTTCGGTGGGCGTGCGCCGGAACAGCTCGTCGTCTTTCGGGTTGGCGCCGGGCCAGCCTGCCTCGATGTAGTGCACGCCGAGCCAGTCGAGCTGTTCGGCGATGCGCAGCTTGTCCTCGACGGTGAGCGAAATGCCTTCGAGCTGTGACCCGTCGCGCAGCGTCGTGTCGTAGATCTCGACACTCTTCGGTACCGCCGGGTCAGCTGACATGCTCGCACCATTCTTTGTACTTATCGACTTGGCCTCGGACTGCCTTGGCGTATTCGTCGGCAATAGCCCGGGTCATCGGGCCGGGGCACGGAATCTCGCGGTCGTCGACCGAGTTCACGGCGCTCACTTCGGCGGCCGTACCGCACACGAATATCTCTTCGGCGACGTACAGGTCGCTACGCGAGAGGTTGTCGACGCGCACGTCGAAGCCGTGGTCGCGAGCGATCGTCATGACCGAGTCCTGCGTGATACCGGGCAGCGCGCCCGCCGACACCGGCGGCGTGATGAGGATGCCCTTGCGCGCCGCGAAGAGGTTCTCGCCCGTGCACTCGGACACGAGACCCTCCTGGTTGAGCATGATCGCTTCGTCGTAGCCGGCCTTCAGCGCTTCGACCTTCGCCAACGACGAGTTCACGTAGTTACCACTCGTCTTCGACAGCGGCGGCATGGTGTTGTGGTCGTGGCGCTTCCACGACGAGATCTTCATGCGCACACCCTTGTTGACCGCGTCGTCGCCGAGGTAGGCGCCCCACGGCCAGCACGCGATCGACACGTCGACGGTGCACGGCAACGTGTTGAGCCCCATCTCGCCGTAGCCGTAGTACGCGATCGGCCGGATGTAACACGACGGCAGGCCCGTGGAGCGCACCGTGTCCTTCGTCGCCTGCACCAGCTCGTCGACCGAGTACGGGATCTCCATCATCATGATGCGCGCCGAGTTGTGCAGCCGCTCGATGTGTTCGGTGAGGCGGAACACCGCGGGGCCCTTGTCGGTCTCGTAGGCGCGGATGCCTTCGAACACACCAGTGCCGTAGTGGAGCGTGTGGGTGAGCACGTGGATGCGCGCTTCCTCCCACGGGACGAGCTCCCCGTTCATCCAGATCTTCTCAGTCGGCGTGATGGGCATCGTGTGCTCTCCCGTTACACCGCAGCGGCGATCGCGTCGCCGATCTGCGTAGTCGTACCTTCTTCATCGTCCGTCTTCACGACAGCCTGCTGGATTCGGGCCGCGGCATCGGTCTCGCCCAGGAATTCGCACATCATCGCGGCCGAGATCACGGCCGCACGGGGGTCGGCGATGCCCCTCACGGCGATATCGGGCGCCGAGCCGTGGACCGGCTCGAACAGGCTAGGGCCGGAGCGGGCCGGGTTGAGGTTCGCCGACGCGGCCCGGCCGATACCGCCCGCAACTGCCCCACCGAGGTCGGTGAGGATGTCGCCGAACAGGTTGTCGGTGACGATCACGTCGTAACGCTGCGGGTCCTGCACAAAGTAGATACACGCGGCATCGACATGGTTGTAGCCGGTTGCGACGTCGGGATACTCGGCCGCGACCTCGTCGAACGTGCGCTGCCAGAGGTCGCCGGCGAACGTGAGCACGTTGGTCTTGTGCACGAGCGTGAGGTGCTTGCGCTCACGACCTCGGGCCAGGTCGAACGCGAACCGGACGCACCGCTCGACACCCATGCGAGTGTTCACCGAACCCTGGGTCGCGACTTCGAACGGCGTGCCGTGGCGCAGGAACCCGCCTTCACCTGCGTAGGTGCCCTCGGTGTTCTCGCGCACGACGAGGAAGTCGATGTCACCGGCGCGGAACGGGCGCAGGTTCACGTACAGGTCGAGCGAGAACCGCAACTTGAGCAGCAGCCCGCGCTCCAACACACCGGGCGGCACTTCCGGCGTACCGACCGCGCCGAGCAGGATCGCGTCGTAGCCCCGCAACTCTTCGAGGACCGCGTCGGGCAGCACTTCGCCCGTATTGAGATAGCGCGCCCCGCCGAGGTCGTAGTCGGTGGTGTCGAGCGCCACGCCCGCGGCGCGCACGACCTTGAGCGCCTCGGCCAGAACTTCGGGACCGATCCCGTCGCCGCCGATGATGCCCACTCGATGCGCCACGCTTGTTCTCCTCTATCTCAGATGCTTGCAAAGTCCGGCCACGAAAAAACCGCCCACGCTGGCGTGGACGGTTGGCAGCGAACGCCGGGAAGGCGTCCGCTCACATAATTACGATAACGACGATAACGACGACGAGGGTGGTGCCCGAGCGCTGCATAGGAACCGCCAGGATCGCGCCGAAATGACATGTTTGTCAATCGCGTTCCCGCCGTTCAGGAACCGTCTACCTCGCGGGTACCCTGCGCGCCGTGACTACCCACCTGACCCAGGCGGCACTGGACCGGCTCAAGGAGGAGCTGGCCTGGAGATCCGGGCCCTACCGCACCGACATCTCGCTCCAGATCGAACGAGCGCGCGAGTTGGGCGACATCAGCGAGAACGCCGACTACGACGCCGCCAAAGACGAACAGGGCAAGAGCGAAGCGCGCGTCCGCCAACTCGAACAGATCATCAAGACTGCGGTGCTCGTCGAAGCCGCCGCGGGCGATGTCGTCGAACCCGGGTGCGTCGTCGAGTTGCGTCACGAGGGCGACGACGAAACGGAGACGTACCTCGTGGGTTCCATCGAGGAGCGCCACGAGTCGTACAGCGTGCTCTCGACCAACTCGCCGCTCGGCCAGGCGTTGTTGAACGCGACGCCCGGCACGACCGTCACGTACCAGGGCCCCCGGCGCGAGATGTCGGCGACGGTCGTGGCCGTGCGCCCGCTCGACTGACCGAACGGTGCGGTACCGGTCGTTCGTCGCGGACAGCGCGCGCTGGGACGGGTTCGAGTTCCGCGCGGGCGACATCGTCATTTCCACGCCGCCGAAGTGCGGCACGACGTGGATGCAGAACCTGTGCGCGCTCCTGATCTTCCAGCGGCCCGACTTCGGCCGCCTCGCCGAGATATCGCCCTGGCTCGACATGCAGACGCGCTCGGCTGCCGACGTGTTCGCCGCGCTCGACGCGCAGACGCACCGCCGGTTCATCAAGTCGCACACACCGTTCGACGGTCTGCCGCACGACGAACGAGTGACGTACATCTCTGTCGGACGTGAGCCCCGCGAGGTCGCGCTCTCCTGGGCCCACCACATCGACAACCTGCACGAGGACAACTTCGTCAACGCGCGGGGAGCGGCGGTCGGCTTCGACGACCTCGCCGAACTTCCGCCGTTCGAGGACGTGCAGTTCGAGACTCCCCTCGATCGCTTCTGGCACTGGGTCGACGATCCCACGCCGCCCGTCGATCGGTTGGAGTCGCTGCGGGGCACGCTCTACCACGTCGACACCTTCTGGCAGCACCGTGAACGCCCGAACGTGGTGCTGTTCCATTACCGCGACATGCTCGACGACCTTCCCGGTGAGATGCGCCGGCTGGCCGACGCCCTCGACATTTCAGTCGACGACGCGCTCCTCGCTGAGCTCGCGGCGGCGGGCTCGTTTGGCGCGATGAAAGCAAACGCCGACCAACTCGCACCCGATGTCACCAACGCGATCTGGAAGGACAACACCCAGTTCTTCGACCAGGGTCCCGGGCGCGACTGGCGCACGTTGGCGCCGGAGGACGAGATGCCCCGCTACGAGGCCCGCGTCGCTGAACTGTGCGACCCCAAGCTGGCCGCATGGATGCATCGCTAGAACAGCGGCGCATCGAAGCCTGCCGGCTCGACCCGAGGTTCGCGCTCGACACCTTCGCCGGCGCAGAAGCGTAACCAAGCTGTTCTGGGTACTCGTATCTGTTGTCAGACACAAATACGAGTACCCAGAACAGGGATGGGCCGCGGCCACGGGCATGACGGCGGGTGAAGCACCCCGCGTTCCCGGTTGTGTGCCCGCTTGCGCGCGTCCCGGATCGTGTCGACGACGGCGCCCGACCGCGACCAGATGTCGTCCTCCCACACGACCGCAACCATGAAGCCGGCGTCGTTCAATCGCAAGTAGCGCACTTCGTCAGCCGCTCGATCTGACAGCGACGAGTGATACGTCAAACTGTTTACCTCGACCGCGAGCGGCAGATCGTCGCCGCGGTAGTCCACCCGACCGATCGGCTCGTGGCCGCCGATGACGACTTGGCGACGTAGCGTCCGAAGCCCGGCGGTCTCCAGGATCTGTTCGAACCGATCCTCGTTGCGGCTCTCGGTCGGACTTGTTCCCGGCAGACGTTCGTCGGCCAACGCGCGCATGAGCCTCGTACCCGAACGGCCGCGCGCACTGATGTCGCCGACCATCTCGTGGAGCGCCGCCCAGGAAACGAGCCCGCGGACGTGCGCGGTGTCGAGCAGGCGTCCGACGCGACGAAGGCCGATTTCGTACGCCGGTTTCGCGCTGAAACGCGCCGCCTCATGCCAGATCGCGCGCAACGGTGTCTCGGTAGGCACGCCACGCACGACCAAAATGTCGTGCGCCCGCAGTTCTCGTAGGCGATGCACCTGAGCGAGCTCGGGTTCGAGTCCAGACAGACCGCGCGATTTCGCGACCAGAACGCGGCTCAGGTCAAACCCGCGCATCCCGAACCAGGCCAGGGTGCTCGACCCGTGAAGCACCGCACCCGGACTGGCGTCGAGCACTGCGGCCAGTACGCGCTGCTCATCCGATCTCGGGCTACCCCGCAGTCGCAGCACACGCGAACTCATGGCCTCCCAACGCTCACTGCGAACGGCCCGCCACCAATGATCCGACGTGCAGTCAAGGTCGGGCAGGTGAAACTCGGCGAGCAAGCCTTCTTGAAGCTCAGCGTGCTCTTGAATGCGGGCTTCCCAGTGCATAGGCACAAAGAATGCCGCGAGGGTGCGCGACGGTGCTGCGCCGCGAACTCGCGCCCTCTGGCCTCAAGCGCGACGGCAATGCCGCCCTCTACCATCGACTA
>JANNHK010000287.1:0-4515 GCA_031404355.1 Actinomycetes bacterium
GGCGACGAGTGACGCGAGCGTTCCGCGACTCGGCGGGCGGTGCGGCGGCCGGCGAGTTCGACGACGCCCGGTGCGAGGCGTTGCAGGTACCACACGGCCTTCGCGCTGGCAGGAGCGACGATCACGGCGCGGTTCCGGGCCGCTATTCGTCCGTCAAGTGGCAAGGCGACACTCAAGCCGTCGAGAGGCGGCGTTCGTTGAACGCGAACTCGGCGTCGAGCGTGCGCCGGACGTCGTTCTTGCCCGCCCAGTCGGCGATCTTGCCGCCGACGATGGGGATCTTCACCTGCACGTCGATCGTGACCTCGTGGCGCGACCCGTCGCCGTCGGTTGTGAGCCGCATGGTGCCCTCGATCTTCACCGGGGAACCCTTGACCTCGGCGCCGAACGTGCCGGTCCACGAACCATCGTCCTGACGGTGCCACTCGTCGGACTGCACCATTGTGTTCGTCGGCTTCAACACTTTCTTCGCGAACCCGGGCAAGTCGACGTCGACCACACGCGTCGATGTGATGCGCAGCAGGTCGGCGTCGGCCTCGAACTCGAGGATCGCGACGTCGCGGTGGCCCATCTCCTGGTACTTCTCCGTGGTCGCCGACTTGTCCGCGAGCATCGCGATCACGGTGCCGACGGGGACCGGGTACACGTGCGAGCCGTTCAGCTTCATGGCGACCTCCTCAGCCGGGCGCATCATGCCCCACACGGGATGAGAATTCGAGCGATTCGATCGGCGCCGTAACATCCGGCCGTGCCCGACCTTCAGACCTTTCCCGAGGACTGGGAGCGCGCGCTCGCGGTCGTCGCACATCCTGACGACATGGAATACGGGGCGGCCGCAGCAGTCGCACGCTGGACCGCGCAGGGCAAGTGGATCGGCTACGTGCTCGTCACCGACGGCGAGGCCGGCATTTCGTCGATGCCGCCGAACGAAACCGGCCCGATCCGCCGCGCCGAACAGATCGCGAGCTGCAACGTCGTCGGCGTCGAGACCGTCGAGTTCCTCGGTCACCCCGACGGGAAGGTCGTCGAAGACCTCGCCCTGCGCGCGGACCTGGCTGCGGCCGTGCGGCGCCACCGGCCCGAAGTGGTGTTGTCGATCAACTTTCGCGCGTCGTGGGGTGGCCCGAGTTGGAATCACGCCGATCACCGCGCGGTCGGGCGCGCGCTGCTCGACGCGGTGCGCGATGCCGCCAACCCGTGGGTGTTTCCGGATCGCGGTGACGCCTGGGACGGTGCGCGCTTCGTTGCGTTCAGCGGCAGTCCCCAACCGACGCACGGCGTCGACACCACAGCCACCTTCGAGGCCGGCGTCCGCTCCCTCGAATGCCACCGCGTGTATCTCGACCACCTTGGCGGCGCGATGGCTTCGCCCGCCGACTTCCTGCGTTCCGGAGCCGAGGCCGCCGGCGCTCGCCTCGGCGTACCCCTGGCCGCCACGTTCGAGGTCATCGGCTGATCGCGGCCCCTCGATTGGGTGAGTGAGTGCTCACTCATATAGTCTGTCCGAGTGCCGACCGGGTCCAGTTCCACCATGCCCAGCCGGACGCGGGCCGCGGCGCTGCCCCCCTCCGAGCGGCGGGCCGAGATCATCGCCGCGACGCTCCCCCTGTTGCTCGCGCACGGCGCCGCGGTCACAACCCGCCAGATCGCGCAGGCCGCCGGTATCGCCGAGGGCACCATCTTCCGGGTCTTTCCCGACAAGGAGAGCCTGATCGCCGCCGCGGTCGAGTCGGCGCTCGACATGAAGGTCGTCGACGAGCAGCTCGCCGCGATCGATCCCAACCTGGCGCTCGAACCGCGACTCGTCGCGGCCGTCGACATCCTGCGCCGGCGCTTCTCCGACATCCACCAGCTGCGTACGGCAGTCGCGATCACGCAGCCCGAGCGGCCGCGCGTCCCCGACCTACGCGCCCTTGCCGCGCTGTTCGAAACCGATCGCGACCAGATCCGGCGCGAACCGGTCGAAGCCGCGCACCTGCTGCGCGGGTTGACCATTGCGGGAACCCATCCGGCGTTGATCCTCGATCAGCCGTTGTCGTCGACCGAGATCGTGTCGTTGCTTCTCGATGGAGTGCGCAAGCCATGTTGATGCGCCTGTTGCGCACGTTCCTCGGCCCCTATCGCCGCCAGTTGTTGATCGTCGTCGCGCTCACGTTCGTGCAGACGATGGCGACGCTGTATCTCCCGGCGCTCAACGCCGACATCATCGACAAGGGCGTTGCCACCGGCGACACCGACTACATCTGGAAAGTCGGCGGCGTCATGCTGCTGGTCACGATCGTGCAGGTCGTCTTCGCGATCGCAGCCGTGTACTTCGGCGCGCGAGTCGCCATGGCCTTCGGCCGCGACGTGCGGAAGTCGCTCTTTCACCGCGTCACCGACTTCTCGGCCCAAGACGTTGCCCAGTTCGGTGCGCCCTCGCTGATCACCCGCATCACGAACGACGTGACCCAGGTGCAGATGCTCGTGATGATGGGGTGCACGATGCTCGTGGGCGCCCCAATCATGATCGTCGGCGGCGTGTTCTTCGCGATTCGCGAAGACGGACCGCTGTCGCTCCTGCTCCTCGTCGCCGTGCCCGTGCTCATCTTGTGCGTCGGCCTGGTGATGATGCGCATGGTCCCGCAGTTCCAAGCCATGCAGGAACGCATCGACCGCATCAACCAGGTGCTGCGCGAGCAGATCACCGGCGTACGCGTCGTGCGGGCGTTCGTACGCGAGCCGGACGAGGCCGATCGCTTCGCCCACGCCAACGACGACCTCACGCTCACGTCGCTGCGCGCGGGCCGGCTGATGGCGTTCATGTTCCCGACGGTCATGCTGGTCCTCAACCTCTCGAGCGTCGCCGCGATCTGGTTCGGCGCCGATCGCATCGCCAACGGCGACATGCAGGTCGGTCAACTCATCGCGTTCCTCAGTTACCTGATCCAGATCCTGATGTCGGTCATGATGGCGACGTTCGTCGCGGTGATGGCACCCCGGGCATCGGTGAGCTCGGAACGCATACAGGAAGTGCTGTCCTCGCAGTCGTCCGTCGTTGCGCCCACGGCCCCGGTCACGCAGCTTTCCGGGCCGGCATCGCTCGAACTGCGCAACGTCGAGTTCGCGTATCCCGGCGCCGACTTCCCCGTCCTGTGCGACATCTCGTTCACGGCCGTTGCCGGCCAGACCACGGCGATCATCGGGAGCACGGGTGCGGGCAAGACGACGCTGCTCAACTTGATCCCCCGGCTCTACGACGCGACCGGCGGCGAAGTGCTCGTCGACGGCGTCAACGTGCGCGACATCGAACCCGAATTGCTGTGGAGCCGCATCGGTCTCGTGCCGCAGAAGCCGTATCTCTTCACCGGCACGGTCGCGAGCAACCTGCGCTACGCGAACCCCGACGCGACGGATGACGAACTGTGGGACGCACTTGACGTCGCCCAGGCGAAAGACTTCGTGACGGCGATGCCCGGCGGACTCGAAGCGCCCATCAGCCAGGGTGGTTCCAACGTGTCGGGCGGTCAGCGCCAACGGCTCGCGATCGCGCGTTCGCTCGTGCGCCGCCCCGGCATCTACCTGTTCGACGACTCGTTTTCCGCGCTCGACCTCGCGACCGACGCCCGGCTGCGCGCCGCGATCGGGCCGACCGTCGCCGACGCCGTCACGGTGATCGTCGCCCAGCGCGTGTCCACCATCATGAGGGCCGACCAGATCCTCGTCATCGAAGACGGCCGCCAGGTCGGGCTCGGTACGCACCACGAACTCCTCGAGACCTGCCCGACGTACGCGGAGATCGTCGAATCTCAGCTCACCGCGGAGGAAGCGGCGTGAGCACCAAGAACGAGAACGAGAACGAGGAAGAGAAGGTCGAGCGGCCCGCAGGCGAGGATGCGCGCGGCGGCTTCGGCGGGCGCTGGGGTTCGGCCGGCATCCCGATGGACCGGTCGAAGGACTTCAAGAACTCGACCCGCCGGCTCGCTTCGCGGTTGCGCATGGAGGGTTTCGGCGTCGCCGCGGTGTTGCTCCTCGCGGTGAGCAGCGTCACGCTGCTCGTCCTCGCCCCGCAGGTGCTCGGGAATGCGACGGACGTCATCGTCGACGGCGTGGTGAGCGGACAGGGCATCGACTTCTCGCAGCTGCACCGATACCTCGTCATCGCGCTCGCGCTGTATGTCACGTCGGCGGCGCTGTCGTTCTCGCAGACGTGGCTGCTCGCAGGTGTCGTGCAGCGCGCCATGTTCCATCTGCGTTCCGACGTCGAAGACAAGCTCAACCGCATGCCGCTGCGCTACATCGACCGCCAGCCGCGCGGCGACATGCTGAGCCGGGTCACCAACGACATCGACAACCTCGCGCAGAGCCTTCAGCAGACCCTCAGCCAGCTCCTGACATCGGGGCTCACGATCATCGGCGTCACGATCATGATGATCACGATCTCACCGGTGCTCGCGATCGTCGTCCTCGTCACGATCCCGATCTCGATCTTCGTGATCAAGACGATCACGAAACGGTCCAAGGCCCAGTTCATCG
>JANNHK010000288.1:0-1601 GCA_031404355.1 Actinomycetes bacterium
GGGCCGGTCGAGCACAACCCGGGGTGTGACCGTCTCGATGGCGCGGGCGACGACTTCGAAGGCGCGGGCCTCGTACGCGGGGTCGGCGTCGATGCACACGACCCCGGGACTGCGCGCCTCGGCCTCCCGCCGGCGCATCCCGCGCGTCACACCGTCGGCGCGCGCTTCGCTCGACGCGCACCGCACCACGTCGCGGCTGCCGATGCGTTCGCGTACGACGACGGGAACACCGGCCAACTCCGGATCGCGCCGCCGGGCCGCGGTCACCGGCCAGTCGGGACACCATACGCACGCGGTACGCGCGGTTCGGGTCATCCCGCGTGCGCCAATCGCAGCGGCGCGCGTTCTCCACGCCTTTTGGCCCCGCGCCCTTCGACGTGCACAACGATGTCGCGCCGGGTCAACAGCCCGCTGCTCGCGTGTTCCCACGCACTCGGCTCGACATGGAGGCGCAGCGCGGCTTCGACCGGCCACGGCCCGACCGCGACGAGCACCGACGACCGTTCTCGTGCCTTGGCGATCAGCCGGCGCGCGTCGCTCGGCCGTAACCGGTCGGGAACGGTGGCGGCGACCAACGCGGCACCGTCGAGCAGCGCCGCGACCACCGCCGACCATCGGTCGCGTGGGACCCGCCGCACGACCGCGCATCGCTCGAGTTCGACACCGGCTTCGGCCGCGGCGCGCGCACCCAACGTGCCGTCGGGGTCGACGATCGCTGCCCATTCCCCGGTCGTGGTCGCGGCCGCCGCGAGCATGAGCGTGGTGGTGGTGACACCCACCCCACGCCGACCGTCGACCACAACCGTGGAGCCGCGCTGCACGCCACCGTTCGGCAGGTGGTCGCCGAGGGGCAATGCAACGGGCAGCAGGCGCTCACGGGCCGCGACGAACGGCTGCACTCGTGCCGCGATTGCCGACAACGGCAATCCGTCGGGGATCTCCGCCCGCGCCATGTCCCGACCATACCGAACATATGTTCGATCGGGCAAGGGGTGGCCCTCGGTTGGTTACGCGGTGTCGGCGACCTCGAGCGGGGGCGGGGTCTCCATGCCGCGGGCCTCAAAGGACCAGCCCGCGTCGGTGCCGTAGAACTCGAAGAGATGCTCCATGGCGTGGATCACCTTGGGCTCGATCTCACTCCACGCGACATCTCGAGCCTCGACCGTGACGACGTTCGAATAAATCGTCACCCGCTTGGCGCCCATGTCGAGAATGCGCCCCGCGAGCACGTCGGGCGGTCGCCGGCCGTCGACCGGTTCCCCGTAGATGTACGTCTCGATCGCCATGCCTGTGATCGAACGGTTGCACTCGAAGAAGCGAACCTCGGGCCGTCCACCCGCTCGCACACTCACCGTGATCGCCTGCCCCATGGAGCACCGAGCATAGAGGGCGATCACATGGCTCCCTCGCACCCGCTACAAGGCCTCCGGCAGGAGGAGCGGGTACTGCGTCCGCACTACACATCCGCGAGGAACCGCGAACTCGCCCGTACCCTGAGCGTGCCGATGGAAGAGGGCGTGACCGAGGCCGCGACCGGCGCTACCAACGACCGGGCTGACCGGATGCCCCTGTGGGTGCCGAAGGGCATCGCGCTGTTCTGG
>JANNHK010000289.1:0-3254 GCA_031404355.1 Actinomycetes bacterium
GGTTGCCCGCGCTTTGGGGCTTCCCTCGCCGGCCCGGCCCCCACGGGGACGCATGTTCTTGGAATGGCTTGCCCTACGCTGATGTTTGAAGCGCAGTGGTTGCTCAGCAACCACTTAGCTTCAAACACGAACTCACACGACCCCGGGTAGAGCGTCTCCCGGGGTTCACACGCGCAACCCATGACCGAATCGCTGCCTCTTTCGGGGCTTACCTCGCTGCTTGCCGACGACCCGGCGGTCGTGGCGGCTACGTCTGGGCAGGGCCACCCGGTGGCTGTGCCCGAACCGGCGCGCGCGCTGTTCGCTGCGACGCTCGCGGGGGCGACGGCGCGACGACCGATTCTCGTTGCGGTTCCCACGGGCGCCGAGGCCGACCGCATTGCGGGCGACCTGCGCGAGTACCTCGGGCACGACGCGGTCGAGCTGTTCCCCGCCTGGGAGACGTTGCCGTTCGAACGGGTCTCGCCCGCGACGGAAACGATGGGGCGGCGGCTGCGGGTCATGTGGCGGCTGCGCACCGGTGGCGACGCCCTGCCCGCGGTCGTGGTCGCGCCCGTGCGCGCGCTGGTGCAGCGGCTGGGCCCGCACGTCGAAGACGTCGAACCGATCCTGATTGCCCCGAAGCAGCAGGTTGATCGCGACCAGCTCGTCGAACAGCTCGTCGCGGCGGGGTACCGCCGTGAGTATCAGGTCGAAGCGCGCGGCGAGGTCGCGGTGCGGGGTTCGATCGTCGACGTGTACCCGGGTACTGCCGACCACCCGGTTCGGGTCGACCTCTGGGGCGACGAAGTCGACCGTCTCTCCGAGTTCTCGGTCGCCGACCAACGTTCACACCGCGACATCGCGAACGTCGCGATCTTCCCCGTGCGCGAGCTTCTGCCCACCCCCGAGGTGCGCGCCCGCGCCGCCGCGCTGCTCCAGTCGACGCCGTGGGGCCGCGCACAGTGGGAGCGGCTCGCCGAGGGACAGACGTTCGACGGGATGGAGTCGTGGCTCCCGTGGCTGACCGAGGACGAGCACCTGCTCTCCGACCTCCTCCCGCCGAGCGCGCTCGTCGCGCTGGTCGAACCCCGGCGCCTGCGCGACCGGGCCAACGATCTCCTCGACGAGGAACAGAATCTCGCGGGCGTGCTCGCCAGCACCTGGGGTGCGCCCGAGGACGGCGAGCTACCCCGGCTCTCGTTGCCGTTCGAACGCGTGATGGAACGCACGAAGGCCGGTACCGCGCTGGTCCTCTCCGTTCCCGACAGCCCCGATACGCCCGCGCTCGCGGCGACTGCGTTCGACCCGGTTGTCGGCGACATCGACGGGCTCGCGGCGCGCCTCAACGGTCTGCGCAAGGAGGGGTTCAAGGTACTCGTCGCGGCCGAAGGCACCGGGTCGAAGCAACGCATCGAAGAACTGCTCGGCGAAGCGGGCGCGCCGGTCGAGGTCGTGGTCGCGCCGCTCGACCGAGGTGTCGTGCTCCCGACGATCAAGCTCGCGCTCGTCGCCGAAGCCGATCTGACCGGACGCCGGCGTGTGCATCGCCGCCCCCGTACCGCGCGGAAAGGGCAGGACTACTACGAAGGTCTCGCGCCGGACGACTACGTCGTGCACCGCGTGCATGGCGTCGGCCGCTACTTCGGTATGGAGACGCGCGAGATGTTCGGCATCACGCGCGACCGTCTCGTCGTCGAGTTCAAGGGCGGCGACCGCGTCTACGTCGACTCCGAAGACATCGGGCTCATCCGCAAGTACACGGGTGGCGAGGCACCCAAGCTGTCGAAGATGGGTGGCGCCGACTGGGACAAGTCGCGCGCGCGCGTCCGCAAAGCCGTCCGCGATATCGCGGCCGAACTCGTCATCCTCTACCGCAAGCGTCTCGCGACGCCCGGGCACGCGTTCGAAGCCGACACGCCGTTCCAGGTGCAGATCGAGGAGTCGTTCCCGTACGAAGAGACGCCCGACCAGCTCAAGGCCATCGAGGAGACGAAGGCCGACATGGAACGGGCGATCCCGATGGACCGCCTCATCTGCGGCGACGTCGGGTACGGCAAGACCGAAGTCGCGCTCCGGGCCGCGGCCAAGGCCGTGTTCGCCGGCCGGCAGGTCGCCGTGCTCGTCCCGACCACCTTGCTCGCGAGTCAGCACGGCCAGACGTTTCGCGAGCGCTTCGCGAACTATCCCGTTCGGGTCGAGGTCCTGTCCCGGTTCCTGTCGGCGAAGGAGCAGAAGGAAGTCGTCGTCGACATCGAGAGCGGCAAGGTCGACATCGTCATCGGCACCCACCGGTTGCTGTCCGACGACATCCGGTTCCGGCGCCTCGGACTGCTGGTCGTCGACGAAGAGCAACGGTTCGGCGTGCAGCACAAGGAGCGCATCAAACACATGCGCACCAACATCGACATCCTGACGCTGAGCGCGACGCCCATCCCGCGCACCCTCGAGATGTCGCTCACCGGTATCCGCGACCTGTCGCTCGTGCAGACGCCGCCGGAAGACCGGCAGCCGATCCTCACCTATGTCAACGAGTACGACCCGCGCGCGGTGTCCGAAGCGATTCGGCGCGAGCTGCTGCGCGAGGGCCAGGTGCTGTTCGTGCACAACCGGGTCAAGGACATCCAGCACGTCGCCGCCGACGTCCGCGAACTCGTCCCCGACGCGCGCGTCGCGGTCGCGCACGGGCAGATGGACGAGTCGCAACTCGAACGCGTCGTCACCGAGTTCTGGGAACGCGAACACGACGTGCTCGTGTGCACGACAATTGTCGAGAGCGGTCTCGACATGCCGACCGTGAACACGTTGGTGGTCGACCGGGCCGACATGCTCGGTCTCGCGCAGCTGTACCAACTCCGCGGGCGAGTGGGACGGCGCGGCCAGCGCGCGTACGCGTACTTGCTGTACCCGCCGAACCGCGCGCTGTCCGAGCAGGCGTACGAGCGGCTGAAGACGATCGGCGAGTTCACCGAACTCGGATCGGGGTTCAAGATCGCGATGCGCGACCTCGAAATCCGCGGTGCCGGCAACCTGCTCGGCGCCGAGCAGTCGGGTCACATCGCCGCGGTCGGCTTCGACCTCTACATGGAAATGGTCACCGAAGCGGTCGGCGAGTTGACCGGCCAGCTGCCGGAGCCGCCCGCCGAGGTGCAGATCGACCTGCCGATCACCGCGCACCTGCCGCGCGACTACATCGCTCGCGACGACGTGCGCATGGAGGCCTACCGCCGGCTCGCGGCCGTGGCGACCGAGACCGACGTCGACGACGTCCGCCG
>JANNHK010000290.1:0-4398 GCA_031404355.1 Actinomycetes bacterium
GCAGCCGGGTCGCCCGGCCCCGCCGGTAGAGCGCCGCGGGCCGGCCGTCGGTGGGCGCGGTCTCGCCCGTCGGTTCGACGAAGCCCGGCGTCGAAAGCACCTTGCGCCGAAAGTTGCCCTCGTGCAGGGTCTCGCCCCATACCGCTTCGTAGACGCGCCGCAGTTCGCCGAGCGTGAACGGTTCGTCGAGGAACGCGGTCGCGAGTGTCGTGTACTCGAGCTTGGCCCGCGCCCGTTCGACGCCGTCGCGCACGATGCGATCGTGGTCGAACGCGAGCGGAACCCCGTCGTCGCTCCCGACTCCCGCCACCGCAAGGTCGTCGACGGCCCAGTACCGCACGTCGGCCGCGTCCGACCCGGCCACCGGCTCACCGGGTGCCGCGAACCCGATGTACGTCACCGACACGTTGCGCACGCGCGGGTCGCGCCCGGGAGTTCCGTACGACCGCAACTGTTCGAGGAACCCGAGTTCGACGGCCTCGTCGCCCCCGTCCACGTGCATGCCGGTCTCCTCGGCGAGCTCACGGCGCGCGGCATCGTCGAGTTCTTCGTCGGGTTCGACAAACCCACCCGGCAACGCCCACTGCCCGCGGTAAGGGTGCCCACCCCGCTCAACGAGAAGCACCGCAAGCCGCCCGGCGCGAACGGTCAGCAGCACGACGTCGACGGTCACCGCGACGCGCGGATACGCCGACGGGTCGTACGCAGCCAGAAAAGAGGCTTCGTCATCCCGCTCGTCCCGCACGGTGCCAACGCTAAGACTCAGACTGAGCAGAAACAATCCTCCCTTGACCAAACGAACGTTTGATAGGCTCGTTGGGCGATGGACCGCCGGACCGAGATCTTGGATGCCGCCCTGGGCCTGATGGCCACCGAAGGGGCGAGCGGCACGAGCATGCGGGCCGTGGCCGGGGTGTGCGGGGTCAACGTCGCGACGCTGTACCACTACTTCCCGTCGAAGCGGGAGCTGCTGCGGGCCGCGGTGGCGCACCGCCAGGGCGGCGACGACCTGTTTGCCCCGCCCTTCCCCGAAGGCCTGCCGGGTTCGGTTGCCGACCGCCTGGGCGCACTTCTCGATCACATCTTCGTGGCGTTGCTGAGCGACGACGCGTTCTGGCGCTCGGTGCTCGCCGAGGCGATCCACGGCGACGAAGACGTGCTCGAGCCGTTGCTCGAGATGAGCAACGCGTTCGAAGCAGTCCTCGCGGACTGGATTCGTGGCCTCATCCCCGATGCGCCGGCGCTGCACGACCCGGCGGTCGTGCGCACGATCCGCCACTCGCTCTACGGGGTGCTCGTGGAGTACCTCCCGCAAGCCGATAACCAACGGGCCGCGTTCGCCGAGCGCGCCCGTGAGATTGCGTCCGTGTTCGCCCGTTTGGAGGAACGATGAAATCCGTCGATGTGCTCGACCCCTCGCTGTTCGTGCGCGGTGTCGCCCACGAGACCTTCGATTGGCTGCGCGCCAACGACCCGGTGCACCGCGACGAGAAGAACGGCATCTGGGTCGTGTCGAAGCACGCGGATGTCATCCACGTCGAACGTCAGCCTGAGTTGTTCTGCAGCAAGCTCGGTATCCGCCCGACGGGTGGGCACGGCGCCAACCTCTCCATCGTGTCGATGGACGACCCGGAACACGCGCGCCAGCGCAAGCTGGTAAGCCGCGGGTTCACGCCCGGACGCATCGGCCAGTTGCTCGACCACATCCGCGAAATCGCGCGCGACCTCATCGACAAGGTTGCGGCGCAGGGCGAATGCGACTTCGTCGACGACATCGCCAAGCCGCTGCCGCTGATCGTCATCGCCGAACTGCTCGGGCTCCCCGTCGACCAGCGCGACCAGCTCGCGACGTGGTCCGACAACATGATGAGCGCGGAAGGCGCGACGGGCGACGACGACCCGAAACTCGTTGTCGCGGCCGAGGCGTTCGGCGGCTACGTCGGGTTGCTCATGCAGGTCATCGAGGAGCGCCGGTCACACCCGAAGGACGACCTCATCTCGGTGATGCTCTCGTCGGTCGACGCCGGCGAGTTGGCGTTCAACGGGGACAACCCACTCGACAACGACGAACTGCTGATGTTCCTCGTGCTGCTGCTCGTCGCGGGGAACGAGACGACTCGCAACGGTCTTTCGGGCGGGATGGCCGCGCTCAGCGAGTTCGCCGACCAGCGCGCACGGCTGGCATCGGACCTGACGTTGGTGAACAGCGCGACCGAGGAGATCCTGCGGTACGTGTCGCCGGTCATCAGCTTCTCGCGCACGGTCACCGCCGACACGGAACTGCGTGGACGCGCGCTCAAGAAGGGTGACGTGGTGCTCAACGTCTACCCGTCGGCGAACCGCGACGAAGACGTGTTCGACGACCCGCACGCGTTCCGCATCGACCGCGACCCGAACCTGCACCTCGCGTTCGGCACCGGTCCGCACTTCTGCCTCGGCGCCAACCTGGCCCGCACCGAGATCCGCATCGCGCTCGAAGAGATCTTCACCCGCCTACCCGATATACGGGTCGCGCCGGGGGAGGGGCCGCAACGGGCGCCGAACTCGCTCGTGACGACGATCGATCACCTCCCGGTGGTGTTCACCTCGAACTGACCACTGCGACCGCGGTGACGCGGTCGGCGCCCACATCACGCACCTCTACTCGCTGCACGGTGCCGTCGGATCGCGTTCCGAGCGGTGTCGCGATCGCCTGCACCGGTCCGATGCGGTTGGGCGCGAGGAAGTGCAACACGACGTCGGTAGTGGTGCCGCCCGCGGCGAGGTCGACGATGGTCGCGACGACACCGCCGTGCAGGATGCCCCACGGGTTGCGGAACCGGTCGGCGAGCGGGATCTCGACGCCGCCGTCGACGGCGCGCAGCTGGAGCCAGTCGGCCAGCGCGGGCTGGGGCTCGGACGGGGTGAGGTTCACGAGCCGCAGCGGCCGCTCCCACTGCGGTGGCCCGTTCTCGGGAACGAGCACGGCCGAGGTGAGCACGCCCGACGCGACCTGCGTGTCGTTCGCGCCTTCGTCGTAGAGCGCGACACCGGTGACGACGCTCTTACGCCCGGCCCGCAGCACCGCCGCCTCGATGCGAAACGGTCCGTGCTGCGCGGGCGCGACGAACCGGGCCGCGAGGTTGGTCGACACGACCCAGCCGTCGGGGAGTGACGCGAGCCCGCCGCAGAGACCGCCGGCATAGTCGAGCATCGTGAGCAACGGTCCGGTCCGCATCGTGCCGTCGGGTTTCGTGAGGTGCTCGGCGCGGTCCGCCCGGCCGTGGATGACGCCGGGCTCGACCTCGGTGAGGTCGACGCGCATGAACTGGGTCACCTGGGTCACGTCAGGCTCCGGGTCGCGACGACGCGCGCGGTCGTCATCGTCCGCATCTCGGCACCGGTGTCGAACAGGGCGACGGTCGCGACGCCGCGGTCGGTGTTCGCTTGGAGCACGTCGGTGCGGGTTTGCAACGGACCGACGCGGCCGAAGCTGAGGTAGGTCACGTACAGGTCGGTGACGACGAGCTGGGTGTTGCTCGCGGTGCGCAGCGCCGCTTCGGCCGCGGCTTCGAGCACGGCGCCGACCGCGCCGCCCTGGAACGCACCCATCGAGTTGCGCGACCAGTCGGTGACGGGCACCTCGACCACGCCCGCAGCGGCGTCGAGCACCCGGATACCGAGCTGGTCGGCGTACGGAATTTGCAGCGCGGCGCCTTCGGGTCCGACGAACCCGTCGCTGATGCGTTCGCCGATCTCGGGATTGATGTCGCGGCGCGGCAGCACGGCGAAGCTCGACGTCGCGATCGCGACCTGACTCTCCATGTCGTCGACGACGTCGATTTCGAGGACGACGGTCGTGCGCCCGGCCCGTAGTACCCGGGCGCGCGCTTCGACCTCGCCGCTTGCCGCGCGGCCGGTCATGTGCACTGTGAGGTCGGCGGTCGCAATCCAGTTCGGCTGCGCGGCGCGGGCTGCGAGGCCGCCGCTGATGACGTCGACAAGGGTCGTCAGCGCGCCGGCGCGCACGGAGCCGTCGTCGCCGCACACTTCGGGGGTGACCGGCATCCACGCCCGGCTCCCGTGGTCGTCGTCGTGCGCGAACCGCAGCTGGAGGTCCCACAGCAAGTGGTGCGCGGGCGGGTACGTCATGCCCGCGCCTCGATGTGCCCGTCGTGCTCGGCGAGGGCGAGGCACTCGATCGCGCCCTTGTCGTCGGCGCGCCCGAACTCATTGCGTTTGAGTGCCCGGCCCGCACACGTGAAGGCCCACCCGTGCCCCGGGCACACCAGTTCGTCACCGACAACGGCCGCGTCGGCGAGATCGAAGTCGAGATGCGGGCACTGCCTCGGCGCGCTCCCGAGCGCGCCACTTTCCCCGCGCCACACGACGTACTCGTGCCCGTCGACGTCGACGGGC
>JANNHK010000291.1:0-2678 GCA_031404355.1 Actinomycetes bacterium
GTAGCCAGCGCACCGCGCCGGTCGGCGTCGGCGACCTTGTGCAACCAGACCGCTTCGACCTGGCGTCGCAGGCGGGCGAGGCGCGCCAAGTCGGGCGGGTCGTCGTCGAGGTAGACCCGCTCGAGCGCCGCTTCGAACTCATCGAGCAGGCCGGCTTCGCGTGGGAGATCGGCGATAGCGAACACATGTTCGATTATAGCGAGATCGCGCCTACACCGCAACGGTTTTTTCGCAGATCTGGGCGTGCCTACGTCAGGGATAAGCCACAGCCCGTTCCTTTCCGAAGTGCCGGTTTCAGGCGAGTGTCATACATGTTACGGTTTGTGTATGACGATGTTGAGCTTTCGAGCCGACGATTCGGAGGCGAGCGCGGCTCAGGAGTGGGCGAGCCGCCTGGGCGTCGATCGGTCGGAGCTGCTGCGCGAGGCGCTGCATGCCCACTTGGTGAAGCTCGCGAGCGAGGTAGAAGCACTGCGGCCGGCCGACCCCGTCGATGACGAGAACGCCGACCTGGCATCCATCGCCGACTGGGGCCCGGCCGAGGAGTGGTCGGACTGGGCCGATTCGGCCCCAGGCGGGAGGCCGGAGCCGCATGAGACGGGGTGAGATCTGGTTCGCGCAGACACCGGGTGGCGACCGGCCGGTGCTCATCCTCACCCGGGATCCTGTCGCCGATCGCATCGCGTCGGTGGTCGTTGCGGCGCTGACACGCACTCGTCGCGATCTCGTCTCGGAACTGGTGCTTACCGCCGAGGACGACGGAACGCCGACCGACTGCGTCGTGAACTTCGACAACGTCCACACGCTGAACCGAGCCGCCTTCCGACGCCGCATCGGGGAACTCGCACCGGCGCGGATGGCGCAAGCATGTCGTGCGCTTCGGGATGCAACGGGCTGCTGAATCGGCTGTGAGGTATACCCCGGAACACTGGACCTGGCACACCGAGCCGTTCGCGCCGGGTCGGGCGGTCGTCGTCGACATCGACGGTGTGTTGTCCGACGCCTCCAGCCGTCAGCACTATCTCGAAACGCCCCGCCAGGACTGGCGGTCGTTCTTCGACGCATGCGGGGAGGACGCGGTCATCGAGGAAGTGTCGACCACGCTCGCCCTGTTCGACCCCGACCTCCAGATCGTCCTGCTGACCGCGAGACCGCACCGGGTGCACCACCTGACCGAAGCGTGGCTTCGCCGGTACGGGATCCGTTGGGACCTGCTGATCATGCGGCCGTACGGCGACTACGACATCGCGCGCGACTTCAAACAGGCCACCGTCTGGGACCTGCGCCAGTTCGGGTTCACGCTCGTCTTGGCCTTCGAGGACGACCGGCGCAACGTCGCCATGTTCCGTTCCGAAGGCATTCCGTGCCTCTACGTGCACTCCGGCTACTACGACTGATCCGCCCGCGACTGGGGCAGAAACCCTAGTTATTTCGTACTAGTCCCAAATAACCCATGAGTCGTGCCGAGAACGCGCCGAATAGGTACGCGACGACGACTGGGCGGAAAGGGATGGACGGCTGATGCCTGTGGCGCGCCAGACAGGGGTGCGGTCATGCGCGTAACCCGCTCGCGCAAAGAGGCGCTCGAGGAGTTCGGTCAGGCCATCGCGGAACGATTCGGCGACGAACCCGGCTCCGAAGAGGGCGACACGATCCTGCCCGACGACGAGCAGGAGGCCGGCGACGTCAACGCCGGCGCCGGCGTCCCCCGGCACAAGGGAACGCCGCTCGGGGAACTGCTCGTCGGCCGCGGTCTCGTTTCCGAAGACCAGCTGCGCGAAGCGCTCACGGCGCAGACCGGGTCGGGCAAGCGGCTCGGCAACATCCTCGTCGACCTCGGCCTGCTCGATGAGCGCGCGCTCGTCGACGTGCTCGCCGATCAGCTCAATATGGAGGTCGTCGACCTCCGCAAAGTCGAACTCGACAACGACATCGTCACGCTGCTCGGCGAAGAAGACGCGCGTCGCCTCAGTGCGATCCCGCTGCGCCGCGAAGGGAACCGGCTCGTCGTCGCGGTCGGCGACCCGCTCGGCGAGAACCTGCTCGGGCAGCTGCTCGAGCTGCTGAAGACGCCCGTGATCTTGGTCATCACCGCCAAGAGCGACATCGACCGGGTCATGGACCGGCTCTACACGCCGACGGCCGACCTCGGTGATGCCCTGCGGCTGTTCGAAGCCCGGCTCGAGTCCCGCAAGGCGACCCAGACCGGCGACCAGGTCACCACGACGATCGTCGACGAGAACGCTCCGATCGTCAAGGTCGTCAACCTGATCCTGGAGCAGGCGGTACGCGACCGCGCGTCCGACGTCCACATCGAACCGGTCGAGAATCGGGTGCGGATCCGGGTCCGCACCGACGGCGCGCTCCACGAGGTGATGACCCTGCCCGCAGGCATGGGTCCGACGCTCGTCTCGCGCATCAAGGTCATGTCCGACATGAACATCGTCGAGAAGCGCAAGCCGCAAGCCGCAAGACGGCCAGATGGCCGTCGACGTCGGCGACAAAGAACTCGACGTCCGTGTCTCGACCACGCCGACCGTGTTCGGCGAGAAGTGCGTCATGCGTCTGCTCGACAAGTCGCGTGCCCTCATCGAACTGTCGGCACTCGGAATGCCGCCCGACACGCACGCCCGGTACTCCGACCTCGTGAAGTCGCCGTACGGCATGGTGATCTGCGC
>JANNHK010000292.1:0-10409 GCA_031404355.1 Actinomycetes bacterium
CATCGCCAGCAAGCTCAACAACCGCCCTCGACAGACCCTCGGCTGGATGAAACCATCTCAAGCGCTCGCCGACCTCGTTGCGCTCACTGCTTGAATCCGCCGAGCAAAGAACTGCCGAGAATCGATCGCGTGTATGTCGACCAGATCCCGTGCACGAACGCCACTCGGAACATCATTGACCTGGCAGCAGATCTCGACGGCGAGCGGTTGGAGACGGCGTTCGAGAGCGCGCGCCGCATGGGGCTCACGACGGCGCCGGCGCTGGCGCGGCGGTTCGAGGCGCTCGGCGGGCGCGGCCGACCCGGCAGCACGCGCATCAAGCAGCTCGACGTCGCGGGCGAACGGCCGCTCGAATCGCGCCTCGAAGTGAAGCTCGCACGGCTGCTCCGACAAGCCGGACACATCCCCGCCGTGCAGTACAAGGTCGGCGCGTACCGCCTCGACTTCGCCTGGCCGCTGCTCCTACTCGCGGTCGAGTGCGACGGCTTCGAACATCACGGCTACCGCCTCGCCTGGAAGCGCGACCGCCGCCGCATCGCCGGCCTCGAAGCCATGCACTGGCGCATCATCCACGTCACTTGGGACGACGTCACCCAACGGCCGGCCGAGACGCTGGCCCGTGTCGCTACCGCGCTCGCCCGCGCTGCCTAAAACGCCTAATATGGACCGAACGGACTATAGGGGTCTACCCATCGTCGGACGTTCCCATCACCAGGACCGCCTCCCGCTTCGCCGCGTACCGAGCGTCGAGCAGGGGAGGCGTGGGGAGAGGGCCACAACATGAGTCGCAACCTACGCATCGCGCGTGCCGTCTTGGCGACGCTCGTCGCCGCCGGCGCACTCGCTTTCGGCAGCAGCGAATCGGCGAGCGCGGCCGACGACGCCGTGCAGGTCACGCCGGTCGGCAACACGAACACGCTGCACATCTCGTGGTCGGCGCAACCAGGTGTCGCGGCATATCAGGTCTTCGTCATGAAGAACCCAGACTGTGCCTATGGCGACTCACCCGGTTGGGCAACGGAGGCCGAGTCCCAAATCCTCGGCCCGAACGTCACCAGCACCGATCTGACGGTCCCGAGCGCCGCCGGTCGCCACTGGGTCAAGGTCTACAAGCTCTACTCGTACAGTCCCGACCCTGTCCCTATGTTGGGCAGCGCCGTGATTGTCGCGGCGAAGGCGCCGGTACCGACGGTTGCAATTTCGCGGGCTGGCGAAAACGCGCATCTCACGTTTGCCGCTCCGCAGGACTGTGACGCACCGCGGGCGCCCGCGACCGGATATCGCGTGCTCCTGAACCCCGGCGGCCGCTCCTGGTCGATCAGCGCGACCGCGCCGACTCTCGACGTCACGGGTCTTGATCCTGGCAAGGCGTACAACCTGCTTTTCTTCGCAGACTCGGCTCAGGGTCCGGGACGTGGAACCGCGAAGATCGCGGTGGAGCCGACAGTCGCCTTCGACTCGATGAAGATCGCCGAAGGGCACTTCAGTCACGACGTCACCTTCACTCTGCGTATGTCGCAGACATTGACCGACGAGTGGGTGACGATCAGGTATCGCAAGCAGGACGTGAGCGCGACCGGCGGAATCGACTACTACAGCGGCGGGGGTTTCGGGTACATCGACGTTCCTCCCGGAGCGACCACGGTTCCCCTGGTGATAAGGATCTACGGCGAACGAAATCGCGAAAGCGACGAGCGGTTCAAGCTCGTCGTCGAGAGTGCAACCAACAACGTGAAGATCGGCAAGCCGGGGATCGTCATTCTTGCGAACGACGACACTTAGCTGAGGGTCGCCCGCGTCGCGTACGACTTCAGCACCTCCGCCGAACCGCGTGGTTCGCGGTCCGTGGTGAAGCAGCCGAACTGGACGTCGAAGCCGTGGTTCCACTCGTAGTTGTCGACGCCGGTCCAGTGGAAGAAGCCGCGGAGGTCGATGCCGTCGGCGATTGCTTCGTCGACGATGGCCAGCGACTCGCGTAACACGTCGCAACGCCATTCGTCGTCGTCGGTGCCGACACCGTGCTCGCAGATCAGCAGCGGGCGGCCGGGCAACTCCTCGTGCAACCGGCGCAACACCACGCCCAACCCTTCGCTCCACGGTGCGTACCCCATCGGGCCGACCCGCGCCGACGACGGGTAGGGCACCTGCCCGCCGTCTGCGCCGACACCCGTGGCCGAGTAGTACGAGAAGCCGACGAGGTCGCACGCCTCGCGCAGGTCGGGGATCTCCCGAACGCCGCGCCCCGGTAACTCCAGAACGCCGTCGCGATCGGCGCGCATCCACACGTTCCAGATCGCTGCTTCGAGGATCTCGTACGTGCGCTGCGCAGGGATCGTGTCGGCCGTCTTGTAGACGGGGGAGAGGTTGTGAATCGTCGCGACCGGCTTGCCGCCGCCGCGCAACTCGCGCCACGCGTCGCGCTGCGCGATCAGCGTCGCGCCCAGGACGTCGAACAAGCGACGGGGCTTCGGCACGTACAACATCGCGTACGCGGCCGGCTCGTTGATCGGCTTCCACCCGAACACGAGATCGCCGAACATCTCCGCGCAGAATGCAACGTGGCGCGACCATCGGTGGGAGCGTTCCCGATCGTCGAGCTCGGTCACCCAGCCGGGCAACGTGAAGTGGTGCAAGCAGACCCACGGCGCCACGCCCGCGGCCCGTGCCGCCGTCAGCATCGTCAGGTAGTGCTCGATCGCGGCGGAGTCGCGCCGGCCTTCCTCGGGTTCGATGCGGGCCCACTCGATCGACAGCCGGTGATGCGTCAGTCCGTGCGCGGCGTACAGCTCGAAGTCCTCCGCGTAGCGCTCGCCGAACCCGTTGCCCCGCCCGGAAGGGGGCATCTGCCCCAGTGCTTCGAGCCGGGCCCAGTCCGACGCGGGCGCGGCGCCCTCGGCCTGAGTCGACGACGCACCCGTACCCCAGAAAAAGCTCACGGGGCTATCGTCGCACCATGACCTCCCGGTTCCGCTACTCGCGTTGGGATGGCACGCAGGTCGGCTTCGACCTCGACGCGGATGCGCTGCTCGAGGAGATGACCGACGACCTCCTCTACCACGGCGACTTGAACGCGGCGCTGCGCCGGATGCTCCAGCAGGGCTTCCAGGACCGCGAGGGCCGCGACATCCAGGGCATGCGTGAGATGCTCGAGAAGCTCCGCGAGCGCCGCAAGGAGCAGCTCGACCGCTACGACCTCGGCGGTGTCTACGAGGAGATCGCGCAGCGTCTCGACGAGATCGTCGACCAGGAACGCGAAGGCATCGACCGCCGTCTCGACGAAGCCCGCGCGTCGGGCGACCACCGCCGCGAGGAACTCCTCGAAGAACTCGCGCAACAGCGGCGCGAGCAACTCGAACAACTCCCGCCCGACCTCGCCGGGCGAGTCGGCGAGCTCCAGCAGTACGACTGGATGGACGACACCGCCCGCCAGAACTTCGAAGAGCTGATGGACGAGCTGAAGAAGCAATTGCTCGACTCGATGTTCAACCAGCTCAGCCAAGGGCTGAGTGAGATGTCGCCCGAGCAGATGGCGCGCATGAAGGACATGCTCGCCGAGCTGAACCACATGCTCGAACAGCGTGAGCAGGGCGAGGAGCCCGACTTCGAGGGCTTCATGGAGCGCTTCGGCGACTTCTTCCCCGAGAACCCGCAGACCCTCGACGAGTTACTCGAACAGATGGCGCGCTCGATGGCGCAGATGCAACAGCTCCTCAACTCGATGTCACCCGAGCAGCGGGCCCAGCTCCAGGAGATGGCGAACGCCCTCCTCGACGACATGGACCTGCGCTGGCAGGTCGACCAGCTCGGCCAGAACCTGCGCAACGCCTTCCCGCAGATGGGTTGGGGTCAGCGGCAGAATTTCCGAGGCGACGAGCCCATGCCGCTCAACCAGATGGGTTCGGTGCTCGACCAGCTCGGCGACATCGACTCGCTCGAACACATGCTGCGCAACGCGACGAACCCGGGCCAGCTCGCCGAGGTCGACATCGACCAGGTGCGCGACCTGCTCGGCGACGACGCCGCGCGGTCGCTCGAGAAGTTGTCCGAGCTGGCGAAGATGCTCGAAGCGGCCGGCCTCATCGAGCAGCGCGAAGGCCGCATGGAGCTGACGCCCAAGGGCATCCGCCGTATCGGCCAGCGCGCGCTCGGCGACCTGTTCAAGCGGCTGCTGCAAGACCGCTCGGGCAAGCACGACATCGAGCGGGCCGGCTTCGGCCACGAACGTTCCGACGAGCACAAGCCGTACGAGTTCGGCGACCCGTTCCACCTCGACGTCGGCCGCACGATCCGCAACGCGATCACCCGTCAGGGTGCGGGCACGCCGGTGCGTATCCGTCCCGAAGACTTCGAGATCGAACGCACCGAGCAGCTCACCAACACGTCGACCGTGCTGATGCTCGACGTGTCACTCTCGATGGAGATGCGGGGCCGGTTCCTCGCGGCCAAGAAGGTCGCGATGGCATTGCACGCGCTCATCAGCTCGCAGTTCCCGCGCGACTACTTGGGCATGGTCAGCTTCGGGCGCGTCGCCCGCGAGGTGAAGCCCGAACGCCTGCCCGAAGCCACCTGGGACTTCGAGTGGGGCACCAACATGCAGCACGCGATGATGCTCGCCCGCAAGTTGCTGGCCCGTCAGAGCGGCCGCAAGCAGATCATCATGATCACCGACGGCGAACCGACCGCCCACATCGAGAACGGCGACGCCTGGTTCGACTACCCGCCGTCGCCCCGCACCATCGAGATGACGTTGCGCGAGGTGCAGCGCTGCACCAAGGACGGCATCCGCATCAACACGTTCATGCTCGAGGACAACTACTACCTGCGCGAGTTCGTCGAACGCATGATGAAGATGAACCGCGGCCGCGCCTTCTACACGACCCCCGAAACCCTCGGCGACTACGTCCTGGTCGACTTCCTCGACCAGAAGCGCTCCGAACGCCGCGCCGGCTAGAGGCCGGGACCTTCAGATTTCAGCGCGCCTGGCCGATTTACTGAGTGACCGGGCAAGGACGCACGGCCGGGGGATTCACGGACGAGGAGGGTGCCACGATGGCACGCGTACTGGTGGTGCAGCCCCGGGAAGCACTCGCGCTGGCGACCTGCCGCCAACTCCATTTCGCCGGGATCGAGACCGCCCTGGTCTTCGACGGCGACTCGGCGGTCCGCCACGCGGTGGTCGAGGCGCCCGATGCCGTGGTCTGCGACCTGACCCTGCCCGTGCTCGACGGCTGGTACGTGCTCGCCGCCCTCGGTGCACGGGAGCACGGGCCCCGCATCGTCGTGTACTCCCACCCGTCCGACGCCTCCCGCGCTACGGCGCTCGGGGCCGACGCGGTCGTGCACGAGCGGGCCCGGGTGGTCCCGGCCGTCGGTCACCTGCTCGCGCCCGTCCCGCTCTAGAAACCTCCTCATCCGGGAACCACGGGGAGGTCCCGGTGGTTGAATCGGGCATGCCACAGATTCCGCGCGAAGAACTCCCCACGTCCGATGACGAGTGGAAGGCCCGGCTGACCCCGGAACAGTTCGAGGTGGCCCGTAAGGCGGGAACCGAGCGGGCGTTCACGGGCGAGTACTGGGACAACCACGAAGACGGCACGTACACCTGCGTGTGTTGCGGTGCCCAGCTGTTCTCCTCCAAGACCAAGTTCGAGTCCGGTTCCGGCTGGCCGCGCTTCTGGGAGCCGATCGAGGAGGCGCCGGTCGGCGAGGAAACCGACCGCAGCTACGGCATGGTCCGCACCGAGGTCCGGTGCGAGAACTGTGACGCCCACCTCGGCCACGTCTTCCCCGACGGCCCCCAACCGACCGGCCTGCGCTACTGCATCAACTCCGCCTCGCTGAAGCTCGAGGAAGACTCCTAGGCGAGCGGCGAGCGAAGCGAGCTCGCCGGAGCAGGCGAGATCTCGACCGCGGCGTAGGCCGCCCCACAGTCGAGCGCGACCAGCAAGCAGGGGAGCGCCACCGGCAAGCAAGTCCGTGACAGGTTCCACAGCTCGCTCGGCCGCCTGCAGACTGGGCTGTGAGGGGCCGAGACATGGATCGTGCCTGCGATGATCATTGGCGTCACCACGCCCCGAGCTCCCGAGTGCAAGCGGGGGTTGGCGGTCAATCTCGCGGCCAGCGTGTCCCGCAACTCCGGTGCGCGTGTGTGCGTCGTCGACGGTGATCCCCTGACCCGAGACGTCAGCACCCGCCTCCCGGTGCGGGGCGCGATGCTCGAGGATTACGCCACGGCGGCAATGCCCTCAGTCGATCGGATCGGCCTGCTCCCGACGCCCGAGATCGCAGTCCTGGGGAGCTGCGCCGACGGCCTCGGCCGAGCCCGGCTGGCGGCCGAACGAGCAACTCCGATCCTGCGGGCCCACTTCGACCTCGTCGTGTGGGACCTGCTCGCCGGCCCGACCGGGCCCGGCCGCATCGTCGGTGCCCGCCTCGAGATCCTCGACTGGTTGCTCCTCGCCGTCACCCCCGAACTGGGGTCGGTGCGGGCCGCCGCCCATTTCCTCGAGCACTTCGACACGGCCCGTTCGCGCGGGGCGATCGACGAGCGCCTCCGGTTCGGCATCGTCTGTACCGGTGACGAGGGCTGCGCGGCCATGTCGCCCGAAGAGGTCGAGGCCGAGCTCGGCACCCCCATCGTGGGTGCCGTTCCCCAGCTCTGGGGCCGTTCCGAGCCGAACCTCGGGTTCGGTCCGGCGCTGGCGATCCCCGAACTCGACGACGCGGTCGACTCGCTCGTCGCCCGGCTCTACGAAGAGCCCAAGGTCCCCACCCAGCGCGCGTAAGCGGACACAAATACGCGAACTGCCTCGGCGCGGCAACACTTTTTCCCTCGCCCCTTGCGCGCCGTCGTTTCCCCGCGCCATGATGACAAGGTTGTAACTACATCGGCGGCATTACTAGCGAGGGGGGCAGCCGATGCGAGAAATGATGATTCAGCTCGAGGTTGACCACGAGGACCGGCGGTGGCAGGAACGCGCCAACTGTCTCGGGGTCGAACCCGACCTGTTCTTCCCCGAACGGGGAGCCTCCACCAAGGAGGCCAAGGGCGTGTGCCACGGCTGCGAGGTGAAGCAGGACTGCCTCGAGTACGCACTCCGCCACGGCGAGAAGTTCGGTATCTGGGGGGGCATGTCCGAGCGGGAACGCCGGCGCATCCGCCGCCAGCGAGCGCTCGCCCGCCGCGGCATCGCCAGCGCTTAGCCCGGCTGCGACTCCGCGTCGGGGTCGGGGAGCCAACGAGGACCGCGGCCGACCCGGGCTTCGACCGCGCAGTCGACGTCGAGTCGGCTCCAGGCCAGGAATTCCTCGCTGCACCGGTCGAGGTCGGCGCGCGGGAGGAGCCCGACCAATTCGATCGCGGCGACGTCGGTCCCGGCTTCGCGGGCGCGGTCGCGCACCGTGAGGCACGCGTCCTCGACGCCGGTCCGCATGAGGTCCGAGATGTTCAGCGAGACCTGCGCCCGCTCGTCGCTCTTGATTTCGAACGCGAGGGCGCGCACGCCCGGTAGTCCACCGTCTCGCTCGCGAATCATCCGGGCGATGCGGCGGGCGATGGCCATATCGGGATTGACGAGCAGGCAGTTCACCGCCGCGAGCGGGCGGCGAGCGCCGACCGCCGTTGCGCCGAGGGTCGGGTGCGGCTGGTCCGGTCCGAAGTCGGGGGCCCGCGTGCGGAACGCGTGCAGGCGGGCGTGGGGCAGGTCGCGCCCGCCGGGATCGGCGTCGTCGTACATGAAGACGGGAACCTCCCGAGTCTCGGCCCACCACCGGGCGAAACCCCCCGCGGCCATCGTCGCGATCTGCGCCTCGGAGTCGGTACCGCCGAGCGCGACGAACGGCACGACGTCGAGCGCACCCATTCGGGGGTGGACCCCGGCATGGTCGACGATGCTCACGTGCTCGGCCACGGCGGCGGCGAGGTGCCGGGCCGCCTTCTCGGCGTCTCGCGGCCCCGGACCGGCCAGCGTGAACACCGAACGGTGATGGTCGGCGTCGGCGTGCACGTCGATCAACGCTTCACCGCACGCGTCGGCGAGTGCCCGCAGCACGACCGGATCACGGCCCTCCGACACGTTCGCGACGCACGCCAGCACACGACCGAGCCTACGACGGGGGAGCGAAGGTCCATGCGACTAGCGTGCGCGTGGTGCGGATCGGACTCGCGCTGCCCCAGTACGACTACTCCGTCGCCGGTGAGGATCCGCTGCAGTTCGAGACGATCGTCGAGTACGCGCAGCGCGCGGAAGCCGCCGGTTACGACTCGGTCTGGCTCTCCGACCACTTGTTCCTCGATCTGGAAAAGTACGGCGGGCCGGCAGAACGCTTCGGTTGCTACGAACCGCTCGTCACGCTCGCCGCGCTCGCTCGGACGGTGCCGCGGGTTCGGCTCGGTACGTTGGTGCTGTGCGAGGCGCTGCGCCCGGCGGCGGTGCTGGCCAAGTCGCTGGCCACGCTCGACCGCATCAGCGGCGGCCGCCTCGACATCGGCATCGGTGCGGGCTGGTACGAACCCGACTACGACGCGATCGGCATGGACATGCCCTCGCCCGGGGTGCGCGTCGCGCGGTTGGCCGAAGCCCTCGACGTGCTCAACGGCCTGCTCGACGGCGGGCCGTTCACGTACAAGGGCGAGTACCACCGAGCGGTCGATGCCGAGAACCTGCCCGCCGCGGTGCAGCAGCCGCGCCCGCGCGTGTTCGTCGGCGGCAAGGGCGACCGGGTGCTGAAGCTCATCGCCGAGCGGGCCGACGGGTGGAACGCCTGTTGGGCCTGGACTCCCGATGCCTACCGCGAGCGACTCTCGGTCCTCGAGCGTGCGTGCGAGGCCGTCGGGCGCGATCCCGCGTCGGTGTGGAAGACAGTGGGGCTCTACGCGCTGTGCGGCGAGGACGAGGCCGACCTGCTGCGGCGGTTCGAGCGCATGCGGGCCGCGTCGCCGCCCGGGGTGCTCGACGGGGTCGATTTCGACACGTGGAGGTCCGGGAAGCTGGTCGGCACCGTCGAACAGGTGCGCGAACAGGCCGAAACCTGGCGCTCGCTCGGAGTCGAGACGCTCATCGTGGGTGCGGGCGTGGTCCCGTTCCACGTGGGGGCGATCGACGACATCGAGTTGCTGGCCGAGACACTTCTGCGCTGATCGCCGAACTTGAGAGCTTGCTACCCTGTGACCTGCCCGGCGATTCGGAGGGATGCCAATGCCCGGCCCCGAGTGGATCATCGTCCTTCTCGTCGTCATTCTCGTCTTCGGCGCGTCGCAAGTCCCGAAGCTCGCGAAGTCGCTAGGTCAGGCGCAGCACGAGTTCAAGAAGGGACTCAGCGAGGGCAACAAGGCCGACGAGGCCGACGAAGACACCCCGACTTCATAAGTCCAAGCCCCATTCGCGGTCGAGTTCGGGAACTTCGGCCGCCCCGCCATCGTTGGGTCCATGCCTGACGGTGTGCCCACGTGGGAGGAGATCGCTCGTGACCACGGGCGGTTTCTCTACAACGTGGCCTACCGGTTGGCCGGCAACGACGCAGACGCGCAGGACCTCGTCCAAGAGGCCCTGATGCGCGTGCGCCGCGGCTTGGAGTCCTATACGCCCGGTTCGCTGGAGGGCTGGTTGGCCCGCATAGTCACGAACGTATTTCTCGACGACGTGCGCAAGCGCCGGCGGCGGCCCACGATCGCGCTGCCCGAGCAGCCGGACCTCGTGCTGCCCCCGAGCGCGGCCGCGGACGAAGTGAGTGAGGACTTCTCCGAAGAGGTCCAGGCTGCGCTCTCGGTACTGCCCGACGAATTTCGCGTGGCGGTCGTGCTGTGCGACGTCGTCGGGCTCTCGTACGACGAGATCTCGGTGTCGACGAAGGTGCCGGTGGGCACGGTCCGCTCGCGTATTCACCGCGGGCGGCGCATGCTGCGCGAGGCACTGGCGTGATCCCTCCCGACCTGACCGAAGAGATGCTCTCGGCGTACGTCGACGGCGAGTGCAGTCCCGACGAAATCGCCGAGGTCGAAGCGCGGCTCGCGTCCGATCCGCAGTGGCGGGCAATCCTGCTCGAAGTCGAGTCGACGCGCTCGTCGCTGCGCACGTTGTCGCGGCGCGAACCACCGGCGGGGTTCGTCGAGGGGCTGCTCGCGACGCCGCTCCAACGCTCGGCGACGCCGCGGCGGACCGGAGCGGCGCTGGCCGCGATTGCGGCTGTCATCGTCGGCGTGGTGCTCGCGGTACCGCGCGACGCCGGCGGCGACGCGACACCCGCGGTGGCGACGCTCGTCGACACCCATGGCGCGACTGCGTCGTTCGAAGCCGATCCCGTGAGTATGTTGGCGCCGATCGTGGCGCCGTCCGGACTCGAACCATGAGACGGCGCGTGTCGGTCCTCGTGGGTGGCGGCGTGATCGCAATCGCGCTCGCGATCGGTGC
>JANNHK010000293.1:0-4831 GCA_031404355.1 Actinomycetes bacterium
GGTCGGTGCGCAGCCGAACAGCGATTCTTCCTGCGGGCTGCACGGCGCCGACACGATCACGTACACGGTGCCGGACGGCTGCGACGCGAGCCGCACCGTGAACGAACCCTGGGCGCCGTCTTCACTCGCACTCGGCACAACCGGCGCCACGATGACGGTCGGCGTACCGACCACGGGCGCGCGGGGCGCGTCGCCGAGCCACGTCTCGACGCCGGCCGCGGTGATGGGCCCGTGCCCGACGACGGAGCGGTCGCTGCGGCGGGCGAAGCTGCGGACCTCGACGGTGTCGGTGCCGAAGCCGCCTTCGATGTGTACGTGGGCGTCGTTGGCGTACACCGTGAACGTGTCGTCGCCGGTGCCGCCGAGCGCGAAGAGCGGGAAGGTGGCGCCGCGGCTGAGGAAGCCTTCGAGCGTGTCGACGGTGGGGAACGCATGCTGGGCGAGGACGTTGTCGGGCGCGCGGGGCAGGCCGTAGATCTGGCCGATGCGGAACGCGTCGTTGCCCGCGCCCCCGTCGATCGTCGCGATCGAGGCGATGTCGTCGACCGCGAACGTGTCGTCGCCGTCGAGGCCGTAGACCCGCAGCGATCCGTCGATACGGGCGTCGTAGTTGATCCGCTCGACCGGGAAGTCGGGCGCGGTGACGATTTCGCCGGTCGAGACCGGGCTCGCGGTCGGCACGTCCGCGTGCAGCACCGCGACGAAGGCGGGCGTGTCGGCACCGAGTTCCTGCGCGCACTCGGGCACGGTGCACGGGATCGACGTGACCTGGCGCATGAGGACGAGGTCGTTGCCGGTGCTGCCGAAGATGTCGAGCGTGTCGACGCCGTCGGAGGGACCGCCGGTGTCGAGCACGTTGATCACGTAGTTGCGGTCGGGACCAGAGGAACCGGTGGTGGTGACGACGACGTGGTCGGCGGCAGCCTGCCCGTCGATCGTCAGCGTCCACGCCGGGTTGGCGAGCGTCTGGAGCCGGTCGACCTCGATGAGGTCTTCGGAGGCACCCGCGTACACGCGGGTCTTGGCCCGCAGGAGCGTCTGGAGGAACCGGATCAGGTCGCCCTGGTGGCCACCCCGCACGAAGATGATGTCGGTCGGGTTGTTCGCGCCTTCGATGTTGAAGACGCCGCCGACGATGCCGCGCAGGCTGATGGTGGCACCGGCCACGTCGGCATCGATGCCGGCGCGGTCGGCGTCGCCGTGGATCGTGATCGTGCCGCCGGCGACGATTTCGGTGCTGGGCGCGGCGACGAACCGGTCGAGGGCCCAGAGTTCGATGTCGGTCGCGGCCCAGATCCCGCTGCGCACCTGCGTGGCCGGGTTCGTGATCTCGAAGCTCGGGAGCGCGACCCGCGTGTCACCCTCTCCCACGATCGTGTAGCCGGCCGCCCGCAGTTCGATGGTGTCGAAATCGACGAAGATCCCGGCGTGGGCGGCGGTCTCGAGGCCACTGATCCGCACGCTGCCCAGCACGGCGATGGCGCGGAGCACGACCAACGCGTTCTGCGTGTCGGTCACGTTCACCGAGCCGCGGGCGTCGAAGGACGCTTCCCCTCCCGAAGTGGATGCGTCAATCTCGAGCGGCGTCGCGCCGCCGATGCTGCCGTGCGGTGCGACGAGGCTCATGCGGTCGGCAATCACGTCGGCGGTGCCGTCGGGCGCGGGCCCGACGATCGACCCGTTGCGCGCCTTCAGCACGAGGTCGGCGAGATATTGCGGCGCCGAGGCCGACGCGACGAGCGCGACGCGCAGGTCGCCGGACGCCTCTTCGATGAAGACGCCGATGCCGAGCGCGGCGAGCGTTCCGCCGGTGCGGCTGTCGGTCTCGACGAACTCGGTCGTCGTTCCGACGTGTCCGGTCAGAGCGATGAGTTCGATATCACCGGCTTCGACGTCGACGTCATTCGTGTTGGCATCGAGGATGCCGGCTGCGGCCGTGAGCG
The DNA here is from genome assembly GCA_031404355.1 of Actinomycetes bacterium. Taxonomy (GTDB): domain Bacteria; phylum Actinomycetota; class Acidimicrobiia; order IMCC26256; family PALSA-610; genus JANNHK01. The sequence goes on from JANNHK010000293.1 coordinate 1,944, forward strand.
AGACATTTCCGAAGCGGGAGCGCACGTACCCGACCGGCAGGTCGCCCGCGACTTCCTCGAGCTTGATGTTGCCGCCGACGTCGACGTCGAGGTGGCCGGGTGCGGCCGTCGCGAGGTCGGTGAAGCCGCGCACGCTGACGCGCGGGGTGTCGACGGTGTCGTTGACGCTGATGTTGCGCCCTGCCTCCAAGCCGGGCGGCTTCGGCGCCGCGGGCGTACCGCTGCCGAGCACGTACCGGCCGCCGGTCGAGTTGACCGCGAGCTGATTGTGAGTGGTAACGGTCGGGATCGGCACGAACTGCCGGGCAAACGGGTTGGTACGCAACTGGAACACTGCGTCGGTGCCGAGTTGGGTTTCGTCGGTGAGCGACGCGTACGCGGCCGGGTCGAGGGCCCCGCCGACCGGGTCGGGCGTGTGGAAGTGGCTGTTGTGCTTCTCGCCGCTGTTGTACGCGCTCGGGTTGCCGGGAACGATCACCGTCACGGTGCCGCTGCCGGGCGAGCCCGTCTGGCGGACCGCGGTGCGGATCAGGACGCCGGCGTCGCGGCCGCCGTGCACGATGTCGATGGGCAGCGTAATCGCCGCCCCGGATCCCGGCACCCGGTCGATGCCGCGCACCGACACGTACGCGTCGTCGCCGGCGCGTGCCATCAGCGTCGGTGTGCGGAACGTGTCGGCGCTCGGCCCGTCGGCGCGGGCCTTTTCGAGGTACTGCACGAGGTCGATCGTGACCGGGTTGCCGATCGTCCCGATCGACGTGCCCGCCTCGATGTCGGCGAGATTGGTCGTGATCAGACCCGAACCCGACCGCGCGATCGCACCCGCGGTGTTGACGATGCGGGTGAGGCCGACCGGGTTCACGATCGCGCGCTCGATCACGACATCGCCCGCCACGCCGAACTTGCCGATGTCGACCAGCGTCGGCGCGACGCCGTAGCGCAGGTCGAAGTCGATGCCCGGGAACGCTCCGCCCGGCCGCACGAGTTCGACCACCGCGCCCGTGTCGGTGAGGTCGTGCACGACGTCGATCTTGCGGACGTGCATCGTCAACCCCGAGTGGTCGACGATCGTCACGCTCGGCAGCGTCTGGCGGAACTCGAACACCGGCCACCCGCCGGCCGCCGTCGCGGTCCGGTTGTCGATCGTGTTGGTATTGGACGACCAACTCTCGAACCACACGTCGGCGTAGCCGGGATTGCCGATGTCGGCGATCGTGTAGTGCCCGTTGCCGTCGGGGTCGACCTTGGTGCACGTGCCTGCGTTGAGGCCGGTGCAGACGACCGGGGCAATGAGAGGACCGCCGGCGTCGTCGACGAGCTTGACGTTGCGGGCGCCGAGGACCGAGCCGTCCTCACCGACGACGAGCAGCGGGGCGCCGTGGCCGCCGAGGATCACCACGTCGGCGTCCCAGCGGATTTCCGAGTTGCGGCCGCCGTCGTCGAGGTAATCGTCGAAGGTGCCCTCGTGCGGACCGTCGTAGTGGCGGCCCGCGAAGGTGTTCACGTCGCGGCCGGCCGGGGTGTTGACCACCTCGACGTTGAGCGCGACGGCGAGGCTCGGGTTCTGCGGGAACCCCGATCGCAGCGGCGATCCCGGCTGACGGGCCCCGGCCACGACCAGAACGTTGTCGTAGGTGATGACGCGGTTGGTCAGGTAGTCGTTGCCCCAGACGTCGGCGCCCTGGTTCCAGAATGTCAGCGACACCGCGAGGCGACGGGAGTTCTGGTCGATCGTGATGCCGGAGTGCTTGGCCCGCAGGTCGACGCCCTCGTATCCGGTGATCGTGGTCTGGGGCTTGGTGACGTCGCCTTCGACGACGACGGCGGCATCCGACCAGATGCTGACGTCGGTGTTCGACTTCGCACCCGAAGACGCGCCGCCCGAAATCGCGATCGACTCGGAATCGCCGTCGAACTTGGTGACGAGCGCCTCCAGCGTGACGGTGCGGCCCGTGATCGTCGCGCCGGGCTTGATCGTGACGTATCGGAGCGCGGCGACGTTGTCGGGGTAGCCGATCCGGACGCCGCGCCATCCGTTGTCCTGGTTGGCGTCGGCGTCGGCATGGGCGCCGTAGCTCTGGGCCTCGTTGTACTCCGAACCGACTGTGGCGTTGCGCGACCGGACCGCGATGTCGCCGATCGCGCTCAGGGCGGCGCCGGCGCCGACCGACGACTCGGTGTCGTTGTCGAGGATGGCGCGCGTGTAGGCCCGCTTGTAGCTGGCCAGCGCACCGCCGACCGCGACGGCGGACACCTTCATGGTGTGGTCGGCGTCGGCCGTCGCCGTGAGGTTGCCGCCGGCGTGGATCTGGGCGCCGGTGCCGATCTGCAGGTCGGTCCGCGCGGTGAACAGCTCGACGTACGCCTCCGCCTGGGTGACGTCGACCGCGCCGCCGCTCGCGGTGTCGGCCACGGCCTGCACGTCGAACTTCGAGATGGCGTCGATGGTGACGTTGCCGCCGGCGTGCACGGTGCCGAACACGGTCGTGGCGACGTCCGGGCCGCCGCCGTTGCCGTGCACCTTCGCGTATGACGTGTGCGCGTTGACCAGGCCGCCGCTGCCGCCGGTCGCGTACGCGTCCGACCGGCCGTTGCCGGCGGGAGCCGCGACCGAGTGCAGCGGTTGGCCGTTCGGCGCGAGGAAGCGGTGGGTACCGGTCCCGACCGAGGTGAGGTCGACGTACAGCGCCTGGAGCCCGGCGTCGATGTTGCCGGCGGTATCGAGGTCGACCTCGACGACGCCGAAGCGGTGGGGGCCCGGCCGGTTCGTCGCGTCGAGCGCGATCGGGGCGCCGCCCGGCGTGAGTGCGAGCTGCACCGTCTGGTCGGCTTCGTTGCGGTTCACGACGTAGTACGTCCCGCCGTCGACCAGCCCGTCGATCAGGCGC
>JANNHK010000294.1:0-8521 GCA_031404355.1 Actinomycetes bacterium
GCCCTGCGCCTGCGCTTCGGTCGGCGCGCGGAAGCTGGCCTCGAACCAGGCCCGCACCGGCGCCGAGAAGCGATCCCACGTCACGGCCCCGACCGTACTGCCGGGCTGTGACAGTTCAAGTCAGCGTTTGTCGGGTTTTACCGCTTGGAAAACCCGCTTCGGGTGACTTATCCCAGCAAGAATGCGGAAAACCGGGTTCGCTCCCGTTCGACGGTGGCGCGGTGGACGCGTTGTTTTTCGAGGTGTTGGGCGATGATGCGCTCGCCTTCGGCGATCGGGTGCGTTGCGACGAACTCGGGGACGTCGCGTACCGAGTCGTCGTCGACGAGCCAACCGACGCCGTCGAAGATGCGAGGAATCAACGTCCGCGGGAAGCGGGCGTTCATCTCGTCCCAGTGGTCGCGCATGAACTCGAACGCCAGGCGCCCGTGCCTGCGGTGTTTCAAGGCGCGTTGCACCACGAACGGGGCGTTCTGGCTTCGCACCGCGTCGCTCACGGCCAGCGCGCACGCCCGCAGGACCAACTCATCGGTCGGGAACTGCGGAAGGGCGTAGAGGCAGCGCACCTTTTCCTGCGGCGTCGGCGCGTCCTGTGACCGCTCGACGTAGGCGTCGAACTCGGCCTCGGTGCCGCTGCCGGCGACGACCGCGAGCGCGGCCGCGGCGACATCGGGATCGGCGTGGGCGTGCCGGGCCCGCTCCACCACGTCGGGTGCGCGCACGAGAGTCCCGAACGCCTCGACGAGGATGCCCCGGAGTTGGCGCTCCCGCGGTCGGTCGGTCGGCGCCGGCTCCCAGCCGAGACGCTCGAATGCCGGACGCGCGAGGCCGGCGACGATGGCGCGCAGCGCGGTGAGTGCGTCGCCTTCGACCAGTCGGCTCGCCTCTCGTAGGCGCGCGACGAGCACCCGCCACACGACGAGATCGGTTTCTCCCGCGAACCGCCGCGTGAAGTCGACGAACTCGCCGGCGGTGGTGGTGCCGGCGAGTACTGCCGCCCACGCGTCGTCGACGAGCGCGAACCGTTCGAGCGGGGTGCACGCGCCCGACTCGACGAGCTCGGCCCGCCAGTCCGGCGGATACGTCACCCGGTAGAAGCCCTCGCCGCCGCCGTGTACGACAACGGGCGCGTCCCCGTTGACGGGGATCGTCATCTCGGTCTCGTCGAGAAGCACCGACTCGGTGTGGTCACCGACGCGGACGAGAAGCGGGATCGACCACACTTCGGTCGACGGGCGCCCGTCGTAGTTGAAGCGACGCTGGTGCAGTCGCACGTTCCCGCCGCCGCGCGTCGCGACGATCTCGGGAAAGCCGGGCTGGAAGATCCACGAGTCCATGATCCGGCGGGCGGGGCGACCGGTCGCGGCTTCGAGCGCGTCCCACAGGTCGGTCGTCTCGGTGTTCGCGAACTGGTAGCGCTCCAGGTAGCCGCGCACGCCCGCGCGAAACGCGTCCGGGCCGGTCCACTGCTCGAGCATGCGGACGACCGAGCCGCCTTTCTGGTATGTGAGGAGGTCGAACATGCCGTCGGCGTCAGAGGGACTGTGCACTTCGTACTCGACCGGGCGCGTGTTCTCGAGGGCGTCGACCTCCTTGGCCGCCGACCGCCCGATCGCGAAGTCGTCCCAGGTCTGCCACTCCGGGCGGTACGAGTCGACACCGGCGTGTTCCATGAACGTTGCGAACGCCTCGTTCAGCCAGATTCCGTTCCACCACTTCATCGTGACGAGGTCGCCGAACCACATGTGCGCGATCTCGTGCACGATCGTGAGCGCGACACTCGTGGCATCGCCGTGGGTCACCGTTGCTTCGTCGACGAGCAACGCGGTCTCGCGGAACGTGACGCAGCCGAGGTTCTCCATCGCCCCGAACGCGAAGTCGGGTAGTGCGACCAGGTCGAGTTTCTCGCCTGGGTACTCGATGCCGTAGTAGTCGCGGAAGAAACGGAGCGAGAACGCGGCGACGTCGAGTGCGTAGCGAGTGAGGTGGGCGCGGCCGGGCACGTGCGCGACGCGGACCGGGATGCCGTCGGCGTCGACGGGGTCGGTGATCTCGAGCGGTCCTACGATGGCCGCGACGAGATAGGTCGACATGGGCACGGTGTCGCCGAAACGGACCCGGACCCGGCCCGGGCCCGCGGGTGCGCGGCCGATCTCGGGGCCGTTCGACAGGGCGAGGAGCCCGTCGGCGACCGTCAGCGCGATCGAGAACACGGCCTTGAACTCGGGCTCGTCGAAACAGGGGAATGCCCGCCGGGCGTGCGGCGCCTCGAATTGGGTCGCGGCGAGGATGTGTTCGGCGCCGTCGTCGGCGGTGTAGCGGCTCCGGTAGAGGCCGACGAGTCCGGCGGCCAACGGGGCACGGAAGGCGAGCCGGAGCCGGGCCGGGCCCGGTTCGAGGTCGGTCGCCGCCGCGATCCGCACCCGTTCGAACTCGGGTTCGAGGGTCAGTACGGCGTCGAGCGCCCGCTCGCCCTGGGTGAGTTCGACCAGCTCAACGGCCAGATCGAGGGCGTGGAGGGCCACGGTCCGGGTCCGCTCGCCCACCTCGAGCGTGATCACGACCTCGCCCTCGAAGCGTTCGTCGGCGAGGTCGATCGCGAGGTCCAGGTCGTAGCGGGTTGGGACGACGGCCCGCGGTAGGCGGCCGGTATCAGGCATGTGGGGTCCTCCGGGCACGGAGCGTAGGCGCATCGACCCGTCGAGCAGGGCCCGGGCCGAACACTCGCGCTCAGGGTCTGTGACTTGCGACCGATAAAGGTGGACAAGGTGCGACGGGCCCAGGCGGGCACGGGGGCAAGGCGAATGACGACCGAAACAAACGATCTGATCGCTGAAGTCACACAGCTGCCGGTGCAGCCGGGTGCGGCGATGCGACTCCTCTGGATGCTCGAGGACCCGCGCACGTCGGCGGCCGACCTCGGTCGTCTGATCGAGTCAGATCCGTCATTGTCGACCCAGGTCATACGACTTGCGAACACAGCGTTCTACGGCCTGTCGGGCAAGGTTTCCAGCGCATGGCGCGCGGTGACGGTGCTCGGCCTGGCGACCGTGCGTGCGCTCGCGACGACTGCGGCTTTCGACCTCTTCTCGGAGAAGGGCCGTTCGGTACCCGACGACTTCTGGCCCCACTGCGTCACGTCGGCAGCCGCCGCTGCGGCATTGGCCCGCCGGGTCGGCATTCAAAGCAACGAAGCTTTCAGTGCCGGCCTTCTCCACGACATCGGTACCGCGCTTGTCTTCCGTCGGGCGCCGCGCCGGTACGACGCGGTGATCGAGCGTCTGTCGCAGGACCGTTCGCTGTCGCTCGTCGAGGCGGAGCTCCAGGAGTTCGGCGCGACTCACGCCGAAGTCGGTGCGGCCGCCCTCGGCGTCATGCGGTTCCCGGTCGAGCTGGTCGAGGCCATCGGCCAGCACCACACGGAACCGTCGGAGGTCAGCTCGCTGCTCGGGCGGCTACTGATTGCGTCGGACGCGCTGGGGATCGAGATCGACGGCGTCACGTCCGAGGCGAACTGCCCGATCGGCGAAGCCCTCGAAGCGCTCGACATCCCGGCTTCGGCCGAGGAGGGCCTGCTCGAAGAAGTGAAGCGCGACCAGGAGAACCTGGCCGGCTTCCTCACCGTCCGCGGCTAGTCCCCGGACAGGATCTCGTCCGCCCACGACACGTCGGGGCGGGTGCGGCGACGTTGCGCCAGGTGATCAGGCGCGTCGATTTCGAGGCGCACGAGTGCGCCGCCGAGTGTCTTGCCCAGGTTGTCGGCGCGCAGTGATCGTGGGCCCCCGCCACCGAGCGCGCCGTGCATGACGAAGTTCAAGGCGCGTACGTTCGCCGCCTCGTACCGGTCGACCCGGCCGGTGACGAACTCGCCGAAGTGTTCCTTCACCCGAACGGCTGTCACTTCGCGGACGATCAGCGCGTACGTCTCGTCGTCGTCGGCGAAGATCGCGACGTTGGCGATGTCGCCCTTGTCGCCCGCGCGGTACCCGCACAGTTCGCGAAGTGCGATGGTGGCCACGGTTAGGTCACCTCTTCGAGGACGACACGGACGTTCGGGTCGACGTTGTCCTTGCGCACGAGCGACGGCCAGATTCCGAGCAGTTCGGTCGCGCTGCCGCCGCCACCCCGGCCCGAGCCGGTCATGCCCGCCGGCGGCGCCGAGAGGGTGAGCGGTGTCAACTCGCGGCCGACGAGCGCGGCGGTGCGCTGGTCGCTGCAACGCCACGCGACGCGCAACACGCACTCCGGCGGCTCGCACGCGGGGTCGGTGGGGACGGTCGGACCGCCGAGCGCGTTGACGCCCCAGTACTCGACATGCCACTCGTCGACCGGGAGCCCGGCCATCTCGACCCGCTTCACGAGGATCGCGGCGGTGGCCTTCGCCTTCTCGTGCGCGTCCGGCCACGAGAAGGCGACCCGGGCCTCGCCCGACCAACCGGCGTGGTACGCGACGAGCAACTTGTACGTATCCGTCGCGGGTGTGCCGCGCACGCCGGTGATGCGCACGCGGTCGTCGGGCAGGTCTTCGAACTGCGCGGACGTGAAGTCGGCGACGACATCGGGGGCGACATAGCGGGCCGGGTCGTGCACCTCGTACAGCAGTTGGTGCCGCAGCGTGTCGGTCGTGACGCGCCCGCCCGAACCCGCGGGCTTGGTGATCACGGCAGTGCCGTCGGCGTCGACGTGCGCGATCGGGTACGGGAGATCCCACGGATGCGGGATGGCCCACCAGTCGCCGGAGTAGTTGCCGCCCAGGCTCTGACCCGAACACTCGAGCAGGTGCCCGACGAGGATGCCGGCGGCCATGCGGTCCCAGTCGTCCCACTGCCACCCGTGTTCGTACGCGAGCGGCCCGAGGAACAGCGACGCGTCGGCGACGCGGCCGGTAATGACGATGTCGGCACCCTGCGCGAGCGCGTCGGCGATGCCCTGAGCTCCGAGGTACGCCGACGCGAGGAGCGGTGGTGCGGGGAGCGCGTCGTACGCCGCGCCCGTGTCGAGATGCTCGAAGCGCTCGCCGGCCGTGTGCAGCTCGTCGACGCGGCCGAGGAGATCGTCGCCGAACACCGTTGCGACGGTAACGCCGGAGATCCCGAGGGAACGGGCCGTGTCGATCGCGGCGCGGGCGGCGGCGGCGGGGTTGATGCCGCCCGCGTTGGTGACGACCTTGGTGCGTCCGGCCACGACGAACGGCAGTGCCTTCGTCAGGTACGCGGGCAGGTCGCGCGTGTAGCCGCGCGCTTCGTCGCGCTGGCGGTCCTTCGCCAGGATCGCGAGCGTGAGTTCGGCGAGTGCTTCGAGGCAGAGGTAGTCGACGCCGTCGGCGAGTAACGCGTCGACGGCGGCGGGCGTATCACCGTAGAAGCCTTGCCCTCCCGCGACGGTGACCGACTTCGGCAGAGCGGGGTCAGGCATGCAGCGGTGGCCGGCGGTCGGCCCAGGGTCGCGCCTGTTCGATCTGCGACGAGACGCGCACGAGCACGTCTTCGCGGAACGGCGCGGCGACGAGTTGCACGCCGATCGGGAGACCCGACGAAGCGAAGTACGTCGGCACTGACACGGCCGGTTGCCCGGTCATGTTGAACGGGCCCGTGTACACGGCGAACGGTACGGCGCGTGCCAGCGCGCGGTACGGCTCTTCGGGTTGTGCGACGACGTCGCCGATCACCGGCGGCGGTTCGGCCAATGTAGGGGTGAGCAGCAGGTCGAACCCGTCGTCGAGCCACCACGACACGACGCGCCGGCACCAGCGGTGCAGGTTCGCGACCGCCGTGACGTACGCGCCACCGTCGACCGTTGCCGCCATCTGCGCGGTCATCCACGTCGCCGGCTCGACGTCGGCTTCGGTGACGGGGCGGCCCGCGATCCGTTCGAGCTCGATGATGTCTGCGCGTGTGCCCGCGAACATCACGGCGCTGAAGTGCTCCATGATCGCGGCTTCGTCGAGGCCCGCGGGCCCGGCCGGCTCGACCGAATGGCCGAGTGACTCGAGCAGCCGGGCTGCGTCTTCGGTGGCCGCGACACATTCGTCGTCGGTTTCCGCGAGATGACCGGGCGCGACGGTGCGAATGCCGATGCGGAGCCGGCCCGGGTTGACGCCGACTTCGTCGCGGTAGGGCCGTTCGGGCGGTGCCGCCGCGTACGGGTCACCGGGCATGTAGCCCTCGAGCGCGTCGAGGACCGCGGCGCTGTCGCGCACCGAGCGGGTGATGACATGGCGGACGACCAACCCCGCCCAGCCTTCGCCTTCGTCGGGTCCGAGCGAGATACGACCCCGTGACGGCTTCAGCCCGAACACACCGCCCATGCTGGCAGGAATGCGAATCGATCCGCCACCGTCGCCGGCGTGGGCGACGGGAACGAGCCCGGCCGCGACCGCGGCGCCGGACCCGCCTGACGACCCGCCGGTGCTGTGGTTGGTGTTCCACGGGTTGCGGGCGGGGCCGTACGCCTCGGTCTCGGTCGTCGGCAACAGTCCGAACTCCGGTGTGTTCGTCTTGCCGGTGATGACGAACCCGGCGGCTTCGAGTTTCTCGAAGAGGAAGCTCGTGCTGTCCGCGCGGTAGCCGAGTTCTTTCAACAGCTTGTTGCCTGCGTGGTACGGCTCGCCCGCGAGGTAACCGTCGAGGTCCTTGACCAGCGTCGGCACACCTCGGAACGGACCGTCGGGGAGTTGCCCGCGCGCCGCCGTGCGCGCCCGCTCGAACAGCGGGTGGATGACCGCGTTCAGTTCGGGATTGAGCTTCTCGATGCGTGTGATCGCGGCGTCGACGAGTTCGAGCGGTGACGCGTCGCCGTTGCGGACCAGGTCCGCTTGGGCGGTGGCGTCGAGCGTTGCGAGGTCGTCCATGGGCGGAACGGTATCCGACTGATTACGAGGCCGCGAAGGTGACGGTGCCGAGCATCTCGTCGAGCTCGTCGCGGTCCGCTTCGGGATGCCCGACCGTGTCGAACCACACGAACTGGAACGCGCGATCGTCGTGTACGACCACGGTCCACAAGTGGTCGAAACCGGAGTCTGGAGGGCAGTCGGGGTAGTCGAGCATCACCGCCGGTTCTCCGCCCATCTCGAGTGGCTCACGGCTCCGGGGCGGCGGGCACCCCTTCATGAACGTGACCTGATCCACGACCGTTTCGACCCACGCTTCGGTCGTCGTACCTTCCGGAACGTCGTGCGCGGCGACGATGAGGCCGGGTAGCTCCATCGTCGACACCCGCGTCGATGCGCCCACTCCGAGAATGTCGGTTCCCCCGTTGCCGGTGCGCGGTTCTTCGCCGTCGTCGAGCGGACGCTCGGCTTCGACCAGCGACCATTCCGCCGGGTGGTCGATCGTGTACCCGTAGACGGGTGACGTGAACGAAGCGGTGTCGACCGCCTCGTCGGAGGCGCTGTCGTCGGAACCGCACCCGATCGCGGCCAGGGGCACGAACGCAATCACGACGACGAGCCAACGACCCATGGCGCTACACGTCCCAGCCGCGGAGGTCGATGGCCCACGTGTCGACGATCTCGGCATCGAGTCCGGGGCCGGCGGCGATGTGCAGTGCCTCGTGTTTCGCCATGGTCGGGTCGACGTGGGCGGGGCGCACGATGACGCGGTCTCCGACGTGTGCGGGTGTGCGCGGCGCGAACGTGATGTGCTCGTCGGAACAGAACCACACGTCGCCGTCGTCCGTATCCGGTTGGCCGTGGTCCATCGCGAGCGCCTTGAGCCCGCAGTCGGCTACGGCGTACTTCGGCGCCACGTGGATGACCGTGGCGACGACACCGAAGGTCAGGTCGAAGGGCACATCGAGCTTCGCGTACGCCGTGTCCATCAGCGCGTACGAACCGGCTTGGATCTCGGTCGCAAGGATGTTGATGTCGTACGTCCCGGTGCCGCCCGCCGAGACGACGTCGCCGCCGACCAGCGCGTGCGCAGCCGCCAGCCGGTCCATGGCCGTCGCCGTCTTCTCGACGCGTTCGTCTCGCCCTTCGAGACCGACGACGTGACCCTCGTACCCCATCACGCCGCGTACCGCGAGACCGCGTGCGCGGGCCGCGTCGGCGATCTTCCCGGCGTCCTCGACCGCGCACCCGCAGCGGGGCATGCCGACGTTGACGTCGACGAGCACTTCGCGTACTCCCGCTCGCGCCGCGGCGTCGATCGTCGCGGGTGAGTCGATGGCCACGGTCACCCGTGCACCCGTTGCGACGAGCGCCGCGAGTCGCTGCTCGTCGACACACTGGTTCGCGAGGAGGAGGTCGGTACCGAGTCCCGCGTGGGCTATGCCGACCAGCTCGCGCGGTGTGGCGCCGGTGAAGTTCAGGTGACCGCGCGCGGCCTGTTCGCGCGCGAGCGCAGTGCACTTGTGCGCTTTGACGTGCGGGCGGAGGCGCGGCCCCGGAAGCGCGGCCGCCATCGTGTCGAGGTTGCGCGCGAGTGCCTGGCCGTCCGCGACGAGGGCCGGGGTCGGAAGTTCGGCGACCCGCATCATCGCCCTCGAGCGCGGCAGAAACGGTTCTGGACGCGCGTATGTG
>JANNHK010000295.1:0-8393 GCA_031404355.1 Actinomycetes bacterium
TGTGACTTCGACGCCACAGCGCTCGCAGATGATGCCCTTGAACCGGACGCGCTTGTACTTCCCGCAGTAGCACTCCCAGTCCTTCGTCGGACCGAAGATCTTCTCGCAGAAGAGCCCGTCCTTTTCCGGCTTGAGCGTGCGGTAGTTGATCGTTTCCGGCTTCTTCACCTCGCCGTTCGACCACGTCAGGATGTCGCCCGCGGTCGCAAGGTTGATCGTGAGCCGGTTGCTCTCGTTGACGTCGAACACGTCGTTACCTTCCCTCTACATGGCTCCCTCGCCACTCGCAGGAGGCCTCCGGCGAGTGGCGAATGACTGCGTCCGCACGGTCTCTGTGTTCTTAGAAGCGGGCGGTCGTGCGGGCGGCGTCTTCCTCGTCGGTACCGCGTTCAGGCCTCGACAAGTCGATGCCCAGCGATTCCGTCGTGCGGAAAGCGTCCTCGTCGAGTTCGCGAATCTCGATCTCGTGCCCGTTCTCGTCCATCACGCGAACGTTCAGGCACAGCGCCTGCATTTCCTTGATCAACACCTTGAACGACTCGGGGATCCCCGGTTCGGGAATGTTCTCGCCCTTGACGATCGCCTCGTACACCTTCACGCGGCCGAGCACGTCGTCGGACTTGATTGTGAGGATCTCCTGCAGTGCGTACGCCGAGCCGTAGGCCTCGAGCGCCCACACCTCCATCTCTCCGAACCGCTGGCCACCGAACTGGGCCTTACCGCCCAGGGGCTGCTGCGTGATCATCGAGTACGGACCCGTCGAACGGGCGTGGATCTTGTCGTCGACCAGGTGCGAAAGCTTCAGGATGTACATGTAGCCAACCGTCACCGGCCGGTCGTAGGACTGGCCGGTGCGGCCGTCGTACAGATCGACCTTGCCGTCGGTGCCGATGAGGCGAGTGCCGTCGGCGCCGTCGGGGTTCAAGTTGGCGAACAGTTCCTGGATCGTCTGGTGATGACCGGCCTGCTCGCGCTCGTCCCAGTGCGCACCGTCGAACACGGGGCTCGCGATCCAGACCGCGGGCTCGGTGATCGTGCGCGTCTTGTTCGGCGAGGGCGGCTTCACCTTGTCGGGCTCCCACCCGTGGCGGGCCGCGTAGCCGAGGTGCGATTCGAGCACCTGACCGACGTTCATGCGGCTCGGCACACCGAGCGGGTTGAGCACGATGTCGACGTGGGTGCCGTCGGCCAGGTACGGCATGTCCTCGATCGGGAGGATCTTGGAGATGACACCCTTGTTGCCGTGGCGGCCGGCGAGCTTGTCGCCCTCGCTGATCTTGCGTTTCTGCGCGACATATACCCGGACCAGCTGATTCACACCCGGCGGCAGTTCGTGACCGTCGTCGCGTGAGAACACGCGCACGTCGATGACCTTGCCGGTCTCGCCGTGCGGGACCTTCAAGCTCGTGTCACGCACCTCGCGCGCCTTCTCACCGAAGATCGCGCGGAGCAGACGCTCTTCCGGCGTCAGTTCGGTTTCGCCCTTGGGCGTGACCTTGCCGACGAGGATGTCGCCCGGGCCGACCTCGGCGCCGACGCGGATGATGCCGCGTTCGTCGAGGTCCTTGAGGATGTCTTCGCTCAAGTTCGGGATGTCACGCGTGATCTCTTCGGCACCCAGCTTCGTGTCGCGGGCGTCGATCTCGTGCTCCTCGATGTGGATCGACGTGAGCACGTCGTCCTTCACGAGGCGTTCGGAGATGACGATCGCGTCTTCGAAGTTGTGGCCCTTCCACGGCATGAACGCGACGAGCAGGTTCTTGCCCAGCGCGAGCTCACCGAGATGCGTCGACGGGCCGTCGGCGAGGATGTCGCCCTTCTTGACCTGGAGCCCCTCGGACACGACGGGCTTCTGGTTGATGCAGGTGCCCTGGTTCGAGCGGCGGAACTTCCACAAGCGGTGCGTGACGCGCCCCTCGTTGCGGTAGTCGACGGTGATCGTGTCGCCCGCCACGTCGAGGACGGTGCCGTCGTCGGCCGCGAGCAACACGTCGCCCGCGTCGCGAGCCGCCCGGGCTTCGACCCCGGTACCGATGTACGGCGCGGTCGCCCGCAGGAGCGGGACGGCCTGGCGCTGCATGTTGGCGCCCATGAGCGCGCGGTTGGCGTCGTCGTGCTCGAGGAACGGGATGAGCGCCGTCGCGACCGAAACCAGCTGCTTCGGCGACACGTCCATGTAGTCGACTTCGTGGCCGGTCACGTACGCGATCTCACCGCGGCCCGAACGCACGAGCACGCGGTCGTCGAGGAAACGGCCCTGCTCGTCGATGTTGGCGTTGGCCTGGGCGATGACGTACTCGTCTTCGTCGTCGGCCGCGAGGTACGCGATCTCGTCGGTGACGCGGCCCTTCTCGACGCGGCGGTACGGCGTCTCGATGAAGCCGAACCGGTTGATGCGCGCGTAGGCGGAGAGGTAACCGATCAGGCCGATGTTCGGGCCTTCCGGCGTCTCGATCGGGCACATGCGGCCGTAGTGGCTGGGGTGCACGTCTCGCACTTCGAACCCGGCGCGTTCACGCGAGAGACCACCCGGGCCGAGGGCCGAGAGGCGGCGCTTGTGCGTCAGCCCGGCGAGCGGGTTCGTCTGGTCCATGAACTGCGAAAGCTGCGAGGAGCCGAAGAACTCCTTGATCGCCGCGACCACAGGCCGGATGTTGATGAGCGTCTGCGGCGTGATGGCCTCGACGTCCTGTGTCGTCATGCGCTCGCGCACGACGCGCTCCATGCGGCTGAGGCCGACCCGGAGCTGGTTCTGGATGAGTTCGCCGACCGTCCGCACTCGACGATTGCCGAAGTGGTCGATGTCGTCGGGGAAGTAGCCGGCGTCGCGGTTGTGCAGCTTCACGAGGTACGAGACCGCGGCCAGGATGTCGGCCTTGGTCAGCGTGAAGTCGCCACTGCGCCCCTCGACGTTGGCATCGGGGATCTCGAGGTCGAAGCGCTCGAGGCCGAGCAACGGGTATTCCTTCGACAGCTTCTTCGACACCTTGTGGCGGCCGACCTTCGCCTGGTCGTAGCGCTTCGGGTTGAAGAAAAGGTTGTCGAGCAGCGCGCGTGCCGAGTCGGGCGTCGGCGGTTCGCCGGGGCGCAGCTTGCGGTAAATGTCGATGAAGGCCTCGTCGACCGTGGCCGTGTTGTCCTTGTCGAGCGTGTTGCGCATCGACTCGTACGGGCGGCCCAGCTCGTCGGTGATGAGCCCGAGGAGTTCCTCTTCGCTCTCGCCGAACCCGAGCGCCTTGAGCAGGATCGTGATCGGCTGCTTGCGCTTGCGGTCGATGCGGACGTAGACGATGTCCTTCTTGTCGACCTCGAACTCGAGCCACGCACCGCGGCTCGGGATCATCTTGGCGTCGATGATCTCCTTCTCCGGTGCCGTCTTGTCGGCGTTCACGCCGAAGTACACGCCCGGCGACCGGACGAGTTGGCTGACGACGATGCGCTCGGTGCCGTTGATGATGAACGTGCCGCGCGCGGTCATCATCGGGAAGTCACCCATGAAGACCGTCTGCTCTTTGATCTCACCGGTCTGCGCGTTCATGAACCGCGCGGTGACGAACAGCGGGCGCGCGAACGTCATGTCGCGCTCACGGCACTCGTCTTCGGAGTGCTTCGGCGGGTCGAAGACGTGGTCGGTCAGTTCGAGCTTGAGCTGACCGGTGAAGTCCTCGATCGGCGAAATGTCGCGCAGAACCTCGGCGACACCGTCGTCGAGGAACCATTTGAACGAGTCCGTCTGGACTTCGATCAGGTTGGGGAGGTCTTTGACCTCGCGCAGCTTTGAGAAGGACAAACGCTCACGGGACGCGAGACGAGCCAACGTCACTCCAATCGAGGGTCACGCAGCGGGGTAACCGGGGTGCTCCGGGCGCGCGTCGAAAAAGGCTGGGAAAAAGGCCGGGAAACGAAGAAGACGCGGGCGGGCAAACACGGCTAGAGAAAGCATAGCCCCAGGCCATGCTCAGTGCCAATTACCCCAAGCGCGCAGCGGCAAGCCCCTGCGATCTGGCGCGGAGGATACGACGGCACCGGCCGGGTGACAACTACTTCTCTCGGCACCCAGCCGAATTTCACGGTCGCTTTCCAGCCAGCGTCCGTTTTGTTCCTACTTGAGTTCGACCTGGGCGCCGGACTCAACGAGTTTGGCCATGGCCTTCTCGGCGTCTTCCTTCGACGCCTTCTCGAGGACCGGCTTGGGTGCACCGTCCACGAGGTCCTTGGCCTCCTTGAGGCCCAGGCTCGTGAGTTCGCGCACCGTCTTGATGACCTGGATCTTCTTGTCGCCCGCGGCGAGCAGGACGACGTCGAACTCGTCCTTCTCCTCCACGGCCTCCGCGGCGGGGGCACCGCCCACGGCGGCTACTGCGACCGGCGCGGCCGCGGTGACGCCGAATTCCTCTTCGAACGCCTTCAAGAAGTCGTTCAGCTCGAGCACCGTCATGTTCTTGAAGACGTCGAGCAGGTCAGTCGTGCTCATGGTTGCCATTGCGTGTGCCTTCCTCAGTTACTCGGTCGGTTCGGCGCTCTCGGCGCCGGCGTCAGGTTCGGGTTCGGATGCAGTCTCTTCGGCGGCGGCGTCGGCTTCGGGCGCCTCGGGGGCGTCGGCGGCCGGTTCGGGATCGGCTACAGCCTCGGGGGCCGGCTCGGGAGCGGCCGCCACTGCCGGCTCAGACTCGGCCCGCAGTTCCGCATACGCCTTCAGGCCGTACGCGAAGTTGCGGGTGAACGCCTGGAACAGCCCGGCCGCCTTGACCAGCGGCGCCTGGAAGCCACCCGCGAGGCGGGCGAGGATGACTTCGCGGGGCGGAACGTCGGCCAGGGCCTCGACCTCGGCGGTCGAGAGGGGCCGCACGCCGAGCATGCCGCCCTTCAGGACGAGCGCCGGGTGGATCTTGGCGAAGTCGCGCAGCGCCTTGGCGGCCGTGACCGGGTCGCCGCCCTCCTTGCGCACGAAGGCAATGGCGACGGGGCCTTCGAGCATCGACGCGACGTCGTCCATGCCCACGTCGGAGACGGCCCGGCGGGCCAGCGTGTTCTTGAAGACCTTGTAGTCGGTGGCGGCCGGGCGCAGCGCGGCGCGCAGCTCGGCGATCTGGTGGACCGTGAGCCCGCGGTACTCGGTGAGCACGGCCGCGTCGGAGTCGGTGAGCCGCTGCTTGATCTCGTCGATGACGGCAGCCTTGCGTTGGAGCTGCCGGCTCGTCTCGGGTGCCTTGGTCGGCATGTGCATCCCCTCGGGAGCGCTCACGTGGACGAGACGCCACGGCGCGAGCACGACACGGTCGTGCTTCCCGGGGTCACCTCGTCCGGCGGGCTGCGCCCATTACCTCGTACCAATGGGTATTGGAGAGACCGGAGGTCTTCGGTGTGTTGATCGGCTGGGCAGACTAGCAGCCGTGTCCCTCACGCCCGCGATCCGGGAGTTCCTCGACCGGCTCGAGGAACTCTTGGACGCGGTGGAGCGGCCCGCCGTCGACCGCGGGCGTGTCGAAGTGGTCGGCCACGACACCGAGGCCCGGGTCGTGATCCCCAACCGGGACCCCGCGTTGCCCGGGATCGAGCTGGAGGTCGGCGAACGGTTCGTGTTCGTCTCGTGGCCCCCCGAGCGCCAGCGGGTCGCCGGCCACGACG
Organism: Actinomycetes bacterium; assembly: GCA_031404355.1. GTDB lineage: Bacteria > Actinomycetota > Acidimicrobiia > IMCC26256 > PALSA-610 > JANNHK01. The sequence continues at coordinate 5,629 of JANNHK010000295.1, forward strand.
ACGCGTTGAAGGTGATCGAGGCCCTCCTCGACGGCCGGGTCGAACTCGTCGTCACCGAGCACTTCGTCTACCGCAAGCGCGTCAGCTCCATCGACGGCCGCCCGTTCCTGGTCACCCGTATGCCCGCGCTCACGTTCCGCTCGTCGACGGACTTCCGCCGCTTCTTCTGAGACTCGGTACGCCACTTCCTCGGCCCGCCGCTCACGCTACGTGAGGTTCCAAGCGCGCGGTGCGAACTGGCCACCCGGCCGATGGAGTTGAGCGCGGGCCGGGCGCATGCTGGGCACCGGAGGAGGGGGAAACATGGCGGGGATGCGGGGCATGAAGCGGAGTGCCGCGGCGTTGGTGCTCGCAGTCGGGGTGTTGTCGGGCGCGACGGCGGCGTGGGCCGACCGCTCGGGCGAGCAGTTGGCCGACCCGAGCGGGGGGGTTCCTGAGCTGTGGCGGGGCCGTCTCGTCGCGGCGGACGGTACGCCGCAGGCCGGGTCGGTCGTGGCGTACGCGCGGCCGAGCCCTGACCGGGGTTCCCAAGAACTGTGGCGCGGGCGACTCGTGGATCCATCCGGAGAACCGACCAAGGGCTCAGTTGTGGCTTACGTGCAACCCCAGCCCGCACGGTTCGCTGAACTCTCTGCTGGTGCAGCACCTAACCCGACGCTCGCACAGCAGCAGCAACTGATGGTGCCGATCGCTTACGACGAGGTGGACGCGTCAGGCGAGTTCGTACTGGTTGGCGAGTTCGATCCGGCGCTCGACTACATGCGCGACGAGACCGGTGCGCTGTCGTTGATGATCGTGGCATCGAGCCCCGGCAACTTCGCAATCAGTACCGACACGGTGTGGTGGGACAACGGAGTGTTGACGACCATCGACCCCACGATCGGGACGACCTCTGAGCGAGCGATGCGCGCGTCCGCATCAACGACGGACGGCGTACCGGGCGAACGACCGTCTGACGTGGTGATGCACTCCGCTCCAGCAACGGGGGAAACGGGAACGACGAATAATGCGCGAACGCGCTCCGTCGCCGCCACGGCGGGCTTTGGACCCATTGAGGAGTTTCCGTTTGGTCCATGCTTGCATTTCGGGGCGTTGGACATTGACCTCCCCGATGCAGAAGCAACCGTCGGCACGAACCTCATGAAGCCCAACCGATATTGGCACTCAATTTTCACGTACGAGACATCGAAGACGTCGACCTTCAGTACGAGCTGGGCCTTCACCGGAGGTGCAGGTCCATTGAAGTTCAAGGCGGCGGGGACTACGACGGACGGAACGAGTTCCGGTCTCGGCGGCGGATTCGAGACGTTCTCGACAAAGGTGGGCAGCAGCGGGAAGCGATTCCACATCACTGTTTCGATGCACAGTAGGGGGCTGGTGTGTCTGGTGCCGACGCTGAAAGATCCGCTAAACGTTGAGACGGTCGCCGTCGTAGGACCTGGCATCTGGGAGCGCGATTGGGCATTCACAAAGACGCCGGTTCCCGGCTGTGCCCGCAAGATCGAAACTGCTTTCAGAATCGATCCCGGCGGCGACGTCACGCGTAAAAGCGGTGCCTTCGCCTCCTATGCCCGGTCGATCTCGGTGACCGAGGAGATCGCGGGTCAGAAGGGAACCTTTACGGGTGGTGTGACGGTAGGGTTCGATATCGCCGGTTCCGAGGGCACGCAGGTCTCTCACCAGTGGTGGAATATCGGTCCGATATCGATGTGGCTCTGCGGTCGCTTCGCTCCAGTGAAGAACGGGAATACCGAAGTCGTAGCGATGGGCGAGAATTGGCGACCTCCTATTGCGACCAGTACAACGACGACCGCGCCCAGCAATACGACGACAACTCGTCCTCCGTTTGGATCGACGACGACGACTCGGGGAGGCGGAGGATGACGTACACCCCGTTGGCGTCCACACCCACACCCACGTCCGTGCCCGAGCATCGCAAGCGTCGTGGGCTTCTCACGGGAGCGTGCTTCCTCGCGTTTCTCGCGACAGTTGGCGTCGTCCTCACGGCCATTGACGGCGATGGTGCGCCTCTCCGTGGCGATGGTCCGATCAATGAACCGGCAGGCACGGTGGGCTTGGGCGCGATGTGTCGCTCCATGACGCCCGGCCGGACGACGTGGCTGAATGGGATGATTGGCCTTCAGAACGATGCCGGGAACGAGGTCAAGATCGAATCCATGGACGTGGTGGGAGCCACACCCGGATTCGAGGTCATCGGCACACACCTCGGCCACGCGGGCGAGTACACCGAGGGGGTCTGTATGCCTTCTGCCGAGTTCTCGCCTCTCGGGGTCGAAGAGTTCGGACCGATCCTGCCCGGCACGCAGATCATCGTGATGATTGAGGGAGGGCTCAGTGACGGACATCCCGCTGCTGCCATCGACGGGTTCTCCGTTACGTACACCGACGGGCCGCACCGGTACATCGAAGAGTTCGGCGCGGCCATAGTGTTCTGCGCTGCCGAGAGCCCGGATGATCCGGAGTGCACCGAACTCTGGGGCGAGGCACAGGGTCGCGCGGACGAACTGAGATAACGTCCGTCACGGAATGTAGGGCGGATCGGCTGCGCCCTAAGCCGGTCCTTGCCGATCCACCCTACGCCCACCAAGAACATAAGACCCGTCACCGGGTGAGATGCCGATCAAGGAACCCATGACGGAACCCGACGCAGCCGCCTCCCGGCGCGTCGCGACCGCATGGACAATCGGTGCGCTCGCGCTGACACTCTGCATCGTCACCGTGCCGTTTCTCGCAGTGTTGCGGGG
>JANNHK010000296.1:0-2714 GCA_031404355.1 Actinomycetes bacterium
CCGAGTATCTCGACCTGTGCGGTCGCCAACTCGGCTTCGAGTGCGCGAATCGCGGCGAGCTGCTCGTCGGTAGTGACGAACGGTTCGACGCTGTTCGAGCGGTACCACGCCCCCACCGCCGCTTCCGTGTCGGCGTTGAACTCGCCGTCTGAGGGACCGGGATCGAACCCGAGGCGGCGCAACGCGTCCTGGAGTTGGCGGACGTCGTCGCCGGAAAGGCCCGGGCCGAGATCGCGGAACATCGGGACATCACCCTGCAACAGGAATGTGGGCCGCCCGGATGCGGTCAACACGATGTCTCCCTCGTGCAGGTTGGACCCGGCGAGTGGCATGGAAGCGACGACTCCCGTGACCGGCTTCACGACAGCCGGCGTGATGGAGATCTGCTGTGGAAGGCCGAAGCGCGCGGTGCCGCGGGTGACGACCCTGGTGGACACGACGCGTTCCTCGGCCGGAACGAGGATCGACGATTCCGTCGGTGGCGCGGTACGCGCCGCGACTTCGGCTGGTGAACGGATCCGGGAGCCGGCGATCCATCCGCCGAGCGACGCGACGACGACCATCCCGACAACGAGGGCCACGAGTGTTCGACGTTTCATGCGAACCGACTGTCGCCGCTGCAACCTGAACACGCGCTGAACCGCACCTGAGCGCAGGAGCCGGTTCAGCCGGAGTTCAGCAACGATGCTCTCTCATCACCTCGTGATAAGAGAACGAGCAGCGCGTATCCGTATCGTCGCCGCCGGCCTGGTCCTCGTCGCGGGCGCCTGTGGCGGTTCCGGCTCGTCCGACTCGTCGAAGCACGACCGCGCGGCCCCCGAGTTCGGCTCGGAGGAGTTCGGGCTCACGCTCGAGGAACTCGGCGCTCGCGTCGAGCAGGTCGAGGCGACGATCGCCACGTGCATGACCGACGCCGGGTTCGAGTACGTGCCGGTCGACTTCCCGACGATCATGGCCGCGATGGACAGCGACGAGACCGCGCCCGGTCTGTCCGACGAGGAGTACCTGGACCAGTACGGGTTCGGGATCACCACCCAGTTCGACAAGCCCATCCGAACCAACGGGCTGGGCGAACAGAACGCCCGCATCTTCGAAGCCCTACCCGAGGCCGACAGGGTCGCGTACAACCGCGCCTTGTACGGAGAGGATCCCGACCAGACCCTCGCCGTTGCGCTGGAGATCGAGAACTTTGCCGGTGCGGGCGGATGCACCCGCGCCGCCGCCGAGGAGTTCTTCACCCGGGAGGAGTTGACCGCGACGTACGTCAATCCGGGCGACGTGCTGATCGAACAGGACCCGCGCATGGTCACAGCCCTGGCCGACTGGTCCACATGCATGCGCGACGCGGGTCACGACTACAACCATCCCGACGACATCACCCGTGACCTCAAGGAACGTTTCGACGGCATCGTGCAGGGCACCGACCCGACGACCCTGACCGGACCCGACCTCGACGCGCTCACCGCACTCCAAGGTGAAGAACGCGCCGTCGCAGTCGTGGCGACGGACTGCGAAGACGAGATCATCGCACCCGTCGAGGAGGACATCGAAGCCGAGCTCTACGGCGCCCCGCAGAACTAACGGAGGAGTAATCGATGCGCGCTCGCGTCGCGCCATGCGCCGCGGCTATATATCGTCGAAGAACTCCGGGTTGATCGTGATGTCCTCCTCCATGCGAGGGACCGTCTGAACTCCGAGCTCGAACTGCTTCAGGAGGTCGCAAAGAATGTCGCCGTCGATCAACTCGATCGGCTGCGCGCCGTCTCTGGTCGCTTCGGCCCGAGCGTCCTTGGAGAACGTTCCCGTCGTGATCAGCAGGCCCTTGTCGACTCGACCGGACATCGCGCCCCGAAAGTTGCGCACGTCACCGGACGAAACGCTTCCTCGGTACCGCTTGCACTGGAAGAAGGTTGGGAAGCTCACCATGCCTCGGTGGTCGGCCCGAACATCTGATTCCACTTCGGAACTACGGGGTCACGTGGAGGCGGCACTGGCCGCGTGTGAAACAATTGAGGACTATGAAGACGAAACCCGGCTGGTCTTTGGGCGCCCCGGCATCCGACCGCTGCACGTCGTGGTCAGAGAGAACGAGATGAATCACACCACCTTCGTCATCACCGTGTACGAGCCTGAGCTTCTCCGGTGGGACGCGTCCTTCAAGGCAAGACGGCCCCGATGACCTGTCCCGTATGTCGGCAGGGAGAACTCAAGCCGGGCCTCGCCGATAAGGTCATGTCGCAGGACGGAATGACGCTCGTCGTCACCGGCGTACCGGCCTCGGTGTGCGAGACGTGCGGCGAGCGTTACTTCGAGGCGGACGTTACGCAACGGCTTCTCGACCTGGCGCGAGAGCGCAGTGAACGCCGGCGTCGTGGTCGATGTACGGCGCTACGTCGCCGCCTGACCGTAGGTCCGGAGTACCTGTTCTGAATTAGCGTGCCGCCTATGCGCGTTGTCGTGTTGGGTGCGGGGTTCGGGGGCCTTGAGCTGACGACGAGGCTTTCCGAAGAGTTCGGTGCCGGCATCGACGTCGTACTCATCGACAAGACCGACGACTTCGTCTTCGGGTTCTCCAAGCTGGACGTCATGTTCGGGCGAGCGCTCCCCGAACAGGTTCGCCACCCGTATCGCGACATCGTCAAACCGGGCGTGCAGTTCGTGCAGTCCACGATCCGTGCGATCGATCCCGACGCCAAGCGCGTCGAACCCGACGC
>JANNHK010000297.1:0-1635 GCA_031404355.1 Actinomycetes bacterium
CCCGCCGGGTCGAGCATGATCACGTGATCGCCCGGTTTCTGCGGTTGGTGGTCGGCCACGGTCGCACCCGCGGCTACCGCCCACGCGACACCCGCGTCGAGATCCTTCACGAGGATGTCGAGGTGGATCATCATCTGCGGCTCGCCGACGACGGGCGGCCACACGGGCGGCGTGTAGTGCTGTTCCCACTGGAACTCGAGCTTTTGGCCGCCCGCGGGTGATCGCAGCCGGGCCCAGCCGGCTTCGGGCGGATCGCCCGGTCGTGGACCTTCGCACTCGGTCATGGTCCAACCGAGCAGCGTTTCGTAGAACTTGGCGAGTGCTATCGGATCGGCGGCGTCGAGCACCGGTCCGGAAACTCGCATGGGCGGCCGTTCCACGGTTCCTCCCGTGGTGTGCGAGTGGTGGTGGAGGTGATGGGACTCGAACCCTCGAACCTCTTGCATGCCATGCAAGCGGTCTAGCAACTGAGCTACACCCCCGAGGGAGCGCCAACATTACCAGGGGTTACTGAGCGGACCGCCGGTACGCTTTCCTTCCGTGAGCACCGAGATTCCGGAGCACCGGTACAACGCGAGTCTCGCCGGCGAGATCGAACGTCGGTGGCAGGACTATTGGGACACGGAACGCGTGTTTTGGACCCCGAACCGCAGCGGGCTTCTTGCCGAGGACCCGCGGGGCGTGGCCGATCGGCCGCCGCTCTTCGTGCTCGACATGTTCCCGTACCCGAGCGGTGTGGGCCTGCACGTGGGCCACCCACTCGGCTTCATTGCCACCGACGTGTACTCGCGCTTCGAGCGCATGCGCGGCCGCAACGTGCTGCACGCGATGGGCTACGACGCGTTCGGGCTGCCGGCCGAGCAGTACGCGGTGCAGACCGGTCAGCACCCGCGCGTCACGACCGAGCAGAACGTCGCGAACATGCGGCGCCAGATGCGCGCCCTCGGTCTTGCGCATGACCCGCGGCGCGGCCCGTCGACCACTGACGTCGCGTACTACCGCTGGACCCAGTGGATCTTCCTACAGATCTACAACTCGTGGTACGACGACGTCGCCGATCGCGCCCGTCCCATCACCGAGTTGGTCGACGAATTCCGCGCCGGCCGGTTCGAGACGCCGAACGACATCGCGTTCGACGACCTGGGCACCACCGAGCAGCGCGAACTGATCGACGCCTACCGCCTCGCGTACGTCGCCGAAGTGCCGGTCAACTGGTGCCCCGGCCTGGGCACGGTGCTCGCCAACGAAGAGGTCACGCCCGACGGGCGCAGCGACCGCGGCAACTTCCCCGTGTACAAACGGCCGCTCAAGCAGTGGATGTTGCGCATCACCGCGTACTCCGACCGGCTCATCGCCGACCTCGACCAACTCGACTGGTCCGATTCGATCAAGAACATGCAGCGCAACTGGATCGGGCGCAGCACTGGTGCAACCATCAGCTTCCCGGTCTCGGGCCGCGAAGACGTGAGCATCGACGTGTTCACCACCCGGCCCGACACCGTGTTCGGCGCGACGTACATGGTGCTCGCACCCGAACATCCGCTCGTCGACGAGATCACGGCCAACGAGTGGCCGGGCGACGAACTCTTCAACGACACCGGCAGCAACCCGCTCGACATGTGGAAGGGCATCTTC
>JANNHK010000298.1:0-6885 GCA_031404355.1 Actinomycetes bacterium
CTTCCTCGCGCAGATGCTTGGCGAGCACATCGGCCGCTACCCGTCGCCCGACGGCTGGGTCTTCACCGCGGCCGAGGGCGGACCGGTTCATCACCACAACTTCCGCCACCGGCACTACACGCGCGCGGTCGAGGCCGCCGAGCTCCCCCAGGGCGTGAGCTTTCACGACTTGCGGCACACGTGCGCGGCGCTGTTGATCGCCGCGGGCCGGCACCTCGAGGAGGTGAAGACCTACCTCGGCCACTCCTCGATCCGCGTGACGAGCGATCGATACGGCCATCTGTTCCCGGAGGCGCGTGCCGCCATCGCAGACGCTCTCGACGCGACCTATCGCGCGACTCCCGCGGCCTCGCTGCGGCCTGAGCCCGAAATTGCGACGCTCCGAAACGCGCAACAGCGGCCCCGAAAGGCCGCTGACATGCGGAAACGTTTGGAGCGGACGACGGGATTCGAACCCGCGACCCCAACCTTGGCAAGGTTGTGCTCTACCAGCTGAGCCACGTCCGCGTGAGGCGGTCAGTATACCGAGGGCGCTAGGTTCCCGGCCGGTACGGCGGAGGAGGAGACAATGCGTATCGGGGTCTTCGGCGGGGACACCGCCGGGCGCACAATCGACCAGGTCGTGGCCGACGCGCGGCAGGCCGAGGCCGACGGGTTCGCGGCGTTCGTCCTGCCGCAGATCTTCGGTCTCGACAACATGACGGTGCTCGCGATCATCGGCCGGGAAGTTCCTCGCATCGAGTTGGGGACGGGCGTCGTGCCGACCTACTCGCGCCTGCCGATCACGATGGCGCAACAGGCGCTCGCGGTGCAGCTCGCGAGCGGCAACCGGTTCACGCTCGGCATCGGGCTGTCGCACCAGGTCGTGATCGAGTCGATGTGGGGACTGTCGTTCGAGAAGCCGCTGCGGCACATGCGCGAGTACCTGTCGATCTTGCTCCCGCTCCTGCACGAAGGCACGGTCGCGTTCACCGGCGAGACCATGAGCATGCAGGGCACCATCGACATCGCGGGGCGCGTCGCGCCCCCCGTGATCGTTGCCGCGCTCGGGCCAAAGATGCTCGACCTCGCGGGATCGGTTGCCGACGGTACAGCGACGTGGATGACAGGGCCGACGACTCTCGCGTCGTACACGGTGCCCACCATCTCGGCCGCCGCGGAACGCGCGGGCCGGCCCGCGCCACGCATCAGTGCGAGCCTGCCCGTGTGTGTCACCGACGCACCCGACGCCGCACGCGAGAAGGCCGCGACCGAGTTCCAGGTGTACGGATTCCTTCCGTCGTACCGTGCCATGCTCGACCGTGAAGGCGCGGCGGGCCCGGCCGACGTCGCGATCATCGGCGACGAGGCGCACGTCGGCAAAGCAGTCGGTCAGCTCGCCGACGCGGGCGTCACCGAGTTCGTCGCCGTCGAGTACGGAACGCGTGAAGAACGCGCCCGCACCCGCGAGGTCTTGAAGTCCCTGCTCTAGCTGTCCTTCAACTCGATCAGGATCTCGCGGTACGGCGAAGTACCCGCGTTGACCGCCGTCTCGATGCCGCCCTTCTCGACGTACACCGCGTGGCCGACCGGCACATCGAACTCCATCGACTCGGCGTACGGCCCGGCGCTATCGGGTTCGACGTCGACGCGTATGCGGTTGCCTTCGAGGAAGATGAGCATGTAGTCGAGGTCATGGCGGTGGGTCGCGGACTTCTCGCCCGGAGCCAACGTCATCTCCCACATGCGCACCCGGTCGTTCTCGAAGAGCACCCGGCTCGCAACGTCGCCCAACTCTCGCTCCCCCATGGACGCCAATCATGACCGACGCGCCGCGCTCCCCGCTCGAAATGCTCGAGGCCCTCGCACTGCAAGAGGTCGAGATCGCTCCCGGGTTGCGGCACATCGAGATGTACACGTTGCGCGGGTTGCTCACACTCCTGTGGCACGGTCCACGGGACGCCGTGTCCGTCGTCGTGACGGGCGGGGGCGGCATGGGTGGCCTCCTCGGCCCGGCCGACGGCCTGTACCACGACCTCGGTATCGCGCTCGCCGAGCAGGGCATCGCCACCATTCGCGTCGGGTACCGCAAGCCGAACGATCTCGACCGGTGCGTGCACGACCTGGCCGCGGCGGCCGACCTCGCGAGCCGGTCGGGTGCGCGCGAGTTCGTGACGGTGGGTCACTCGTTCGGCGGCGCGGTGGCGATTCAGGCGGGCATCGTGCTCGCCGGTCACTGCCGCGGTGTCGTCACCCTCGCGACGCAGTCGGCCGGGTGCGAGTACGCGTCCGACCTGCAGGCGCCGCTGCTCTTGTTGCACGGACTCAACGACGAGATCCTGCCGCCGGAAACGAGCGGTATCGTGCAAATGATCGCCGGTCAGGGCGAGATCGTGATGTTGCCCGACACGGGACACCTGCTGACCGAAGTGCGCGACGAAGTGCGCGAACGTCTCCTCGCCTGGATCCCGGAGCGGTTCGGAGCCGACTGATGGACATCGAGGCCACGCCGCGCGCCACAAGCGTCGATACCGGCGAGCTGTACGAGAAGCTACGGCAGCGGTTTCTCGACGTGCTCCGTGGCTGCTCTCCCGAGCAACTCGCCACCGTCGTGCCCGCGACTCCGGCGTGGCGCGTGCGCGACGCGCTCGCTCACGTTGTCGGCATCACCGCCGACCTGAATGCCCTCCACTTCGGGCCCGGCACCGCCGACGCATGGACGTCGGCTCAGGTCGAACAGCGACTCGGCGACGATGTCGAGACGATGGCGGCGGAGTGGGACCGCGAAGCGGCGCGATTCGAAGAAGGACTGCGCGCGCTGGGCTACGAGATCGGAAGTCACTACGTCGCCGACCTCCACGCCCACACCCAGGACGTACGCAGCGCGCTCGGGCTGACGCCCGACCGCGACGAATCGACCGTCCTCGTCGCGCTCGACTTCTACCTCGCTTCCAGTTCGCAAGGTTTGACGGAAACCGGTGTCGGTACGGTTGCTGCCCACGTCGGCGCCGAGACGCACGAACTCGGTGCCGGCCCGGTGGTCGCCACACTCACTGGCGCCGCGTTCGACGTGCTTCGCGCGCTTTCGAGTCGCCGTTCGGCGGCGCAGATCGCGACGATGAACTGGGATGGCGATTCGGCGCGCGTCATCCCGGCGCTCAGCCGCTACCCACTACCGATGGCAGATATCTACGACTGACCGGCGCTACTCGCAACCAACCGCGAGGTCGAGTACGTCGCCTTCGTAGAAGTCGTCGCCGTCCCCGCAGTTGACGTAGTCGGCGATCGGGCCGCAGTCGCCGATGCCCCAGATGGTCTCGTCGGCGTAGATCGTGTCGTCGTCGGAGCCGCCGTACATCCTGTCGACGCCGCACACACCTTCGATCTGGTCGAAGCCCCGCGCGCCGTTGATCACATCGTCGCCACGCCCACCGATGATGTAGTCGTCTCCGAGGCCGCCGTTGATGTTCGACGTCGAGAAGTACGGAATGAACGGTCCTCCTTCGTCGAAGTACGACCAGTACTGGAGGTCGTCACTTCCGGCGCCGCCGACGATCTTGACCGGAACGTGCGAAAGGATGACCTCGACGATGTCATCGCCCTTGCCCGCGTTGATGTCGACCCGCTTCACGTTGTCGATCGCGCAGACGACGTCGTAGGTGGTCCAGTTCGGGTTCCACAGGTCTTCGGGATTCCCGGCGCTCGTGTCCTCCTCGAACTCGCCGGCGACGCAGCCCGCGCCGGCGATCACGTCGCCTTCCTCGGCGATGTACGCCAGACCTTCGTCGCGCTTGACCTTCACGTCGATGTAGTTGTCGAAGCTGATCTCGTTGATGCTGCCCTGCGACGAATCACGGATCCGCAACGTGGTGCCCGACACCGACACGGTGATGCGGGGTCCGACTCCCGCGGCATCCGCGGTGTCTGCGACTGCAATTCCGAGCGTCGCCACCACCGTCATCACGACTACGGCGCCCCGGATGGTCGGCCTACGAAATCGCATGGGAACTCCCTCGATGAACTAGGAACCGGCCAGCTTGGCAACCACTGGCGCGAACTCGTCGACATTCTCGTCGCCGACCACCACGTACGACAATCCCCACCGTTCCCGCCGCTGCTGGAGTTGCTCGATCACTTCCTCGACCGTGCCGACCAGGGCCGCGCCGGATTCGAGCGCTTCGTCGGGACCCACGCCGAACATCGGTGCGATTGCCTCGGCCAACGAGTTCCGGTCGTCGGTGATCTTGCAGACGAAGAACCGCATCTGGATCTCGATATCGTCCCACCGGGTACCGGCCGCTTCCCGTATCCACTGCACCTTCCGGTCGGTCTGTTCGCGCAACGAGTCGCGCGCGGCCTCGGCGTTGATCTCACCCGCCCGCAGGTTCGGGTTGATGCCGACGATGTCAGCCTCGCGCCCCGCGATCGACAACACCCGCTTACCGCCCCCGCCGATCAGGATCGGGAGCGGGCCCACCGGCTTCGGGAACGACGCATAGTCGGTGACCCGGTAGTGCTCGCCGTGGTACGTGAACGGCTCGCCCGTGAAGCAGCCCTTGATGATCGCGAGCGCTTCCTCGAAGCGGTCGACGCGCACCGCGGGCGGGTCGTACGGCAACCCGAGCGCGTCGTAGTCGGTCTTCATCCACCCCGCGCCGATGCCGAGCTCGACGCGACCGTCGGTGAGCACGTCGATCGTGGCCGCTTCCTTCGCGAGGATTGCGGGGTGCTTGTAGTCGTTGTCGAACACGAGCGAACCGACACGCAGGGTCGTGGTGCTCGCGGCCGCCATCGCGATCGCGGGCATCGGCGCGAGTTCCTGACCGAAGTGGTCGGGCATAAAGAGGGTCGAGTAGCCGAGGTCTTCGATCTTGCGCGCCTTGTCGCGCCAGTCGGCCATCGACTCGCCCTGCGACACCTGCACACCGAAACGGAACGGACCCGGCATCGTTTCCTCCTCAGGTTCCTGCAAGCTCGGCGACGATCGGCGCGAACGAATCGATCACGTCCGACCCCACCACGTGGTACGACATCTGCCAGCGGGCGCGACGCTGTTCGAGCAGTTCGATCATCTCGCCCTGCGTTCCGACGAGTGTCACCGGTGCCATCCGCGCGTCGTCGGGGGTGACGCCGAACGCGCCGGCCATACCTTCGACGATGCCCGCGGCGTCGTCGGTCTCGTGCACGAACCCGACGAGGGTCTGGATTTCGAGTTCGTCGAAGTGATCGCCGGCGGCGGCGCGCAGCGTCGCCAGCTTCTCGTCGGTCGCGGCGGGTACGAGTGAGTGCGCGGCGTCGGGGCGACGTCGGCTCCCCGGATCGCAGGTTGGCGTTGATACCGACGATCTGCGCTTCCTTTGCCGCGAGAGCGAGGATCTTCGGCCCCCCACCGCCGATCAGGAACGGCGGATGCGGCCGTTGTACCGGCTTGGGCCGCCCGTCGAGGTCGGTGACGCGGTAGTGCTCACCGTGGAAGGTGAACGGTCCGTCGGCGAGCAGACCCTTGAGAATCGTGATCGACTCCGCGAGCCGGGCAATGCGCACGCCGGGCCGGTCGAGCGCCATGCCCGCCTTCTCGTAGTCGACGGTCATCCAGCCCGCACCGATGCCGAGTTCGAGCCGCCCGTCGGAGAGCAGGTCGAGCGAACCGACTTCGCGGGCGAGGACGACCGGGTGCTTGTAGTCGTTGCCCAGGACGAGTGGCCCGATGCGCAACGTGTCGGTCACCGCGGCGGCGTGCGCGAGGCCGACCGTGGGCGCGAGCTGGTGGTCGACGAAGTGGTCGGGCACGAACAGTGTGGAGTAGCCGTGCCCTTCGGCCCGGCGGGCCAGTTCCGACATCTCCTTGCCGGAACCGACGTTCGTGACCATCACCCCGAACCGGAACCGGCGGTCGTGCATGCCGGCAGTCAATCAGGCGCGGCCGCTGGACCCCCAGCCGTCGAGGCCGCGGTCGTGGTCGTCGAGTGCCTCGACCTCGTCCCAGCGGACGGTCTCGACCCGTTGGATCACGAGTTGGGCGATGCGATCGCCGCGCTGCACCTCGAACGACTCGCTCGGGTCGGTGTTGATCAGGAGCACGCCGATCTCGTTGCGGTAGCCGGAGTCGACGAGTCCGGGCGTGTTCACGATGCTGACGCCGTGGCGGAGTGCGAGCCCCGAACGGGGTTGGACGAACCCGCCGTAGCCGGGCGGGATTGCGATGGCGATGCCGGTCGGGATCGCGGCGCGGCCGCCACCGGGCTTGAGCACGGCACCCTCGCGGGCGTACAGGTCGAGCCCGGCGTCGTCGGCGTGGGTCGATGCCGGTAACGGCAACGTCGGATCGAGACGGTGGATCGGAATGCGAACGGTCATCCGCGCAAGTCTGCCAGGAGCTCGGTGTGCTGCGCGTCGGTGAGCGTTGCTTCCTCGAGATACGCGGGGAGATCGATCCCGACGCGCACGGGACCGGCCGCGAACGTCTCGACCTGCGCCGGCGCGAACGCGAATTTCAGGAAGTGCACGGCCGGTGTCGTGTTTTCGCGGGTCAGCCGGTCCTCGTCCTGGGCCACGCCCCGGACCTGCGACCCGTCGGGCAACGTGATCACGACCGCGCGGTGGATACCGACCAGCTTCGGTAGCCACTCGCGCAGCTGCTCCTCGGCCTGCAACTCGATGAGCATCGTCGCCGACAGCTCGAACGCTTCCGGGATCAACTCGTTGTAGGTCGCGATCTCGGTCTCGATCTGGTCGTCGCGCAGCATGCGCTCGGCGCGCGCCATCTCCTGCACTTGCCAGCGCATCGTGTCGGTGTTCTCGAACACGAGGCTCACCAGCGTTCCCAGCGCGACGCGCCGGCCCACAACAGGGTCAGGGCTGCACCCGCGCCATGCGCGCCGAGCGAGCGCAATTGCTCTTCGTACT
>JANNHK010000299.1:0-2730 GCA_031404355.1 Actinomycetes bacterium
CAAGCTCTCGACGTTTGCCCCGAATGCTAAAATCATCCATATTGACGTCGACCCGACATCGATCAAGAAAAATGTCCGCGTTGACCTGCCGATCGTCGGCGACGTCAAGGACGTGCTGACCAAGATGATCAAGCAGGCCGACAAGAGCAAAGAGAAACTGGCAGATTTTACGGCGGATCTTGCTCCGTGGCATGCGGATATCGACGCCTGGAAGGAAAAGCACCCCCTCTCCTACAAGCAGAGCAGCACGATCATCAAGCCGCAGTTTGTCATCCAGAAATTGCGTGAATTGTCCGATGACGATGCGATCATCTCTACGGATGTCGGCCAGCACCAGATGTGGACGGCCCAGTTTTTCAAATTCAACAAGCCGCGTACGCTGCTGACTTCGGGCGGTCTCGGCACGATGGGATACGGTCTGCCGGCGGCCATGGGTGCCCAGGCCGCGTTTCCCGGGTTGGGGCGGCTCGACCTGGGAGCGGCACGCGCGGCGTTCGAACGGGCCGGTATCGACCCGCGCGGCGCGGTCGACGTCGTCGACGCGTCGATGGTGCAAGCCGTGCGGGCGGTGACGGTCGAGCGTGGTGTCGACCCACGTTCGCTCGCGCTGGTCGCCTTCGGTGGCGCGGGCCCGTTGCACGCGTGTGCGATCGCCGACGCGCTCGGCATGGAGGTCGTGATCGTGCCGCCGCGGGCGGGTGTGCTGAGCGCGGTCGGCGTGTTGTGTTCCCCGCGTCGGCGTGAAGTTGTGCATTCGTCGCCCGCGTCGCTCGACGACGTTGCGGCCGAGGCGCTTGCGCTGGTCGGTGCGGGTGCGACGGTCGAGACCGCGGTCGACTGCCGTTACGTCGGCCAGAGTCACGAGCTGACGGTGCCGACACCGTCCGACTTCCCGGCCGAGCACGAACGCCGCAACGGCCATGCCCGGCCGGGCGCGCCGGTCGAAGTCGTCGCGGTGCGGGCGCGGGCCACGGCGGCCGCGCCGCTCGACGTGGTCGACCTTCCCCCGATCGTGCGGGCCCGCGTTACGGGTCCGGCGGTCGTGGCTGAAGAGGACTGCACGGTGTGGGTGCCCGACGGTTGGATCGCCGAGCCACGCGAACTGGGCGCGTGGGTGATGACCCGTGCTTAATCCCGCCTCGCTGCAGGTCTTGATCGCCCGGCTCACCGGGATCGCCGAGGAGATGGGCGCGGTGCTGCGGCGCGCCGCGTATAGCCCGAACATCAAGGAGCGGGCCGATTGTTCGGCGGCGTTGTTCACGGCCGACGGCACGCTGCTCGTGCAGGCCGAGCACATTCCGGTGCACCTCGGCTCCATGCCCGCGGCCGTGCGCGCCGCGATCGACGCGTGCGGGGCAGGCATCGAGCCCGGACAGCAGGTGATCGTCAACGACCCGTTCGCCGGCGGGACGCACCTGAACGACGTCACGCTCGTCGCGCCCGTGTTCACCGACGCGGGCGCGCTCGTCGGGTGGGTCGCGAACCGGGCCCATCATGCCGACCTCGGCGGCATGGCGCCCGGGTCGATGCCACCGGAGGCGACGGAGATATACCAAGAGGGCCTGCGCATCCCGCCCGTACTGCTGACGCCCGAGATCGAAACCGTGTTCGTCGCGTCTTCGCGCACACCCGACGAGCGGCGGGGCGATCTCGACGCGCAGCGCGGCGCGAATCAGGTCGGCGCCGAGCGGCTGTGGGAACTGGCAGGCGCACCGTTCGCCGACGTCATCGAGTACGGCGAACGCCGCATGCGCGCCGCGCTGCACACGCTGCCCGACGGCATCTACTCGTTCCAGGACGTGCTCGACTCCACGGGCGGGCCCGACGGTTCACGCCCGGCTCGCGTCGTGGTCACCGTCACGGTCGCCGGCGACACCGTGACGTTCGACTTCACCGGCACCGACGAACAGCGGGCGGGAACGGTCAACGCGGTCGAAGCCGTGACGGTCAGCGCTGTCGCGTTCGCGCTGCGTTCGGCGACCGACCCGACCATGCCGGCTAACGGCGGCGCGCTGCGCCCGGTCCGTGTTGTGGCGCCGCCCGGCTCCTTGGTCGCCGCGCAGCCGCCGGTCGCGGTCGGTGCGGGCAACGTCGAAGTCAGCCAGCGCGTCGCCGACGTGTGCCTCGGCGCACTGGCGCAAGCCGCGCCCGATCGTGTCGGCGCCGCGTCGCAGGGCACGATGAACAACGTGCTGATCGGCAACGCGTCGTTCGTGTACTACGAGACGATCGGTGGCGGGCAGGGCGGCCGCCCCGGCGGGCACGCGGGCATGAGCGGCGTGCACACCGCCATGACCAACACGCGCGACACGCCGGTGGAAGCGTTCGAGCGTGCGTACCCCATGCGCGTGCGCCGGTATGGGTTGCGCGAGGGGAGCGGCGGCGCGGGCGCCGCGCCCGGTGGCGACGGCATCGTGCGCGAACTCGAAATTCTCGAAGCCGTCACCGTCTCGCTCGTGACCGAACGCCGGGACTCACACCCATGGGGACTCGCGGGTGGTGGTGGTCCGGGCGCGTGTGGTGAGAACTGGCTGTTGCCCCTGGGCGACGAGTCGCACGCGCAGCGGTTGGCCGACAAGTGCACGATCCGCCTGCAAGCCGGCGACGTGTTGCGCATGCTGACCCCCGGCGGCGGCGGCTGGGGCTCGCCGTAAACCCGTTCTGGGTACGCGTATCTGTTCCTGGAAACAGATACGCGCACCCAGAACGACGATCGGGGCCGAGGTTGTC
>JANNHK010000300.1:0-6479 GCA_031404355.1 Actinomycetes bacterium
TCACGACGGGCACGACGACGACGTCGACTTCCACTTCTTCGACTTCGACTTCGACTTCGACTTCTTCGTCGTCGACGTCGACGTCCACGTCCACGTCCACGACTTCGACGACGGTCCCGCCGACGACGAGTACGTCCACGAGTACGAGCACCAGTTCCACGACGTCGTCGACAACCACGACGGTCCCGCCGACGACGACCACCAGCACCTCGTCGACGACGACCACGACCGTGCCCTCGACAACGAGCACGAGCACATCGACCTCGACAACGTCGTCGACGAGTACGTCGACCTCTACGTCTACCTCCACGTCCACGTCCACGTCGACCTCCACCACAACGGTGCCGGCCACGACGAGCACGTCGACGACGAGCACGGTCCCCGGTAGTTCGACGACGACGTCGAGTTCGACGTCGACGAGTTCGCCGAGTTCCACCAGCACGACAACGGCGCCCGCGAGCACCACATCGTCGAGCGCGCCGTCGGTCGCGGCCGCCGGAAGTTCGACGTCGACGACGACGCGGCCGCCGACGGCCGCCGCGCCTCCGACCCCGGCCACCGCGGCAAGTTCGGGTTCGAGTTCGACGGGCGTGAGCCTCCCTCGCACCGGTTCCGACCTCGCGCTGCTGTGGTTCGGGAGCTGCCTGGTCGTGGCGGGCGGGTTGCTGTTGCGCCGACGCTCGGCGCGCTAGTCCCCGGAACATGAAGTGGCGAGGGTCCGCAGGTCTGCGACCCTCGCCACTTCGTGTCGCCGCCACGACCCGCCCCAACCGTGCCGTGGCGAAAGCCGCTCTTGGGGAGGCGAGAGAGAGGCCGCGGTCCACTGGACCGCAACGAGGGAGACGCGCCACCGATTTGTGCGACTGCGTAAAGCCTCGTCTCCCGCGGCGGTCTGCGGTATCCGACAACCGTCTAGTTCGCAGTATGCGCGTGCAAACTCGCGCAGCGTCACCGCCGCGTTCAGGGAACGACGTGGACCGCGATGCCGAGCGCGTCGGCGGTTTCGGCGAGGCGACGACCAACGTTGTGCTCGGTGCCGAACCACAGTTGGCGGCCGTGCACGAGACCGGACGCGAGTGTCTCGGCGACGAGGAGTCCGCCGGCGTGATGCCGCGCTGCAATCGCCGCCGCCTCGTCAAGAAGCGGGCGCGGGTCGAGTATCTGAAGCATCTCGGGATGGGGGTGACGGACCGCCTGCCTACCAGCCGGACTGAGCGCGGCAAGCACCTTGGATAGCTGACCGCCCGCAGGGGCGTGCAAGCGTTGCAGTAACCGCCAGTGCCGCGACACCGGCAACGCCAAGTCGTCGTCGTCGGGCAGTGTGCCCGGCCAGTCGCCGTTGATGACGCGCACGGCGAGGTACTCGTCGATAACGATCACGTCGACTCGGACGACGGGTCAGTCGTCGTCGTGAGACTGACCGCCGAGGAGAGGATCGTAAGCCAAGTCGTTGTCCAGCGCGGCTTGGAATTCGTCTGCGAGGTCGCCGGTAGTAATGCGAGCCAAGATCGCGCGGTCAGCGTCGCTCAGTCGCGGGTCACCGGCTCGGCGGCGGAGGCGGCGGGCTTCGAGGAGGTCTTCGCTGCTGCTCATTGCTTCCATTGTGTACGTCCACGGTAGATGCCAACGCGACGGTCAGGCCCAGGGTCCCGAGTGTAACTGCGGCCGGCGCCGGGAGCGCTACGTCTCGCTGGTGGTGATGAGGTCGCCGAGACCGGCGGAACCGAGGCCGGCTTCGGGGGCGTTCATGAACTCGCTCTGTTCTTCGTGGCCGGCGCCGTGGACCTCGCCGCGCTTCTCGAGCGCGCGGATCAGCGCCTCGACACACTCGGGGTGGAACTGCGTCCCCGACTTGTCGCGCAGTTCCTGGAACGCGATCTCCTGCGAGAGCGCCTTACGGTAGGAGCGGGTCGAGGTCATCGCGTCGTAGGCGTCGGCGATCATCACCATGTAGGGCTCGATCGGATGATCGTTGTCGTCGGGGTCGAACCTCATCGCGTCGCTGTGCGTGGCTTCGGCGATCGGCCGCAAGAACTCGATGTGGCTCAACATCTGCCCGGTGACGGTCTCGTGCAGGCGAACCCTCGCGAACTCTTCCTCGGTGAGCTTCCCCGGCTTGTTCAGAATGTGGTTCGGCACCACGAGCTTGCCGATGTCGTGCATCAGCGCCGCGAACCGTAACCGCTCCATGCGCCCCGGCCCGAACTTGAACTCCTCACCCATGTACTGCGCGTACGTCGCCACCCGCCCCGAATGACCCGCCGTGTACTGGTCCTTCGTCTCCAGCGCACCAATCAGCATCTTCACCGTCTCGTCGCGCCCGTCCTTCACCTTCATGTAGGACGCGAACATCTCGCGCGCAATGAACATCGGAACAACGATGAGGATCATGACCGACGCGCCGAGGTCGAGATACATGGCGCCAAGGAAGAACCCAAGCATCAGGAACGGAAGCGACTCGACGACGGGCGACAACAACATCGCGATGAAGTCTCGGGGGCTTCGCAACCCACGGGCGACGAAGCCTATGGCGACAACGAGGACCAGTGCCCACGCGCACAGCGCCGCCATGGCAACCGAAGTTGCTAGCGCCTGGGGCATGCGTTCGATCGCGCTTTCAGGCAGCGCGGCGAGCACCACAGCCGTGACAGCCGCAGCCAACGCCCCGCTTGCTGCGTTGGCGCCGATGACGCTCCACGATCGCTCCTTGACAAGGGGAACGTAGATACCGCGCGAGGCGCCAACAATCAGGGGCCCGAGCACCGCACCGTCGCTGCCACGCATTGCGACAACGGCCGCCATCATGATCAGGAAGTCGGCGTTGACTGCCGTTCCGTTGGCGACCTCAACCGATCGGTGTTCGCTGTAGACCATGAGCGCCGCGAACAGGGCGAGCGTTGCCGCCGGCGGAACCTGTCCGCGCAGTGCGAGCGCGCCTGCAACCGCGGCAGTGAGGCCGCCGATTGCAATTGAGTAGGCGCGAAAAGCCCGGACGTTGGCCATCCGTTCTTTTCATCGGCAGTCGCCGACACCTAGACAATGGGCAGTTCGGGGTATCGCCCGGCGAGCCTCTCCCCGATGGCGCCTGGGCCAGACGCGACAAAGCGAGGGCCCGCAGGTCTGGGCCCTCGCCGTGTCGCTATCGCTGCAGCTGGCCGCCCTCAGCGCAACTTCTAAGCCTGGCAATACCCCGCTTGCAGCGGATTCCCGGGGTTAGCGGAAGCTGATGCCAGCGCCGCCGGCCAGAAGGATGGCCATGGCGCTGGTGGCGAGAACTGCGAGGCGAACTGAGACCTGCTTCATGGGAAGCTCCCTTGTCGTGTCCTGTGTCACTCAATGCGGTGACTTCACACAGGATGCGGGAGCAAAGGCCTAGTAAATATCCGACGGGTGGCTAGTTCGCAACATGCATCAGACCGCCCACTAAGCGTGAGATTTCTTCGGCGGGCCTATGGCGGAGTGAGGCTGGAGCACCCAGAATGAGACTCCTGTGGGCACGCGGGGGCGAACGCCGTACCTAGTCGGGCGAGATGAGCCCCTTCGCGCGCTGTTCGACGCCCTCGACGAGGTCGACGAGATGGCCGGGGCTCTGGTCCTGGTGGGGGGCGAGGCCGGGATCGGCAAGACCCGGCTCCTCGACGAATTTGGGGCGCGAGCCGACCAGGCCCGGGTCGTGCGGGGCGGGTGCGTCGAAGGTGTGGCCTACGCCCCCTGGACCGACGCGCTGTGGTGGCTCCTCGGGGCGGCCGACCCGATTCCCCTGGAGGCGCTGCCCGAGGTGGTGCGGGGCCAGCTCGCCCGACTGCTCCCCCAGCTCGGACCCCAGGCGCCGAGCGACGAAGCCGAGGAGGCGGGTCAGCACCTGCTCTTCGAGGCCGTCGTCGAACTGCTCCGCTACGTCGCGACCCGCACCAAGCTGGTGCTGCTCATCGACGACGTCCACTGGATCGACCCGGCCAGCCGCGAACTCCTCCGCTACGTCGCCGCGAACCTGCGGCGGGCGCCGGCACTGCTCGTCGTGGCGTACCGCCCCGAGGACTCGGCCTCCGAACGCGCACTGCTCGCCCAACTTGGCCGGCTCGGCCGCCACCGCATCACCCTGCAACCACTCCCGGGAGACGCCGCCGAAGAGATGGCCGCGCTGCTGCTCGGCGAAGACGCCCGCCCGGCCGACATCCAGCGCATCGCGCAGGACGCCGACGGCAACCCCCTCTACGTCGAAGAACTCGTCGCTGCCCTCGACGAGGAACGCGTGCCCGAGACGGTCCGCGACCTCATGCTCGTGCGGTTCGACTCACTCGACGCGGGCGCCCGCCACCTCGTCCGCACCGCTGCGCTCATCGGCCCGCGCGCATCACGGGGTTGGCTCGCGGGCGCCACCGGCTTGGACAGCGACCAGGCGCAGATCGCCGCCCGCGCCGCGACCGACATCGGCGTGTTGCTCGTCGACGTCGACATCGACGGCTACGCGTTCCGCCACGCACTGCTACGCCAAGCCGTTCTCGACGACATCGTCCCCGACGAACGGGTCGCGCTGCACCGCTCCATCGCGCAATCGCTGACCGACCACCCCGAACGCGCAATGAGTATCGACTACATCGGCGAACTGGCTCGCCACTGGGACGCGTCCGCGGACGCGGGGCCCGCGCTCAGATGGCTCGTTGCCGCCGCGCAACAAGCCGAGGAGCGCTACGCGTTCGACGCCGCTTCCGACGCGTACGAGCGCGCCCTGTTCTGGTGGGACGCCGTTGCAACCCCGGCAGAATTTGTCGACGTCGACCACGTCGACGTGCTTCTCGCGGCCGGGGAGGCCGCGGGCACCGCCGGTCTGGTCGAGCGCGCCGCTGATCTCGGACGCGCCGCACTCGAAGAAGCATGCGCGAGCGACGATCCGAAGCGAGGCGTCGACGTCGCCGGTCGAGTATTCCCGCTGATGTGGACCGCGGATCGAGCGACGGAGCTCTTCGACTTCGCCGCGCTGCATCTCGTCCCTTCGCTCGATCAAGTCGACCCTCACGCTCGCGCCCAGTTTCTCGTAAGCAACGTCGAGCACCTGATCGGACGGGAATCCCTGCCCGAGACGCGAGCAGCAGCCGATCGCATGATCGCTGCCGTCGCCGAGATCGACGACCCCGCACTCGAATCGCGAGCGCACATGGTCGAAGCCCGCTATCACGAAGTCGTGGGCGAATACGCGCTCGCCGACACCGCGTACCTCGAAGCCGCGGAAATCGCGCGCCGAGGCGGTGCGCACTCGGCCCTTGCACTCGCGCTTTACAACCGTGCCGCCTTCAACCAGTCGATTCCGAATCTCCACGCAACGCTCACGATCCTCGACGAGGTCGACGAACTCGTCGAGACGTACGGACTCAAGCGCTACGCGGTACCTGCCCGCTGCGTGCGCGCGCTCGCAACCTGCCAGACCGGTGGCCTGGAAGAGGCGGCGCGTGTCGTCACATTGCTCGACGGGCTCCCTGCCGAAGGGTACGAGGCGTGGTTCCGGGCCGTCGTCCGAGCCCTGCTCGAACGCGCCCGGGGTGGCTACGACAAAACGATCACCGCGCTCGACGCGGAGAGTGTCGGGAACCCCGAGCCAACAGATTTCGAAGTCGCAATCCAACTCGCCGCGCTGCGCGCCGACGCGTACGCGTGGAAAGGCGACATCAACGCAGCTCGAAGCGCGGCGGACATGGGTTCGGCAACGGTCGCCCGATACACCGAGACGTACGCACACAGCTGGCTCGCGCTCGCTGCAACCCGCATCGAAGCTGACGCGGCTGCGGTGGCGCAGTCAACGCGGCAGCTGGACGCACTCGAACTCGCCCAGGCCCGGGCCGAGGCAACTGTTGCCGTGTGGCATCAGGCCGTTGCACAGGAACTGGTTCCGCACCCGATGGTGCTCGCCTATACCCGAGGTATCGAGGGCGAACTCGCGCGCCTCAAGAACGAGAACGCCGTCGAGACGGCACGGGCCGCGGCCGAGGCATTCAACGCGATCTCGATGCCGTACGAGGAGACGTACTTCCGTTGGCGGGAGGCGCAAGCCGCGCTCGACGCCGACGACGTAGGAGCAGGTACCGCGCTGCTCAAGCAGGCACGCGCTCGCGCGCGACAATTCGGCTTCGCCGGGCTCGAGTCTGCGATCGCGACACTGGCCCGCACGCATCAGTTGAGACTTGGTACCGAGAGGACGACCGTCGACGGCGACGAACCACTGTCGCTGCGTGAACTCGAGGTGCTCCGTCTGATGGTCGACGGAAAGAGCAACCCGGATATCGCCGAGATCCTGAGCGTCAGCCGCCACACAGCTCGCTCACACGTGTCGAACATTCTGCGCAAGCTCGACGCGTCCTCACGAGCGGAAGCAGTCTCGACCGCTCATCGCCGCGGCGTCGTCTGACTAGCGCCAGTAATTCCCCCGCCAATAGTTCCCCCGCCAATAGTTTCCCTGCCAGGCATCCGTCGCGAGATCGATCTCG
>JANNHK010000301.1:0-7209 GCA_031404355.1 Actinomycetes bacterium
GCCGGCAGCCTCCGCGGGTTGGGCCGCCGCCCATCGGCAGGCGTCTATAGCCAACAGTGGTGTGTTGGCTATCGACGCATCCATTGGGTGGGGCAGTATGGGCCCCATGCGTGCGCATGACGATCTCGAGGCGATTCTCTCCGAGGTGAACACTGCTGACGACGAGCGGATCCATGCCGTCGCCGGGGCGTTCGACGCCACGTTCACGTGGGATTACGAGAAGGGCGCGCGGCCCGCGCTGAACAAGCTGTACGAGAAGGCCAAGACGTCGCAGTGGAACGGCACGACCGACCTCGACTGGTCGATCGACGTCGACCCGGAGCGTACGGCTGCCGAGTTCGCGCAGAACGACGCGCGCGTGAAGTACATCCGCGCCGTGGCCGATGAACCGGGCTCGCCGGTGTCGTCCTGGGGCGACGCCGAGTTCGCGCAGTATGCCGTCGAGAACCTTTCCCACCGCTTGAGCCAGTTCCTCCACGGTGAGCAGGGCGCGTTGTTGTGCACGGCCCGCATCGTCGAGACCGTGCCGTGGATCGACGCCAAGTACTACGCGTCGACGCAGGTGATGGACGAGGCCCGCCACGTCGAGGTGTTCGGCCGGTACCTCGACGAGAAGTGCACGACCCGGTACCCGATCAACGCGCACCTGCGTTCCCTCATCGACGACATCCTGCGCGACTCGCGCTGGGACATCACGTACCTCGGCATGCAGATCCTCGTCGAAGGGCTCGCGCTCGCCGCGTTCGGCGCCATGTACCAGACCACGACCGAGCCGCTGCTGAAGCAACTCATCCGGTACGTGATGAGCGACGAGGCCCGCCACGTCGCGTTCGGTGTGCTGTCGTTGCAGGAGGCGTACGCGGGCCTCGACGGGCGTGAACTGCGGGAGCGTCAGGAGTTCGTGTACGAGGGTGTGCTGCGCATGCGCGACCGGTTCCTGCACCAAGAGGTGTGGGAACGGCTCGGGGTGTCGGCCCGGGCGATCGTGCCCTATTTCATCCGCCAGCACAACGAGGAAGAGCTGCTGTTCCAGCGCATGCTGTTCGCCAAGATCGTGCCGAACTGCAAGCGCCTCGGCCTCCTCGACGACCGCGACAACTGGCTGCGGCAGCGGTTCCAGGAGATCGGCGTCATCGAATACGAGAACTACGTCGACACCGGCATCGAGTACACCGAACTCAACGCGATTGAACAGGACCGGGCCGTGGCGGTCGGCGAGTGAAGCTGCGCGACGCCCGGGTGGTCGTCACGGGTGCGTCACGGGGGATCGGTGCCGCGCTCGCGGTCCGGCTCGCCGAGCGCGGCGCTCGCACCGCGCTCGTCGCCCGCGACCGGGAGGCACTCGAGAAGCTGCAGGCCGAGATCGGCGGCGACGTGTACGCCGCCGACCTGACGAAGACCGCCGAGCTCGGCGACCTGGTCGCCCGCATCGAGGCCGACGGCCCGATCGACATCCTCGTCAACAACGCGGCCGTCGACCTCACCGGTGAGCTGACCCAGCTCGACCCCGTCGCGATCGAGCGTCTGTTCACACTCAACCTCGTCGTTCCCATTCTGCTCACCCGGGCGGCGCTGCCCGGCATGCGGGCCCGCAAGCGCGGCCACATCGTCAACGTGTCGTCGCTGTCGGGGACCAACGCACTTCCGGGCGTGCTGCCCTATTCGGCGTCGAAGGCCGGGCTCAGCCACTTCACCGCGGGACTTCGCGCCGAGGTGAAGGGTTCGCCGATCGGCACGACGCTCGTGCAGATCGGCCCGGTCGAGTCGGACATGATCGAGAGCCTGCGGGCGCACGACCCGACCCGGCGCGCGCTACGCCGTATGGAGCACCTGCAACTGGTCCGCGACATCCCGCTGGATACGCTGGTCGACGCGATCGTGCACGGCATCGAACGTGATCGCCGCCACGTGCGGCTACCGAAGCGGGATGTGTTGTTCCCGCTGCTTGTCGAGACCCCGCGCCGGATGACTGAGATACTGCTCACCGGCGTTCGCCCGAAGGAAAAGAGGAAGTCGTGATTCCGCGTACTGTCGAAGACCTCACGCCGGCCTGGTTGTCGGACGCACTCGAAGAGGACGTCACGGCCGTGTCGTCGGCGCCGATGGGAGTGGGTGTCGGGCTCGTCGGGCAGTTGTACCGGCTCGACGTGACGACGGCGAAGGGGCCGTGGTCGGTCATCGCCAAGCTCGCGGCCGCGGGCGAGGAGAGCCGTTTCGTTGCGACCATTCTCAACATGTACGGGCGCGAGGTGGGCTTCTACCAGGACCTGTCGCACCGCACCGAGATCTCGAAGCCGCGCTGCTACTTCTGCGACCACGACCCGGAGACGCAGGACACGGTCCTCCTCCTCGAGGACGTGTCCCCCCGGGGCCGGATGCTCGACCAGGTGGCCGGCTGCAGCTTCGAAGAAGCAGAACCCGCGATCCGCGCGCTGGCGCGGCACCACGCGACATTCTGGGACGACTCGACGCTCGGCGAGATCCCGTGGTTGTGGAAGCTGAGCGACGACCCGTACCCGGGCGCGGTGCAGATGGCGTACGACGGCGCGTGGCCGCGCGTGCAGGAGCTGTTCCCCGACGCGGTCACGCCCGCCGTCCGTAAGCTCGGCGACAACTACTCCGAACGTATCCCCGCGCTGTTCGCCAAGCTCTGCACCGGTCCGCTCGTGCTTGCCCACGCCGACTGGCGCCTCGACAACCTGTTCCTCGCGCCCGACGGCGACGTGGTGGCGGTCGACTGGCAACTCATCGACCGGTCGGTCGGCCCGCGCGATCTCGCGTACTTCGTGTCGCAGAGCATGAACATCGAGGGCCTTGCCGACTGCGAGCGCGCGTTCAACTCGTATTTGGAAGCGCTCGCCACCAACGGTGTCGTCGCTGATCGCGACTGGGCGTGGGAGATGTTCCGCTACGGCGCCCAATTCGGGTTCGTGTACCCGGTCGTTGCCGCGGGCGGTTTGACCGTCGACGACCCGCGGCATCTCGAACTCACGCGAGCCATGCTCGACCGCTCGGTCGCCGCGATCGAAGCCCTGGACGCGTTCGAACTCGCCCTCTAACTCATTCTGGCGCCGGATGTGCGCCCTGAGGGCGCATGAGCGGCGCTAGAACGAGTTCAGGACGTGCGCGAGGCGGTCGACGGCCCAGTCGAGGTCGTGCTCGTCGATGACGAGCGGCGGGGCGATGCGGATCGTCGACTCGTGCGCGTCTTTGGCGAGGATCCGTTCTGCGAGCAGGCCCTCGCAGACGGCCCGACCCGACGGCATGCCCGGTGCGAGGTCGAGTCCGGCCCAGAGGCCGCGGATGCGGACGTCGGCGAGACCCTTGCCGACCAGTGCGCGCAGTTGCGGCTCGAGGCGGGCGCCGAGGCGGGCGGCGCGGTCCTGGTATTCGCCGGTGCGCAGCATCGCGAGGACTTCGCGGCCGACGGCGCACGCGAGCGGGTTCCCACCGAACGTGCTGCCGTGTGATCCCGGCGTGAACACGCCGAGCACGTCCCAGTCGCCGACGACAGCCGAGAGCGCCACGATGCCGCCGCCCAACGCCTTGCCGAGCACGTACAAGTCGGGGCGCACGCCTTCGAGGTCGCACGCGAACGTGGTTCCGGTGCGCCCGAGTCCCGACTGGATCTCGTCGGCGATCATCAGCACGTTGAAGTCGTCGCACAGCGCGCGCACCGCGGCGAGGTAACCCGCTGGCGGCACGATCACGCCGGCTTCGCCCTGGATCGGTTCGAGCAGCACACCGACGGTGCGTTCGGTGATCGCGCTGCGGAGCGCGTCGACGTCGCCGAAGGGCACCATGCGGAATCCGGGCGTGAACGGCCCGAAGCCGGTGCGGGAGTCGGGGTCGGACGAGAACCCGACGATCGTCGTCGTGCGGCCGTGGAAGTTGTCGCCCATCACGATGATCTCGGCACCGTCGACCGGCACACCCTTCACCTGGTACCCCCAGCGGCGGGCGGCCTTGATCGCGGTCTCGACCGCCTCGGCGCCCGTGTTCATCGGGAGGACCGCGTCCTTCTCGCACAATTCCGCAAGCTCGCGGCAGAACGGGCCGGTCTGGTCGTTCGAGAACGCGCGGCTCGTGAGGGTGAGGCGGTCGAGTTGCTCGCGCGCGACGCGCAGCAGGCGCGGGTGCCCGTGCCCGAAGTTCAACGCCGAATACGCGGCGAGCAGGTCGAGGTAGCGGGTCCCGGACTCGTCGGTGACCCATGCGCCCGAACCCTCGGCGATCGTGACCGGTAGCGGCTTGTAGTTGTGCGCGGCGTGCTGCGACTCCATCTCGGCCGGAGTCGTCGGGCGGGCATCGAGACCGGTCATGACGCATTCCCTTGTGTATGGCTCCCTCGCTGCGCCGTCCGTGGCTTCGCTGCGTCCGCACGTAGTTCCAACGTGCAGCACTTGGCCGCGCCGCCCGCTTTTCGCAACTCGGAGAGGTCGACGAAGATCGGTTCGTAGCCCGCGGCCGCGAGTTGTTCGCCGAACTCGTGGGCGCCCGCGGGCACGACGACGTGGTAGCCGTCGGACGCGGCGTTGCAGCCGAGCACCTCGGCGTCGGCATCGGTCACGCGGATCGCGTCGGGGAACAGTTCTTCGAGCGTCACGCGGCCGCCGTCGTCGAAGGCGGCGGGGTAGTACGCGATCTGCTCGTCGTCGAGCACACACAGCGCGGTGTCGAGGTGGTAGTAGCGGTCGTCGACCAGGCGCAGGCTCACGACCGGGCGTCCAAAGAACTCGGCGACTTCGTCGTGCGACTCGGGGTCGGAACGGAATCCGGTACCGGCCAGGATCATGTCGCCGACGACGGCGAAGTCACCTTCACCCTCGTTCACGTGCGCGCCCGTGCGCACGGCGCCGAACCCGTTGGTCGCGAACCACGCGCGGTACGGGGCTTCCTCGCCCCGCCGCTCGTCGTGGCGGAAGCGGGCGGTCAGCACCTTGCCGTCAACGACCAGCCCGGCGTTGGCGGCGAACACCATGTCGGGCAGACCGGCCGCGGGTTTGATGATCTCGACCTCGTGGCCGAGGGCGACATAGGTGGCCCGCAACTGGTCCCACTGGCGCCCCGCCAGGTCGCGGTCGACGGGTACGGCCGGCCGCATCCACGGATTGATGCGGTAGCTGACCCCGAAGTAGGCGGGCGGACACATCAGGTAGCGGCGGGGCTTGGCTTCCCGCTCACGGGCGCCCGACCGGCGCGGTTCGACAAGGGCCGTCATCAATCAACCATAAGATGGAAGATGTTGCGTAACCAGGCGTGATCCGTGCGAACAGGGAGCGATTTGTTGCTTCACGACCCCGTAGACCGGCAGATCATTGCAGCACTGACCGAAAATGCGCGAACGAGCTTCGCGGAGATCGGGGCCCGGGTCGGCCTGTCGGCGCCGGCCGTGAAGCGGCGGGTCGACCGCCTCGAAGCTCGCGGCGTGATCAACGGCTACACCGTCGTGCTCGACCCGCGCGTGCTGGGCGGCGGCACCGAAGCATTCGTGGAGCTGTGGTGCCGCAACCAGACATCGCCGGCCGACATCCTGCGCATCGTCCGCGACGAACCGCAGGCGGTCGCGGCGTACACGGTGTCCGGCGATGCCGACGCGTTGCTGCATCTGCGCACGCCCGACATTTCTGAGCTTGAATCCACCCTGGAACGCATCCGCGCCCACGAGAACACCGAACGAACGAAGAGCGCCATCGTGCTGTCGCGGTTGGTGGAACGGCCTCTCGTCTTCCCGGAGAGCGGAACATCTTGAGCAACAAGCCCAACGCCGATCAGACGTCGGCGTGGAACGGACCCGAGGGTGAGCACTGGGCCGCGAACGACGACCTCTACAACGTGGGGGTCCGGGCCCACAGCGCGCGACTGTACGAAGCCGCGCAGTTCACGGCGCGCGACCGTGTCCTCGACATCGGGTGCGGGGCCGGGGAGACGACGCGCGCGGCGGCGCGGGCGGCGTCGTCGGCATTCGGCCTCGACTTGTCGCTGCCGATGATCGAGCGGGCACGCGATCGCGCGCGCGAGGAGCTCGTGCGCAACGTGCGATTCGAGCAGGGCGACGCGCAGGTCTACCCGTTCGAGGAAGACAGCTTCGACGTCGTGATCAGTCGCTTCGGCGTGATGTTCTTCGACGACCCGCAGGCCGCGTTCTGTAACTTCGCCCGCGCGCTGGGGCCGCGGGGCCGACTGACGATGATCGTGTGGCGTGCGCTCGCCGAGAACGAATGGTTGGTGAAGATCCGCGCCGCGGTCGCCGTCGGCCGCGAAATGCCGGAGCCGCCGCCCAACGTCCCGAGCCCGTTCCGATTCGCAGTGCCCGAACACACGGCCCGCATGCTCATCGAGTGCGGGTTCGACGACGTCGTCGTCCAAGCCGTCGACGAGCCGATCGTGATCGGCGCGAACGCCGAAGAAGCGTTCTCGTTCTTCGGCGAAGGACCGATGGGCCAGGGCCTGATGAACGATCTCAGTGAGCCCGACCGCGAGCAGGCGACCGCCGCGTTGCGGAAGCTGTTCGCCGACCACGACGGCCCCGACGGCGTGCGCCTGCCGACCGCGGCGTGGCTCGTGACGGCCAAGAAGTAGGAGACTCCACCTCGTGAGCAACGCCGAGATGGCTGCGATGTGGAACAGCGCGCCGATCGACTACTGGGCCGCGCACGACGAGGCGGTCAACGCCGAGGTGCGCGGGTTCACCAAGCCGCTGTTGCACGCAGCCCAGCTCACGGCGCGCGACCGGGTGCTCGACATCGGCTGCGGCGCGGGGGAGACGACGCGGTTGGCCGCCAAGGCCGCGAGTTCCGCGTTCGGTCTCGACCTCTCGGAGGCAATGCTCGACAAGGCGCGGTCGCGTGCGCGTGAGCAACACGTCCGCAACGTACGGTTCGAGGCGGGCGACGCGCAGGTGTGCCGCTTCGAGGAAGACGCGTTCGACGTGGTGATCAGTCGGTTCGGCGTGATGTTCTTCGCCGACCAGCAGGCCGCGTTCCGCAACGTCGCCCACTCGCTCGGTGCCCGCGGCCGTCTCGCCCTGATTGCGTGGCGCGCCCCCGACGAGAACGAATGGCGGAGCGAGGTCCGCGGTGCGCTCTCGCTCGGACGGGCGGTGCCCGAACCACCGGCCGGCGCACCGGGCGCGTTCAGTCTCGCCGACCCGAACCTGTCGGCGCGCATGCTGATCGAGAGCGGGTTCGACGACGTCGTGTTCGAGGC
>JANNHK010000302.1:0-1709 GCA_031404355.1 Actinomycetes bacterium
GGCTGCTTCTCGAAGTGATCGCTCGCGCCCATCCCGAGCCGGCGGAATGCCGAACGCTCGTCACCGAAGCCCGGGATGAGGGCGACCCGCGTGTTGTGCGCGTCGTCGTTGCCGATCGGCTCACCGACGAATCGAAGCGAATACTCGCGACGGGAGGCGTCTCGTTCTTCGACCGACGCGGCCGTCTCTGCTTGGTCGCCCGCGACCACGCGTTCGAAGCGGATGTTGCGCCGGCACCGCGGCCGGGCAACGCGGCCGCGAGCCTTGCGGTGCGGGGTGTCTCGGGAATCGGCGTCGCGCTCGCCGCGCTCTTGTCACCGACCGAACCATTCGGCGTACGCGAAACGGCTCGTGCCGCCGGTCTCAGCCACACCGCAGTGTCTCAGGCCCGTGCGAAGCTGCGCGATGCACAGCTCCTCGACGCGAGGTTCCGACCCGTGCTCCCCGAACTCTTCGAAGCGGTCGTCGCGGCATGGCAATGGCCGACTGCGACCGAAACCGAGGTGCCACCGCCGAGCGACCGGCGACTGGCAGCCGCGGGGTCGGCCTTCGACGGACCGTTCTACACCGGCCTTGGCACGCTCGCAGCCGCGGCGACGGACCGCGACCCGCGCGATCCACACGCCGGGTGGGCCATGAGCGGAGCCCACGCCGCCGCTGCCTACGGAGCCGACGTCGTCGTCGGTCACGCGTCGGCGACGGAGTGGATCGTCCCGCAGGACCGCTACCTCACCGCGACCCGCCTTCACGCGCAAGTAGGCGCGGACGGCGAGCCCGCCCTCCTGCTCGCCCCGCCAAGCCTGCTCGCCGTTCGCCTGCGCCGGCCGGGCCCGTACGGCACCGCCCTCGCCCACCCCCTCGTCGTCGCCATCGAGCTCGCGCGCGACCCGGGCCGAGGGCGAGAGATCCTCGAGTCCTTCACACCCGACGATGTCGCGCGTGTCTGGCACTGAACCACCCGAGGTCGACGTCGGAGGGCCGAAACACGCGCCGTTGCGCACCTGCTCGACGTCCTCCAACCGCTCCACGCGACACTCGCCGCCCATGGACGCGAGTTGGTACTCATCGGAGGACTTGCCGTCATTGCACGCGTCGCGCGCGCCCATCGCGCAACATCCGACATCGACACCGTCTTCGACATAGAGCCGGAAGCGCCGGAGACAGTTGAAGTACTCGCCGCGGCGAACGTCGGGAGCGCCGCCGGTGCGGGTGCACCACAACGGCGGATCGTTCGCGGCGTCGCGGTCGACTGTATCGACACCTACCCGCTCGAGGATCGCGACCTCGCTGATCATCCGCCCCGAGACGCTCTGTTCATCGGAGCGCACCGTTTCGCGTGCCTGACGGCCCAAGCGGTCGTGCTACGGGCCGGTGATCGCCGGATCCAAGTACTCGTTGCCATCCCCGCCGGCCTCGTCGTCTCCAAGTTGCACGCTGCGCAATACCGCCGCGATCGTGCGAAGCACGGTGGCGACCTCTTCGATCTCTACCGGCTCCTCACAGTGTGCGACAACACCGCGATGGCCACTGCGTTCGCGGCATGGCCGAACCTCACGCAACTCGCGAGAGAAGGCATCGCGGATTTGTTCGTCGACCGGGCGACCGCTTCGGCCGGACGCATGCGTGCGGTCACGACGGCTGAACCGACACGCGACGAGGACCTCGCCGCCGCCGCCGAGTTGATGCTCGAGCTTCTCGCTTAGGCGTAG
>JANNHK010000303.1:0-8174 GCA_031404355.1 Actinomycetes bacterium
ACCCGAAGCGTCCGTCGGGCTCGTTCATCTTCTTGGGCCCGTCGGGTGTCGGAAAGACCGAGACCGCCAAGACGCTCGCCGAGTTCCTGTTCGGCGACGAGTCGTCGATGATCCAGCTCGACATGTCGGAGTACATGGAGAAGCACACGGTTTCGCGGCTCGTGGGTTCTCCTCCCGGCTACGTCGGTTACGACGAAGGCGGCCAGCTCACCGAAGCCGTTCGGCGCAAGCCGTTCTCGGTGGTGCTGTTCGACGAGATCGAGAAGGCCCACCCCGACGTGTTCAACGCGTTGCTCCAGATCTTGGAGGACGGGCGTCTCACCGACGCGCAGGGTCGCACGGTCGACTTCAAGAACACCGTGATCATCATGACGTCGAACCTCGGTACCGCCGACTTGAAGAAGGCGGCACTCGGGTTCGCACGCGCGGACGAGTCGCTCACCTACGACAAGATGAAGGAGCGCGTCAACGACGAGCTCAAGCGGCACTTCCGTCCGGAGTTCCTCAACCGCATCGATGACATCATCGTGTTCCACCACCTCACCACCGAGGAGATCACGGAGATCGTCGACCTGCTCATCAAACGGGTGCACGATCAGCTGGAGTCCCAGGGCCTGGGCTTCGAACTCACGCACGAGGCCAAGTTGCTGCTCGCACGCAAGGGCTACGACCCCTCGCTGGGTGCGCGTCCGTTGCGGCGGGCGATCCAGCGCATGGTCGAGGACGCGCTCTCCGAGAAGATCCTCTGGAAGGAGTACCGGGCCGGCGACACGATCGTCGTCGACGCGGACGGCGAGGAGATCGTGTTCCGTTCGGTCGAGGGCGTCGAGCCCCCGCCGGTCGAGCTCGCGGGTAGCGGCACACCCGAGTAGGGAAAGTCATAATCCTGGCGTGCCGCTCCGTCGCGCGCTCGCGTTGGTCGTGCTTGTCGTCGTTGTCGCCGGCTGTCGCGTCGACGCGAATGTCCATGTCGTGCTGCGCGACGACGGCACCGGGACGGTGTCGGCCGAGGTCATGCTCGACGCCGAGGCCGCGCAGCAGATGGAGGCCAACGGCCGCACGCTCGCCGACGCGATCCGGCTCGACGGCTTTGCCGAAGCGGGGTGGGAAGTGTCCGAGTGGGAGCGAGGTGACGATGGGAGCGCCACCCTCGAACTCGCACACGACTTCGCGAACGAGGCCGAGTTGGGCCGGCGGCTGAACGAACTCGACGGCGGCGTCGTGTTCGATGATGCCAAGGTCGTGCGCGAACGAGGAGTGTTCCGATCGCGCGACGAGGTGTCGGTCGACGTCGACCTTCGCGAGGTCGGGACCCGTCTGCTCGACGACAAGGAGTTGGTCGCGTCGCTCCAAGCCGCCGGGCTCGACGTAGCGACGCTCGACGAACAGCTGGAGGCGGAGCTCCGCGACTCGTTGCGCGTGAACGTCACGATGGAAGCGCCGAACGAAACCGTGGCGACTGCCCAACTGGCGCCCGGTCAGCACCAGTCGGTCGCGGCGGCAAGCTCGGACTTCAATGGTGACCGCGCGGTCGCGGTCGTGATCGCGGGTATCTTGTTGTTCCTCGGCCTGCTGCTGTATCTCGCGGCGAGCGCGAACTCGCGCCGGACGCGCGCGCGAGAAGGCGACGAGGAGCCTGTCGATCGCACGCCGCTCATGTAGGCGGCAGTTGCTCCAACCACGTCGGGAACGCTTCGAGCGTCGCGAGCACCACATTGGCTCCTGCCGACTCGAGGTCGGCACGTGTGTGCGGGCCGGTCGTCACGCCGACCGCGACGGCGTGCGCGCCGATCGCAGCTTCGATGTCGGCCGCCGTGTCGCCGACGTACACGTGAGCGCCGGCAGCGGTGAGGGCGACGGCCTTCTCGGCGCCGTGTACGTGCCCGGCGACGTCCTCGATCGTGAGGCCGACGGCGTCGAGGCACCGGCGGGCGTGCGGCTCGGCCTTGGCGGTGACGACGATCACGGTGCCCCCGAGGGTCTGGACCGCGTCGACGGCGGCGCGCGCCCCGGGTAGCAGTTCCGTGCCGGTGACGCAGAGATCCCAGTAGTGCCGTCGATACGCGACCGCCGCGTCGGCAACGGCGTCGGCCGGGAACCAATGCGCCAGTTCCGACTCCAACTTCGGGCCGATACGCGAGAGCACCACGTCGACGTCGACAGCGACGCCGGTTTCGGCAGTGAGGGCTTCGAAGCTCGCGCGAATGCCGGGGCGGGAGTCGACCAGCGTCATGTCCAAATCGAACCCGACGACGAGCATGGCGCAGCATACTGACGGGCATGGTCACGATCCGGCCCGCGAGCGAACGTGACCTCGACGGGCTCTGCGCCGTGCTCGAACACCTTCCGTTCGACGGGCCTCGTCCTGTCGACCGGGCCTCGGCGGCTCGTGTGTTCCCCACCATCCTTGCCACGCCCGGACGCGTGGTGCTCGTCGCGGAACTCGACGCAGTCATCGTCGGAACGGCCGACGTCATCGTGCTCGCGAACCTCACTCGCGATGTGCGTCCGCACGCGCTCGTGGAAAACGTCGGCGTCGCGCCGGGACTACGACGAAAGGGCATTGGCCGCGCCCTCGTGTCGCGGGCGGTCGACCATGCCCGCGCAGCGGGTTGTTACAAGGTGCAGTTGCTGTCGAACGCACACCGGGTCGAGGCCCACGCGCTCTACGAATCGATTGGCTTCGAACCGAACGCGACCGGATTCCGTCTCTACTTCTGAGTCAACGCGGCCAACTCCGCGAGTGATCCGATGCGCACGACGCCGTCGGGCGGTGACCACGGGTCGTTCCAGCGGTCGAGCCATACCGGCACGAGCCCGACGGCGAGCGAACCTTCGACATCGGCGGTGACGCTGTCGCCCACGTAGCCGATAGCCGCCGGCGCGAGCCCGAGCAGTTCGATCAACGGCGCAAACGCGCGCGGGTCGGGTTTGCGATACGCGGGGTCGGCCACGACGATGCAGTCGAACACCTCGGTGTGCAGGCCGTGGCGTTCGAGCACCCGTGCGCCGTAGGGGTTGTTCGTCAGCAGCGCGAGCCGCACGGTTGGGGCGAGCGCCGCGAACGCGGGTGCGACGTCGTCGAACAGCGGCGGGTCGAGTGCAGCCAGGAACGGCTCGACCAGGTCGGCGGCCATGAACGCGTCGGGCTCGTGTTGGAGGCGCCAGTGGTGCCGGTTGATCACGACCCCGTCGCGCGCCAGCCAGGTCTGCTCGCGCACCCGGTCGAGAATGGTCGGATCTCCGACGACCGCCGCCGCCCGCTCGATGCCGGTCCACCAGTCGGTGAGCGTGTCGTCGAGGTCGAAGGCGACCGCCCGCACCATCCGCGGATGATGTCACACCCGGGCGCTACCTTTTCCGCATGACTCGAACGTCTGTTCGCTTCCGGTGTCAGGACTGCGGCTACGAAACCACGAAGTGGCTGGGCAAGTGCCCCGACTGCGGCTCCTGGGGCGGCCTCGACGCCCCCAGTTCCGCCTCGGGAGCCGGGGCGACCGCCCGGCCCGTGCCCCTGGCCGACGTCGACACGACCGGCGTGCCCCGCCGGCCGACGCTCCTGCCCGAACTCGACCGGGTGCTCGCCGGCGGGCTGGTCCCGGGTTCGGTCACGCTGATCGGCGGCGAGCCGGGCGTGGGCAAGAGCACGCTGTTGCTCCAGGCGCTCGGCGCGATGGCCGCCGCGGGCGCACGGTGCCTGCTCGTGTGCGCCGAGGAGTCACCGGCCCAGGTGCGCATGCGGGCCGACCGGCTCGGGGTCGTGACCCCCGACTTGCTGCTCGTTGCCGAGACGTCGCTTCCGGCGATTGTTGCGCACGTCGGCGATGTCGCGCCCGACATCCTCGCCGTCGACTCGATCCAGACCGTGCACGACCCCGACTCGCCGGGCGCGCCGGGCTCTGTCAGCCAGGTACGCGATGCGGCGCAGCGCCTGGTCCGCCTGGCGAAGGAGCAGAACGTCTCGACGGTGCTCGTCGGCCATGTCACCAAGGACGGCGCGCTCGCCGGTCCACGCGTGCTCGAGCACATCGTCGACACGGTGCTTTCGTTCGACGGCGACCGCCACCATGCGCTGCGCATGCTGCGGGCCGCGAAGCACCGGTTTGGTGCAACCGACGAGCTCGGGCTGATGGAAATGACCGAGGCGGGTCTGCTTCCGCTCGCCGATCCGAGCGCGCTGTTCCTCGGCGACCGCAAGCCGGGCGCGTCGGGCTCGATCGTGGCGCCGGTCATGGAAGGCGCGCGGCCGTTGTGCGTCGAGGTGCAGTCGCTCGTGAACATGACGACCGCGCCGGTGCCGCGCCGGGTCGCGCAGGCGGTCGACACCAACCGTCTCGCGATGCTGATCGCGGTGTTGGCGCGCCGCGGCCAGATCGAGATGAGCGGCCGCGACGTGTACGTGAGCGTCGCGGGCGGTGTGCGCGTCGCCGAACCGGGCGCCGACCTCGCGATCCTGCTCGCGCTCGCCAGCGCCGAGTACGACACGCCCATTCCCGCCACCACCGTCGCGCTCGGCGAAGTCGGTCTGGGCGGCGAGATCCGCCAGGTCGCGCAGACGCCCCGCCGGTTGGCCGAGGCATTGCGTCTCGGTTTCGAGCGCGCGATCGTTCCTCCGTCGACGCCGGACGTTCGGGGGATGAACCTTGTGCGGGTCGTCGACGTCTCCGACGCCCTTGCCGCGGCGCGGTTGATCGGCAACGACGAACCGGCCCCGGCGCGGCGTCCGCACCTGGTGTCGGCGACGCCCGATCCCTTCGCCTAGGGCGCCCGCTCAACCCGCGCCGCTCGGAGGACGACACCCTCCGGGCGCGCTACCCTTTCGTGCGGAAACTCTCGTACGGATTGCCCCGCCAAGTTCGAGTCGTCCCGTGGGAGGAACCCGTTGCCGCCGGCGCCCCGATCGGAAGCCTTGTACGGAGCGCTACGGCTCGTGGCGCCGGGCACTCCCTTGCGCGAAGGCATCGACCGGATTCTCCAGGCGAAGATGGGCGCGCTCATCGTCGTGGGCGACGGACCCGACGTCCTGAGCATCTGCTCCGGTGGCTTCCTCTTCGACGCCGAGTTCACACCGCAGCGGCTCTCGGAGCTGGCGAAGATGGACGGGGCGATCATCCTGCAGTCCGACACGTCGCGCGTCGCGCGCGCCAATGTGCACCTCGTGCCCGACCCCGACATCCCGACGTCCGAAACCGGCACCCGGCACCGTACGGCGGAACGTGTCGCGCGCCAGATCGCGGTTCCCGTGATCACGGTTTCCGAAGAGATGAGCGTCGTCTCGATCCACTACCGCGGGTTCAAGAAAACGCTCGAGCCGATCCCGCGGGTACTCGACCGCGCCGACCAGGCGCTGCAGATTCTCGGCCGCTACAAGGCGCGCCTCGACGGCGTGAGCGGCGCACTGTCGGCGCTCGAGGTCGAGGATCTCGTGACGGTGCGCGACGTTTCCACCGTGCTGCAGCGCGCCGAGATGGTGCGGCGCATCGCGCACGAGATCGAGGGCTACGTCGTCGAACTCGGCGCCGACGGCCGCCTTGTCGAACTGCAACTCGAAGAACTCACGGGCGGTGTCGAAGGCGACCGCCGGCTCGTGTGCAAGGACTACTTCGTCGAATCGTCCGAATGGCTGCTCGACCAGGTCACGCGCGAGCTGTCGCAACTCAGTGACGAAGAGCTGCTCGACCTGCGCGAGGTCGCGGCGCTGCTGCATCTGCCCGCCGACATGGATCTCGACTCGTCGCTTCAACCCCACGGGTACCGGCTGCTCAGCAAGATCCCGCGCCTGCCCGAGTCGATCGCCGAGAATGTCGTCGAACGGTTCGGGCACCTGCCCAAGATCATGCGCGCCTCTATCTCCGACCTCGTCGAAGTGGAAGGCGTCGGCGAAGCCCGCGCCCGCGCCATCAAGGACGGCCTGTCGCGCGTCGCCGAGACCAGCATCCTCGACCGGTACGCGTAGCGACTCTCCCATGGCTGCGCTGCGTCAAGGTCCGATCTACGACGTCTCCGTCGAGCACCGCACGATCTACGTCGACGGGGTCGACGTTCCGGTCGTGCACGCGCGCCCCGATGGCATGCCGCGTGCGGGCCTGGTGCTGCACCCCGACATCGGCGGCCTGCGCCCGCTGTTCGAGGAGATGTGCCGCATGCTGGCCACGCACGGCCTCGCGGTCTGCGCGGTCGAGCCGTTCGCCCGCATTCCGGCCGGCGAGCTGACGACGGTCGAGGAACGACTCGCCCGAGTGAAGGACCTCGACGACGACGTGCAGCTCGGCGACCTCGAAGCCGCGGCCAACCTGCTCATCGTCGAAGACGACGTCGCGCGCGTGTCGATCCTCGGGTTCTGCATGGGCGGGTACTACACGTACAAGGCCGCCGCGACCGATCGTTACGACGCGGCCGTCCCGTTCTACGGGATGTTGCGCACGCCGGACGCGTGGAAGGGTCCGGGCCACCAGCACGAACCGCTCGACGTCGCGGCCGACGTGTGCCCCACGCTCGCGGTGTTCGGCAGCGTCGACCCGTGGACACCACCCGCCGACATCGAAGCGTTGCGCTCGACGTGGAAGGAGCGCGACGACTGCGAGATCGTCGTCGTCGATGGCGGCGACCACGGTTTCGTCCACGACCCCGACCGCCCCGCACACCGCCTCGAAGACGCAACGAAGTGCTGGCAGCGCGCGATCGAGTGGGTGCTGCCTTGAGAGGTGCTCCGCCCTGAGAGGTGCTCCGCCCTAGACGGTTGCTCGGACCGTGAGGTTCTCACGGTCGACGATGCGGTAACGGCTGCGGCCCGAGACTTCGAGCCAACCCAACTTGATGAACGTGGCAATCGCCTTGTTCACGCGTTCGCGCGACGCGCCGACCATGCCGGCCAGTTCTTCCTGCGTGAGCGGCATGCGGAAGTCGTCGTCGCCGTCGGCGAGTTCGAGGAGCCGCTTCGCGGTGCGACCGGTGACGTCGAGGAACATCGCGTCGGCGAGAGCCTCGTCGGTGGCGCGCAGGCGGCGGGCGAGAATGCGCACGACGGCCCACAACACTTCGGGCCGGTGGGCGAGGACTTCGCGTACGTCGTCGAAGTCGATGGCGATCACGTGTACGGTCGTGAGCGCCCGGGCGTTGGCCGAGCGGATGCCGCCGTCGAACAGCGACATCTCGCCGAACAGGGCGCCGGGGCCGAGGACCGAGATGACCGCCTCGCGGCCGTCGCTGGCCCGGGCGATGATGGCCATGCGGCCCGAGAAGCACACGAACAGCTGGGTTGCCGGGTCGCCCTGCGTGAAGACCAGGTCGCCTCGCCGGTACTTCGCGAGCGCGGTCCGACCGCGAAGCTGCTCGAGCAGCTCAGGGGGGAGCGTGCCGAAGAGATCCGTCTTGTCGAGCACTGCTTGGCGTGCCGCCATGTCCGGAGTCCTGTGGGTCGCGGGAGGCTATCCGCCCGGGTCGGGTCTTCGTGGTCTCCATCGGCGCGACCGCGGGCTGGCCTGAGACTTGATCAGGCCGATGAGGAGGCGATGTTCGTCGAAGGCGTCCGCCTCTTCATGGTCGTCCTGGGCACGGCGGCCGGCTTCTGGGCCGCTCGCGACCTGGCGATTGCCACGGAGGGTGTGGCCGGGATGCTCGGCTGTCTCGTCGGATACGTCTCCGGTGGCGTGTTGGGGCGGCTCCTGGACCGGGCCATGGGTGTCGTGGAGCGCAAGGCCGAAGCGGTCCCGCCCGCGCGGGTAGTGGCCGGCACCCTCGGGGCGCTGGCCGGCGCCGGCGTGGCGGTGGTCCTCCTGGTGCCGCTGGCGCTCCTGGTGCCGGTCCGTGCCGCCCTCCCGATCGCCGGGCTCTGCACCTGGGTGGCCGGATGGCTGGGGTTCCGGGTGCTGGGCAACCGCAGCGTCGCGGTGCTCGAAATGCTCGGTCTGTCGACCCGCCCCCTCGTGCGGGCGCAGGCGTACGACGCGAGCGATGGTTTGCTGGTCGACACGTCAGTGCTGATGGACGGCCAGCTGCCGGCGCTGGTCCGGGCCGGGATCGTCGGGTCCGACCTCTACGTGGCCCGGTTCGTGCTCGACGAACTCCAGGGCTTCGCCGACGCGGCCGACGACGTCCGGCGCCGCCGAGCCCGACGCGGCATGGAGATGCTCGACTCGCTCCGCCACGACGGCCTCGCGCGGGTGTACATCCTT
>JANNHK010000304.1:0-5905 GCA_031404355.1 Actinomycetes bacterium
GGCCGAAGCGTGGTGAAGAAGGGTGCCGAGAGCGACAAGGCCTTCGTCCGGCGGGTCCTCGGCAAGCTGACGGGCTCCAAGGATATCCTGGTCCTCAACGACGAGGCGCATCACGCCTACCGCATTCCAGCCGACGTCAAGGTGAGCCGAAAGGAGGCCGAGGAGCGGGGGCTCGACCTCGAAGAGGCGACCCGCTGGATCGAAGGGCTCGACCGGATTCACGGCGAACTCAGGATCGCCCACTGTTTCGACCTTTCGGCGACACCGTTCGCCCCCACCGGGAAGACCAACACCGAGGAGGGCCTTTTCGACTGGATCGTCTCCGACTTCGGGCTCAACGATGCCATCGAGGCCGGGCTGGTGAAGACACCCCGAGTGGTGGTGCGCGACGGCGTCATCCCGGACTCGAGGACGCTGCGGCCGAAGCTCTATCACCTGTACCGGGACCCATCGGTGGCCGAGGACCTCAACCGCCGGGGCGCCGAACCGCACGAGCCGCTGCCCGGGCTGGTTCAGCAGGCCTACACGCTGCTCGGCGCCGACTGGCGGGAGACGGCCAGGCAGTGGCGCGAGGCTGGCCACATCGTCCCGCCCGTGATGCTGACGGTCTGCAACCGGACGGAGACCGCGGCCCGCATCGAGCGGTACTTCGTCAATGGCGACGCGCACTGGACCGAACTGCACGCGCCGACGGCCACCCTGCGGGTCGACTCCAGGGTGCTTGAGAAGGCCGAGCTCGGAGAGACCGCCACCGCCGACAAGGACTACGAGGCGCGGCTGCATGAGATCCTGGCAGCGGCGCGGATCCCAGAGGACCGGAAGGAGGTCCTCGGCGGGCTGAAGAAGGAAGAGCTGCTTCGGGCCATCGTCGACACCGTCGGCAAGCGTGACAAGGCCGGGCAGGACCTGCAAAACGTCATCTCGGTAGCGATGCTCTCCGAAGGCTGGGACGCCAAGAACGTCACCCACATCCTTGGGCTACGGGCATTCACGAGCCAGCTCCTCTGCGAGCAGGTTATCGGCAGAGGGCTTCGGCGGGTCGGATACGACACCGAGCCGGTTGTCGGCGCCGATGGCGTGGAGCGGGAGCTGTTCCGGCCCGAGTACGTGAACGTCTTCGGGGTGCCGCTCTCGATCTTCCAGGATGTCGGCGAAGGCGGGGAGGCCCCGCCTCCTCCCAAGCCCAGCACGCAGATCGAGGCGCTGGCCTCTCGCAACCACCTGGAGCTGCGCTGGCCCAACGTGGTTCGCCTCGAGACCGTGGTCCGTCCGACCCTGGTAGTGGATTGGGCCCGCGTCGAGACCCTGGAGCTGGACCCGGCGCAGATCCCGATCTCGGCGGAGCTGGCACCGGCGCTCGGGGGCGCCGCCGACTTGACCAAGATCGACACCATCGACCTGGAGCTGATCCCCGAGGCCTTCCGGCTCCAGCGGCTGACGTTCTTGGCGGCGCGGAAGGCCTTCGAGGGGCTCGGCGGGCGCTTCACGGGCGGCAAGGAGCTGCTGATCTTTCAGCTCATCCGGCTCGTGGAGGCGTTCCTGGGCTCACCCTGCCTCTCCATTCCGAGTCTGTTCCACCAGGACCCGCTACGCCGGCGGATCCTCATCTCGCTCAGCATCGACCGAGTGGTCCAGCACCTGCTTCGTTTCGTCACGGAGCAGAATCTGGAGCGGGTCGAGCCGGTGTTCGACGAGGAGTTCCCGATCGGCAGCACCCGCAACATGCGCACCTGGTACACGACCAAGGTGTGCCACCCCACCGTCCGGTCGCAGATCAGCCATATGGTGGCCGACGGCGCCTGGGAGCAGCACGTTGCCAACTTGCTGGAGACGAGCCCGCTCGTGGATGCTTCGTTACCGGGAATCGCGTGCGCACTGATGACGACGACGTCGTCCTCGGAGACCTTCACGTGCTTGTGCTCGTGCGCGGCCATCAGCGCCAGGGCGCTCATGGGCTCGCCCTGGGACCCGGTGCAGATGACGCACACGTCGCCCGGCGCGTAGCGGGCGGTTTCCTCGATGTCGATGATCGCGTGGGCGGGAACGTCGAGCATGTTGAGATCGCGCCCGAGCGCCGCGTTCTGGAGCATCGACCGGCCGACGAACGCGATGCGTCGGTCGTGCGCGATCGCCGCCTGCGCGACCTGCTGCACGCGGTGGAGGTGCGAAGCGAAGCTCGCGACGATGAACCGCTTGGTGGGGTGTTCGCGGAACAGACCGCGCATCGCTTCGCCGACGGTCGACTCCGACGGCGTGAAGCCGGGCCGCTCCGCGTTGGTGGAGTCGGCGAGCAGCAGGCGGATGCCACCTTCGCGGCGCGCCAGTTCGCCGAGCATGGCGAGGTCAGTGCGGCGCCCGTCGACCGGTGTGAGGTCGATCTTGAAGTCGCCCGTGTGGATGATCGTGCCCGCGGGAGTGAAAAACGCGGTCGCGAACCCGTGCGGCACCGAGTGCGTGACGGGAATGAACTGGCAGTCGAACGGACCGATACTGCGCCGTTCGC
Organism: Actinomycetes bacterium; assembly: GCA_031404355.1. Classification (GTDB taxonomy): domain Bacteria; phylum Actinomycetota; class Acidimicrobiia; order IMCC26256; family PALSA-610; genus JANNHK01. Next base: position 2,504 of record JANNHK010000304.1, read on the forward strand.
CGTCGCGCACGGGGATCAGCTCGGTGCGGTCGAGCATGCCCGCTTCCTCGATACGGTTCCGCGCCATCGCGAGTGACAGCTCGGACCCGTAGATCGGGACGGGCACGTCGGCCAGAAGAAACGCGAGCCCGCCCGCGTGGTCTTCGTGCGCGTGCGTGAGGACCACGGCCTCGACCCGCTTCGCGTTGTCGCGCAGGTAGGTGAAGTCGGGCAACACGAGGTCGATGCCGGGCATGGCCGCGTCGGGGAACATGATCCCGCAGTCGACGACGAGGATCCGGCCTTCGACCTCGAGACACATGCAGTTCCGGCCGATCTCGCCGAGCCCACCGAGGAAAACGATCCGAGCTGCTTCTTTTACTGCCATGCGGCTGGGCTGTCTCCGAGGGTGCTCATGTCTCGCGGACGGTACCACCGCTCGCGCGCTGCTCTTGCCACTCCGTGGCGCTGACCGCGTAGACCCAGATCGGGTACCCGTACGCCGGGTGCACGGTATTGCTGATGCGGCGCATGCCGATGCGCTGCATCACCCGCGCCGACGCGATGTTCTCGCGCTCGCACACGCTCACGATCTCGTCGAGCCCGAGGGTCGTAAACCCGTATTCGAGTCCGGCCCGACCCGCTTCAGTTGCCAGACCCCTGCCCCACACGGCCGGGTCGAACCGCCAGCCGACTTCGACCGCGGGCATGATCTCGGGCAGGAACTCGGGCGCGCTGAGCCCCGCCCAGCCGACGAGCGCGCCCGACTCCTTCTCGATCGCGGCCCAGACGTCGTACTCCCGTGTGGTCGTGTACTCGAGCCGGCGTTCGAGGAACGCGCGGGTCTCGTCGAGCGTCATCGCGCGCCGCAATGGGTACCACCAGAACGCGTCGATGGCATGCAGCTCGGTGAGCGCGGACAAGTCGTCGGCTGCGAACGGCCGCAACAACAAGCGTTCAGTTTCGACGGCGCGCATGCGCCGCCCAGGCTACGCGCTCGCGGCCGCCTCGCGGTCCGATGCGACGGCGTCGAGGGTCGCGTATTCGGCCTCGGTGTCGACCCAGTCTTCGAAGGCGATGACGCCGAGGTCCGTGAACTTCTCGCGCAGCCAGCCGTTGTTGCGGTCGAGGAGCCCGAGCTTCTTGCAGTTCGGGACGATCTTCGAGAACAGGATGTTCTGGAACATCTTCCGGCCGTCGTCGGCCATGACGAGTTGGAGCGCGTCCTTCACCGGCACGCCCATGCGCTCCCACACCTCCTGCTGGAGGAAGCGGTCGCGCATGCGCACCGCGGCTTCGAACGTGAACTCGACGCGATCCTGCATCTCGGCGTCGGTGAGCTCGGTGTAGTACTCCTTCAGCGAGAGCACGCCGAACGCGACGTGGCGGGCCTCGTCGCTCATCACGTAGCGGAGCAGTTGCTTCAGCAGCGGCTCGGTCGTCATCTGATGCATAAACCCGAACGCGGCGAGCGCGAGGCCCTCGACCATGATCTGCATGCCGAGGTACGTCATGTCCCAACGGGGGTCGGCGAGGATGTCGTCGAGCAGCAGCCGCAGGTGCGCGTTGATCGGGTAGAGCCCGGTGAGCTTTTCGTCGAGGTAGCGGGCGAACACCTCGACGTGGCGGGCTTCGTCCATCACCTGCGTCGACGCGTAGTACTTGGCGTCGATCCACGGGACGGTCTCGACGATGCGCGCGGTACACAGCAGCGCGCCCTGCTCGCCGTGCATGAACTGCGACAGCGTCCAGTTCTGGCTCTCGATGCCGAGCTGGATCCACTCCTTGTCGGTCCACTTCGCGAACGGCGTGCCGGAGAGGTCGATTTCCTGTGAGAAAAAGCCGCCGTCCTGGCCGGCGTTGGCGAGCACGACCTGCTCCTGGTCGACGTCGATCGACCAGTCGAGGTCGGTCGACGCGTTCCACTGTGACGTCTTCGCCTTCTCGTAGAGCTTCGAGAGCGGCGCGCGGCTGCGCTCGTAGTCCCAGGTGAACACCGCGTCGAGGTTCGCACCGACCGTGTGGATCGTCGAGGTCATGTCGGTGTTCGTCACCGAGAGGATCGCTTCGAGATCGTTGATCTCTTCGCGTCCGATCAGTTCCTCGTTGGTGCTGGTCATTGGTGGACCCCCTGCGTGAGACCGGGAAGGACGAAGTCCTCCACGAGTGTGCGCACCCGCGCTTCGTCGAAGAGGACGTCCTCCTCGGGACTGCACAGGTACGAGATCGACATGCGAACGAGCCACTCCGCGAGGCGGAGCGCGCGATCGGCGGGAAGAAAGCGTGCGAATGCGGGCGCAATGCGGTCGGCGGCGTTAGCGAGGAGCGCGTCGCCGCGCTCGAACGACATGTACGGCAACAGCGCCTCGGGTTCGACCGTCAGCACGAACACGAGCGCTCGGTGCCCGGCGAGCGCACTCGACCCGGTCGTCACGACCGCGACGGCCGCGTCGGCGAGCGCGCCGGTGGCGCCGGCCGCGGCGAGGACGGCGGCCGTGACCCGGTCGGCGTCTCGGGCGACTGCTGCGATCAACAGCGGCTGCTTGCCCGGGAAGTGGCGGTAGAGCGTGGCGCGGGAACAGCCCGCCTCGCGGGCGACGTCGTCGAGCGTCGTCTTGGCCAACCCGACCCGGCCGACGCACACGATCGTCGCGTCGAGGATCCGGTTCGGAAGCGCGTCCATCAGAATGAGACACTAAGGCGGTGAACGTCTCACCGTCAATGTGTCGCAGGTCACACCCGCGCTAACTCCCGCGAGCGCGCGACCCATGTGTTTGAAGCTCAGCGGCTGCTCAGCAGCCACTTTCCTGCAAACTCAGACGGTGATGCCGCCCAGGAGCTCGGTGCGGACGAGATCTGTGACCTGGGCGGGGTCGTCGAAGTCCCAGCGGCCGGGTGACCCGATGAGCGACAGGATGCCGCGGGCGAGGTAGTCGGCGGCAGTGTCGATCTCGACGCCGGGGCGGAGCCGGCCGGCTTCGGCCTCGCGCTGGAGATACGGGTGCAGGAAGGCCGCGATGAACGGCAGCGTGCGCTGCGACTCGGTGCTCAGCAACGGCAGGAGCCGCTCCGGCTCGGTGTCGAGCATCTTGCGGAGCACCTCGTGCTGCTGGATCGACTCGCGGGCGTGGACCAGGCCCCGCTCGAGCAGGTCGGCGAGATCGGAGGCGCCGGAGACGAAATCGGCGAGTTCGGTGAAGTACCGGCCCAGCTCCCAGGCCACCGTTTCCCGCAGCAGTTCGTCGCGACCGCCCGGGAAGTGCCGGTAGATCGTGGCCCGCGAGACCCCCGACTGCTTGACCACGTCCTCGACGGTGGTCTTCGCGATCCCATACCGGGTGACGCAGACATAGGTGGCTTCCAGCAGCCGATCGCGCACCGTGAGTGGGTCAACTGAAGTCACCAAGCCATTCTTGCTTTGTC
>JANNHK010000305.1:0-1892 GCA_031404355.1 Actinomycetes bacterium
GGCCGGCCATCTTGTCACCCGGCTGCAAGCGGCCTTCACGGCCAGGTAAACCTTGACCATCTTCAGCACACCGGCCGGCAGTTCGTCGCCCTGCGTCAGCTTCTTCTTCTTCTCTTCGAAGGCCAGATCGAAGCTGTGTCGCGTCTGCTCGTTCGAGTTGCGGATGCTTTCCAGCTGGTTGGCTGCGTCATCATCGGCCGGGCGGATGTCGAACCAGTGGAACTTGTCCACCGAGTCCAGGTACGCCTTGTCGATGACCGTGCCCTTGGCGATCTTCTGCGGGCCGCCATTGGCCGGCTTGCCGATGAGCAGCTTCTCGATGCGGTCGAAGGCGTCGGCCTCGACGATGCGCAGCTGGTCGTTCAGGTCCAGGCGGAAGCGCTTCAGCTCGTCGTCGATGATCTGCTGGGCGCGCTTGTCGCGCACGATGCCCTCGCGGGTGAACACCTGCACGTCGATGACCGTGCCATTGGTGCCCTGGTCGACACGCAGCGAGGTGTCCTTCACGTCGGAGGCCTTCTCCCCGAAGATCGCGCGTAGCAGCTTTTCTTCCGGCGTCAACGTGGTTTCGCCCTTCGGCGTGACCTTGCCCACCAGCACATCGCCAGGGTTGACTTCGGCGCCGACGTAGACGATGCCCGACTCATCCAGACGCGAGAGTTGTTGTTCGCTCAGGTTGGGGATGTCACGGGTGATGTCTTCGCTGCCCAGCTTGGTGTCACGTGCCATGACCACCAGTTCCTCGATGTGGATCGAGGTGTAGCGGTCTTCGGCGACGACACGTTCGCTGATGAGGATCGAGTCCTCGAAGTTGTAGCCGTTCCAGGGCATGAACGCGACCAGCATGTTCTGGCCCAGCGCCAGTTCGCCCAGGTCGGTCGGTCGACGCACCGTCGGCGACTACGTCGCCGGCCGCCACCACATCACCGCGCTTGACGATCGGGCGCTGGTGGATGTTGGTGTGTTGGTTGCTGCGCTGGTACTTGATCAGGTTGTAGATGTCCACACCGACTTCACCGGCCGCCGTTTCCTTGTCGTTGACACGGATGACGATGCGGTTGGTGTCGATGTAGTCGACGATGCCGCCGCGTTTGGCGACCACCACGGTGCCCGAATCGACCGCGGCAACACGCTCGACACCGGTACCGACGAAGGCCTTCTCGGGGCGCAGCACCGGCACGGCCTGGCGCTGCATGTTCGCGCCCATCAGCGCGCGGTTCGCGTCGTCGTGCTCCAGGAACGGCACCAGAGAGGCGGCCACCGAAACGATCTGCGTCGGCGCCACGTCCATGTACTGAACACGTTCCGGCGATACCAGCACCGATTCGCCGTTCTCGCGCGCCGACACCAGCTCATCCACCAGCTTGACGCCGTCGAGCGACGCATTCGCCTGCGCAATGACGTACTTGCCTTCTTCGATGGCCGACAGGTAGTCGATGTCCATCGTCACCTTGCTGTCGGCCACACGACGGTAGGGCGTTTCGAGGAAGCCGTATTCGTTGAGCTGTGCAAACAGCGCCAGCGAATTGATCAGGCCGATGTTCGGGCCTTCCGGCGTTTCGATCGGGCACACACGGCCATAGTGCGTCGGGTGCACGTCGCGCACTTCGAAGCCGGCACGTTCGCGCGTCAAACCGCCCGGGCCCAGGGCCGAGACACGCCGCTTGTGCGTGATCTCGCTCAGCGGGTTGGTCTGGTCCATGAACTGGCTGAGCTGCGATGCCCCGAAAAACTCCTTCAGCGCCGCGGAAATCGGCTTGGAGTTGATCAGGTCGTGCGGCATCAGCGCTTCGGTCTCGGCCTGGCCGAGACGCTCCTTCACCGCTTTCTCGATGCGCGCCAGGCCGCTGCGGTACTGGTTTTCGGCCAGTTCGCCGACACAGCGCACACGC
>JANNHK010000306.1:0-12631 GCA_031404355.1 Actinomycetes bacterium
CGACGCCGGAATCGCGGGACAAGGCGGCCAGGCCGGCTGGCGCGACTACTACGAAGACGGCGGCGGCGGAGGCGGCGGTTTCTTCGGAGCCAGCGGCGGCGGAAGCTGCGCAACCCGCGCCGCCGGCGGCGGCGGCGGATCCGCGTTTGTCGACCAGAACCGTGTCTACGAAGCGGAGACCGAGACGGGCTCCAGGGTCGGGCACGGACGCATCACGATTACTTGGCCCGCGCCGGTAAACGTCAACACCGTGTTCGGTGGCGACAGTTACGGCGAGTACATCAACGGCGTACACATCGGATCGGGCAACTTCGTCGACACGACGAACGACGTCACGATCGCGACGGCGGGTCCCGACCTGGAGCTCGAGCGCACGTACAACAGCCTGGACCCGCGTGTCGGCATCTTCGGCAAGGGCTGGTCGACCTCGTACGACATGAGCGTCTTCGTCGACCCGTACACGGCGATTGCCGTGATCGTGTATCCCGACGGCCGTCGTGAGAACCACGCGCTCCAGGCCGACGGCACCTTCAAGGCGCCGCTCAGCTTCGTCTCGAAGCTGGAGACTGTGCCGGCGGGCGGGTTCCGGCTTACGCACAAGGACAAGACCGCCTACGTGTTTTCGGCCGGCGGCAAGCTGACGCGCATCGAAGACGCGTACGGGCGGGCGCTGACCCTCGCGTACGACGCGCAGGGACACCTCGACACGGTGGTCGACGGCGCGAGCGGCCGTTCCCTCGACTTCACGTTCACGGGGAACAGGGTTGCGGCGGTGGCGACCAATGGTGTCGCGGGTCCCGGCTACAACGGCCCGCTCGTCTGGGACTTCGCCTACACGGGCGACCTGTTGACGTCCGCATGCGATGCGCGCGACAACTGCACGAGCTACTCGTATACCTCCGACCGGATCACGAAGATCACGCGTCCGGAAGGCAACGACGAAGTGCGGGTCGCCTATGACCTGGAGTCGCGTCGGGCCGACTGGTCCGAGAACGGCGTGGGCAACCGGGTCACGTTCGACTACGGCAACGGCCTCACTCGTGTCACCGACGCCCGCGGCAACGAGGCGTCGTACTTCTTCGACCTGATGTGGCGCACGACGCGCCGGGTCGAGGCCGACGGCAGCACGACGACGTACGAGTACGACGCGAACGGCTACCGAAGTGCCGTCGTCGACGCCAACAACAACCGTGTGACGATGACGTACGACGCGCGTGCGAACCTCCTGTCGCAGACCAACGCCGAGGGTGAGACGACGTGGTTCGAGTACGTCGGCGACGACCAGATCGCGGCGCGCGACGGCCGGTCGTCGGGCCCGACCGACAACACCTACCGGACGGTCTCGACCTACAACGCGCAGGGCGACCGGCTCACGTCGACGACGCCCCCCGACGCCGGAATTCCCGGCCGGGATCACGTCGACGACGACCTACACGGCAGGTACCGAGAACTTCGGGTGGGGCGTCGTCCCGCCGGGGCTCGTGCGTTCGGAGTTGCCGGGCAAGGGCACGACGTTCTTCGAGTATGACAGCGCGGGCGATCTGCGGCGCAAGGTCGAACCGAGCGGCCTCGTCGTGACGTACACGTACGACGCGCTCGGCCGGCCGCTCACGGAGATCCAGACGTGGACGGGCGGCAGCGCGACGACCGACCGCACGTATGACCCGATGGGCAACGTGCTGACCGAAACGGCACCGGCCGCCGTCGACACGACGGCGACGCCGGTCGCGACCCGGCGCCAGCGCGCCACCAATGTCTACGACAAGAACAACAACGGCGTGTCGACGACCATCTCCGACGTCGGTGGGAGCGTGAACCCGGCGGCCCCGCGCACGACCACGTTCGAGCACGACGACGCCGACCGCGTCGTTCTCACGCGCGATCCCATCGGCGGTACTTCGACCCGGGCGTTCGACCCGAACGGCAACGTCGCGCGGGTCACCGACGCCGCCGGCCGCGTACACGAGACGATCTACGACTCGCTCGACCGGCCGATCGAGCTGCGACTCTTGAACTTCCGCGACGATCCGATCGGCGGTTCGGCGCCCCGGACGATGGTGCTCCGCCGCTGGCAGTACGACCTCACGGGCCGCCAAATCTCGGAGGCGCGGCCGCAGCCGGGCACGGGCGGGCGGTCCGGGCAGCTCTCGCCCGAGTCCACGCCGATGTCGGAGCGGTGGACCGCGTACGACAAGGCCGACCGGGCCCTGTCGGTCACGTTAAGGCAGTTCGACAACCGGCCCGGTGTCAGCCCGTCGTCTCGTGACGTCGTGCTGTCGGCGTATCTCTACGACGACGCCGGCAACCGCGCGCTCGAGACGAACGCCGGTTGGCTGAAGGTGTCGACGTACTCGTTCGACGCCGCGAACCGGGTGCAGACGATCGCCACGCCGGTCGACGGCGTGACGCGCGTCGTCGAGTTCGACTACGACGAACTCGGCAACCAGACCCGCACCACGGTCAAGCCCGCGGGCGGAGCTGTGACCAGCGAGACGCGTGCTGCGTTCGATACCGCGGGGCGCATGACCTCCGAGACCGTCGAGAACGGTGCGACCGACCTCGTCACGACGTACACCTACGACGAGCGAGGTCTGAAGACGTCGAGCGTCGAACCCCGCGGCAACGCCGCCGGCGCGAACCCGGCGAACTTCCGAACCGACTTCACCTACACGGCAACCGGGCTGGCGCAAACGACGACTGGTGCTCCGATCTCCGTCGAGGAGAATGGCGGTGCATCGACCACTGTGCGGCCCGTGGTGCGCTTCGGCTACGACGCGCTCGGGAACCTCGTCACTACCGTCGATGCCCGTGGCAATCGGACAACGTCGACGTACGACCTGCTGAACCGCGAAACTCGCATCGATCACCCGAAGTACAAGCCGGCCAACTCTTCGGCGGAGCTGGCGCCGTTCGAGACGTTCGCATACGACGCAGTCGGCAACGTCGTGTCACGAACCGACCGGCGCGGCCACACGACGAACTACGACTTCGACGCCGATAATCGTGTTGTCCGCCGACGCGACCCGCTGCTGACCGGCCAGACCGTCCGCGGCGACCTGCGCTCGGCCTACGACGACGCCGGAAACCTGGTCGAGACGACCGACCCGGTCGGAGCGCGGACGGCCTTCGCGTACGACGACATGGCTCGGCTTCGGACGCGGACCGACGTCGTACGTCAAGCCGCACCCGCGGGCAGTTTCACCACGACCTACGACTACGACGACCTGGGCAACCCGACGTTCAGGCAGGACCCGACCGGCATCGTGCAGCGGTCGGCGTTCAACGCCGCGTCGGAACTCGTTTCGCAGACCGATGCGCGCGACGCCGTGACGGCGTTCACCTACGACACCGCCGGTCGACCGGTGGCAACGACCGATGCGCTCGGGCGCACCGAGATGAATGTGTACGACCTCGCCGGTCGCGTCACGAGCGCGCAGTCGCGGAGTGGCGGGCCGACGGGTGCCGTTCTCTCGACCGAGTTCGCCGAATACGACCTGGTCGGGAACGTCGTCGCGAAGCGATCGGCGCGCTCCGCCTCGGCGACCGACAACACCTACCTCCGCTCGTACACCTACGACGCGGCGAACCGGCTGACGTCGGCGACGGAACCCAACTCGACTACCGGTACGTTCACGACGTCGTTCCGGTACGACGCGTCGGGCAACCTCACTCGGAGCACCGACGGGCGGGGCGCCACGTCGGCGACGATCTTCAAGTACAACGCTTGGAACCTCCGGACCGAGACGGTGGAGCCGTCGACTCCGGGCCAGACGTCGGTCGCGATGCGGACGTTCACGACGTCGTACGACAAGGGCGGTCTGCCCGTCGAGGAAGCCCAGCCCGGCGCGACGATCAAGCGTACGTTCGACGAACTGGGAAGGCTGCGGGTCGAGGACGGAACCGGCTCGAGTCTGACGGCCGCTACGCGCGCCTTTGCGTACGACCTGGCGGGCCGCCAGACGAGCGTCAACCACCCGACGGGTCCGATCACGTTCGCCTACGACGACCGCGGGCTGCTGTTGGCCGCGAGCGAACCGGGCAACGCGACGCCGCAGTCGAGCTTCGAGTACGACCCGGCCGGGCGCATGAAGGCACGCACCGACGCGGCCGGTACGACGTCGTTCCAGCACGACGACCGCGGCGATCTGTGGAAGATCACCGACCCGCTGACGACGCGGGTCAGTGAGTATGTCCGCGACCCGTCGCGCGCGGTATCGGAGATTCGGTACGGCACCACGTCGGTACGCCAGATCGGCTACGACAATCGCGGCCGTATCGCCACCGACGTACTGAAGACCGGGAACCCGGTGCGCTCCTCGTACACCTATTCGTACGACGCCGACGGCAACGTCACGGGCCAAAACGTCGTGATGCCGGGCAACGCGTCGGCCGGCAACCACACCTACACCTACGACCGGGCCGGTCGGCTCGGTTCGTGGAAGAAGCCGGGCGCGGCGGCGGTCACCTACACCTACGACGCCGCCGGGAACCGCCTCTCCGAAGCCACGACGAAGTTCGTGTACGACCGGCGCAACCGGCTCACGACCGGTCCCGACGGGAAGTACACGTGGTCGACCCGCGGGACCATGACGCAGGGCCGCACTGCCGACGGTGCCGCGCTCGCCTACACGTTCGATGCGTTGGGCCGCCAGACGGCGGTGGGCACGACCACCTACACCTATGACGGCCTCGACCGCCTCGCCAAGCGGGGCAGTACCGCGGTCGTATACGCCGGGGCGGAGATCGACCCCGTGCGCTTCGGGGCCGAGACCTACGCGCGGTCACCGGCCGGAGAACTGGTCGCGGCGCAGAAGGATTCGACGACAACGTTCGTCGGCGAAAACCGCCACGGCGACATCAGCTGGTACCTCGACACGAACGGGGCGACATGGGGCAGCGCGCTCTACGATCCGTGGGGCGAGCCCATGGCCGCGGGCGAGTCGACGACGCTCGGGTTCCAGGGTGACGTGACCGACGCGACGACGGGGCAGTCGTGGATGGGTGCGCGTTGGTACGACCCGGCGATTGGTGGGTTCACCGCACGCGACACCGTGTTCGGGTTGCTCGAGACGCCGGTGTCGTTGAATCGCTACACGTACGCGCACAACGACCCCATGCAGTACTTCGACCCGGACGGGCGCTGGCCGGGCGAGGGCATCGCGAAGAACGCGACGAAAGCCGTCAAGAAGACGTGGAACAACACCGGCGGCAAGGTCGTCACCGGGGTCGACAAGTACGTCGTGAAGCCTGCGGGCCGGGCGGCGAAGTCGACGACCGATGCGGCGAAGTCGGTCCTGAACACGACGTACCGGGCCGGTGATCGTGCGGTGCGGAACGCGGCCAATACGGTGAAGAAGACTGTCACCACGGCCGTGAACACGGGGGTGCGGTACGCCAAGAACGTCGGGTCTGCGATCGCGGCGCCGATCAAGGCGTGCATCGGGTCGGAGACGTGTCGCACGATTGTGGCGGCGGCGGCGGTCGTCACGGCCACGGTGGTGTGTGCTGCTTGTACGGGAGCGGTGTTGGCGGGTGGTGCGATCGGTGGCGCGTTCGGAGTCGCGACCTGCGACGGTGATCTGAGTTGTATCGCGCAGAGCACCGTGGCCGGTGCGGCCGGTGGCCTGTTCGCGCCGGTCGGCGGGGCAGGCTTGCTCGCGACCGTTGGGAGCAGCGCGGCGAGCGGGTTCGTCGCGACCGGCGCCAGCCAGTTCATGAACGGCCGCTTCGACGCCAAGCAACTCGCGTTCGGCACCTTCACCGGCGCCGCGGCCGGTGGCGTGTTCCACAGCGCCGGCCGAGGACTCGCAGCACTGCGCGGCCGGGGATCGTCGGTACCGGACGCGCCCGCCGGGGGAGCGGCCGGCGAGTTGCGGCCGGCGAGCGCGCAGCCTCGCGGTGGGAATGGCACTGTTCTGCGTGATGGCGCTGGGGCGACGCCTGAGGAGGTCGCGGCGAGTCGTGGTGGCCCCACAGGAGGTTCTCGGGCCGGCCAGGCTGACCGTCATGCGGAGATGTTGCAAGAGACGCAAGATGCGGGCGGTCTGTTCGAGTGTTGGCGATGCGGTCAGACCTCAAGGAATCCGGACAACATGCACGTTGGTCACCGCAACGTTTCCACCTCAAAGGGTGGAAATCTAGATCCGGTGAACACGTGTTGGGAGGGCGCCGCATGCAATCTCGGCGCTGGAAATCGGGGTGGGCCGAATCCGGGCAGATCATGCGCCGAGCGCGGGAGCTGCGGTGCACCGTACGGGAGGAGCGATTGATCGGTATGGTCGCTTCGATGGAACGAATGACGGTGAACGTCATTGCCGGCCACGGCGCCGACGGCCGTCCCGTCTACGAGGAGCTCTTGGTCGATCGACTCCAAGGCGGGGTCTTCCGTTTGGTCGCCTCGCCTGGACTGGTGCTCGGGCTTGGCGCCGGCGACGAGATCGAGGTGGACCCGATTGGCGGCGTGTTCACGGTGCACAGGCGAGGTGGGAATCTCGCCGTGTGGTTGTATACGAACGACGGAATGGCCGACGCGGTCGATGCGCTGTCCTCAGCGGTCGCTCTTCTTGGCGGCCGCGTCGATGGCCGGGCCGAACGATTGGTGGTGTTCACAATCCCGGCCGATGCGGGCTTTCCTGCAGTCGAGGAGACCTTCTACCGGTTCGTGGACGAGAACCCGGGCGCCGAGTGGTTCTTCGGGAACGTGTACGACCCAGCCGACGGCGTGACCCCCTTGAACTGGTGGTAATTGGCGGTGCAGCGATCAGAGAAGTCGGTAGTTCTTGTAGATGTCGGCGAGCGAGTTAGTGGCGGCTTCGACGAGATCGGTGCGGGGACTGGTAAGGCACGCGTGCAGGTAGGTCTCGACATCTGGTCCGGCCCAGCCGGCGGCTGCGGCAGCGACCCAGAACCGGAGCGGGTCGACGAGGTCGAGGTCGGCGGCGAAGGCGACGATTCGCTTGAGGAGATCGTCCTCGGGAACGAGTTGCAGCATGGCGATCGCTCGGAACGTGCCGTCGATGACGCCGGGTGATCCGGTCGGCATGTAGCGGTCGACTGTGGAGAGCGAACTCGCGACGGCCCATTCGATGCGGACGAGCGCGTCGCCGAGGGCGACGCCGACCATCGTGTAGTCGCCTTGCTGTGCCGCGAGCTGTTCGAGGAAAGCAACCGCCGGCGTGTAGCTGCAGGCGCCGAGCGCCATGATCATCTGATACTGCGTTTCCCACGTGCGAGGGTCGGCGACCTCGGTCTGGAGAGCTTCGAGCAGAACCGGGCCAGCAGCCGGGTCGCCGAGCGAGCGCAGGCGCTTGGCGGCGGAACGGCGCTTGGCGGAGGCTCGATCACCGAGTTGATCGACGGCTTCTCGCAGAGTGAGCGGCATCGTCTCTAGCCTTCCAGCCCGGGAGCGGGGACCTGTTAGGAACGTGTGTACATGGCGTGATCTGAGGGTCTGCGGGCTACGTCGACGCGCGTGGTGTCTGGTGCTACCACGTCGATCTTGTGATGATGTTCTAACCGGCTTCGGTGAGTTCGACTGCAGCCGTCTCATTGGGGTGGGGCGACAGGGTCGCCGTCGACGACGCGCAATCGCGCGCTAGGTCGCTGCTGAAGTAGAGCGGTTCATTGGCGATGCACGCTACGCGAGGTCGATCCTGGTTGTCGTGTCGCTTGGGGCGTGTGGACACCCGATGTGTGGGGCGGTGACCGAGCGCTGGCAAGTGAGCCACCCCGGGTTTGATGCAGTGCTCGTTCCGTGGCTTTCGGGCGCGGAGAAGGAGACTGTCGATCATGGGTCGTCCCCGGAAGTACTCCGATGAGCTTCGTCGTCGAGCGATCGACGAGGTCCTCGAGCGAGATCGCAAGGTGTCGGAAGTCGCGAAGCAGCTCGGGATCACGACGCCCGAGACACTGCGGCGTTGGGTCGTGCAGGCTCGCATCGATCGCGGGCTGGTAACCGGCCCGACGACCGAGGAGCTGGCCGAGATCAAGGCGTTGCGCCGGGAGGTGGCCGACCAGCAGCGAACGATCGAGATCCTCAAGGCGGCGACCACCTATTTCGCGCAGGAGGCCGACCCGCGACCGCGGTGATGGTCTCCTTCGTCGACGAGCACCGCGACGTGTGGCCGGTCGCGGTGATGTGCCGAACGATCGGCCTTCCCGAGCGCACGTTCCACGCCGCGAAGACGAGGCCGCCGTCGGCGCGTTCGATCAGCGACGAGCTGCACAAGGTCGAGATCCGACGCGTGTGGACGTCGAACTACTCGTGCTATGGGCCGCGTCGTGTCTACAAGAAACTGCGGAAGGAGGGCTACGTGATCGCCGGTGCACGGTCACGCGCCTCATGGCGGACATGGGTCTGCGGGGCGTGCAACGAGGCCGTAGGCAGTTCACGACGATCCCGGACGACACGGCGGCCAGGCCGGCGGATCTCGTCGAGCGCCAGTTCGTCGCCGAGCGTCCGAATCAACTGTGGCTCGCCGACATCACGTATGTGTCGACGTGGCAGGGATGGCTGCACGTAGCGTTCATCCTCGACGTGCACTCGCGAATGATCGTCGGCTGGCAGCTCGCGAACCATCTCCGCACCGATCTCGTCCTCGACGCGCTCGAGATGGCGCTCTGGCGTCGCGACCTCACCTACGGCGATCTCATTCATCACAGCGACAGGGGCAGTCAATATTTGAGCTTTCGCTACTCGGACCGGCTCGCTGAGGTGAACGTGTCCGCGTCGGTCGGCTCCCGCGGCGACAGCTACGACAACGCGATGGCCGAGTCGCTCAATGGCACCTTCAAGGCCGAGCTCATCAAGCTCCACGGCCTGTGGCGCACCCGCGACGCGACCGAGATCGCGATCATCGAGTGGATCGACTGGTACAACGCCGTCCGACTTCACGGCGAGATCGGCGACATCCCGCCGACCGAGCACGAAGCGAATTGGTACCGTCACAACCCGGCCGCAATGGCGGCTCTCACCACCAATCCGCGCTGCACGCGACCCGGGGTGGCTCATCATCAAGGCCTACAACCGAACAGCAGCACCGTTCCGATGGACCTACGACGGCCGCCCACTCAAGATCGCGTAACTCACAATGACTTACGCGCGGGACTACTAGCCCCCGGCCTGCACGCGGGGTGACGGTGGCGCTCGGGTTTCGAGTAGTGGGGTCGAGTAGTGGGGTCGAGTAGCCCGCGATCAACGCCCAGGTGCGGTCACGCGGTCGCGCCGTGTCGACCCGGACCACGACACACCGGCGCGGACCGACGAACTGGGCCATCCCGTCGCCTGACCGGCGCCGGTGGCGGGCTCGGGCCAAACAGGGCAGGATGCCGGGTCGTCCGACCGAGAATCTGCCGCCACCAAGGAGCCGCGCTGTGACTTCCACGCCGATGCCGTCCGCGAATGTCCCGCCTGCCTCGGGCCCGATCGGGGAGCCCCGCAAGTGGTTGACGGTCGTGCTCCTCTCGTTCGTCACCTGCGGCATCTACTTCCTCTGGTGGCAGTACAAGACCTTCGAGGAACTCAAGCAGCACAACGGCACCGGCCTCGGCGGTGCGATCGCGCTGGTCATCGGAATCTTCGTCGGCATCGTCAACGCGTTCATCCTGCCCAGTGAGATCACGAACATGTACCAGCGGGACGGTCGCGAGTCGCCGGTGAAGGTGATCGAGGGTCTGTGGCTGCTCCTGCCGATCGTCGGGTTCTTCATCTGGACGATGAAGATGCAGGACGCGCTGAACGACTACTGGGTCTCGAAGGGCGCGGCGCCGCTCGTCTGAGTCGGACCGTTCGGACGAACTACTGGAACTCCGCCTCCGCGGAGCAACCGTGTGATCTTCACGGTGTCTCCTCGCCGGGCGGCACGAGTTGTTCCATGAACTCGAGGCGAATGCCACCGGGCGCGTCGACGAATGCGATCCTGCGGGTCCCGAACGGTCCCGACACGATCTCGGGTCCCCAGAGCACCGAATGGCCCTCGAGTTCGCGGTCGAGGTCGTCGGTGAACAGCGCCGGGTGGAGGAACCCCTCGGATGGAAGTTCGGTGGCATCTTCGTAGATCGCCCGGTCGAAGAGCGTGATCTGGATCGGACCGAGGAACACGTCGGCGCGTTCGATTCCGTTCCACACGATGCGGTCGCGCACGACCGCCCCCGCCCGTTCGTAGAACGCGATCGCGGCGTCGATGTCGGCCACCTTGACGGCGAGGTTCGCCAGTCCTGTTACCGCCACCGTCAGCTCGCGGTGGGTGTCAGCTGGGTCGTGCAGAACGCGCAGCGGTGGGCGGCTTCGGGAATCGAGCTGAGGCACTCGGGGCACTCGCGCGTCGGGAGCAGGTTGTCGGGCTCCGTCTTGCGCCGGGCCATCAGCGCGTTGACCGGTTTGACGACGAAGAAGAAGATGACTGCCGCGATGATGACGAACGAGATGACGTCGTCGATGAAGAGTCCGTAGCGGAACGTCGAACCGCCGATCGTGAAGTCGAGGTCGGCGAAGCTCGCGGTGTCGCCGGGGATCGCGAGGATCGGCGTGATGATATTCGTCGTGAACGAACTGACCACGGCCGTGAACGCCGCCCCGATGGCAACGCCGATCGCCAGGTCGACGACGTTGCCACGCAGGATGAACGCCTTGAAATCAGTGAGCATGGTGCCTCCTTGGGGGCCGGAAGCCTGGCAGCCCGGAGTCACATCCTCAAACGGCCGTCCTAGCTGTCGCTGTTGTAGCTGACGATCTGGCAGTCCTGGATCTTGACCTTGATCCAGTTGTGGTCGTCATGGCCGCCGTCGGTCAGCGCGGTCGGTTCCGCCGGCGCGGGGGAGAAGTAGACCCGCACGTAGTCGCCCGGCGCTTCTTGGGACGCGACGACCCATCCGGCCGCCGGAGTCGCGGCGTCGAGCGTGAACGCCGAACCGTTCCACGTCACCGTGATCGCGCCGACGCCGCCGAGTTCGTAGGTGGCGGTACCGGCGGCAGGTGTGGTGTCGCACTCGGTCCACTCACCGTTCTCGGCCGTGACCTCGCCGTTCTTCAACCGGGCCTTCACATACTTCACCGTGTTGCCCTGGCGGAAGATCACCTTCACGTACTCGGTGCCGGTCGCGGTGTGCGTCTCGGCGGTCCAGCCGTCGACTGCCTGCGTGGCGGCGACCGTCATCACGCCGCCTTCGAGTTTCACCGTCATCGTGCCCGCGCCCGGTGCCTCGAACGTGTACGTCTTCGCCGTGGACGGCGGCGAAGTCGGCGGCGGTGGCGGTGGTTCGGTCGTGGTGGTGGGCGGGGGCAGCGTGGTCGTGGGCGCCGCGGTCGTGGTCGTGTCGGCAACGGTGGTCGTGGTTTCCTCGACCGTGGTCGTGACGTTCTGGGCCGAGCTCGCGTTCTCGACCGTCACCTCGGAGTTGCCGTCGTCGGAGGCGCCGTTCATTGCGAACGCGCCGGCTCCGAACGCGACCGTCGAGATTGCGACGGCGCCACCGACGAGAAGTCCGCGACGGTGCGCCGCGCTGAATGCGTGCCAGTTCATGACCGACTACGTCGGCATTTGCCGTCCGGAATCTGTAGCGCGCGTCACTCTCGCGGACAACCCGTGGGGTCAGTGTTGCGTATGCAGCCAGATGTGTGCCGGGTCCTCGTGCATCGCGAGACGCCGGGGTGTCCCGGCCAGGGCCCACAGGTAGTAGAGGCGGTAGCCGGGCGCGGCCGCGACCGGGTGGTAGCCGCGGGCGAAGCCGACGACGCTGCCGTCCCGCACGAACTCGGCCCGTTCGGTGCCGTCTGCTTCGTAGATGCCTTGCAACCCGAAGCCGCCGGGCCGGTCGAAGCGGTAGTAGTACACCTCTTCGAGCGCGGGTTCGCCGTCGCCGCCGTCGTGCTTGTGGGGCGGGAACGACGACCACTCGCCCGGCGCGTTTACCGTCTCGCCGACCATGAGGCGGTGCGCGGGAACCTGATCGACCGCGACGTCGTACACCTGGCGCCGCCACCCCGGTTCGCCGCGAACGTGGGCGACGACGTCGCCCGGACCGACAATCGTCGGGACTGCACCCGGCGACGCGGCGATGCGCGCCGCGACGGTCGTAGCGAGCGCGAGCTCAGACAGTTGCCCCGCCGTCACGGCCACCGAGCATCCCGGCGGGAGGTACACGGCCGATGCGCGCTCGTCGAACACCGATGCGCGTGTTGCGCGTACACCGTCCCACTCGACGTCGCCAACGAGTAGGACGAGCACGGCTTCGTCGCTCTCGGGCGCTTCGACGATCTGCGCGGAACCGGGCTCGACGCGGAGCAGGTCGAACGCGACCTGCTCGCCCCGGTACTTTTTCACCGGAAGACGACCGGGGCCGCCTTGATGCCGGCGATCACGAACGACGACGACCGCTCCACCGCACCCGCCGGTTCGACGGTCGTGAACCGGTCGAGCAGCGCGTCGTACATCGCCCGGAGCTCGAGCCGGGCCAGGGCCGCGCCCAGACAGAAGTGGTGCCCGAACCCGAACGCCACCTGCGGGTTCGGGTTGCGGCCGACGTCGAACTGTTCGGCGGTCGCGCCGAAGGCCGCCTCGTCGCGGTTGGCCGCGGCGTACAGCATCACCACCGGGTCGCCCGCGTCGATCGCCACGCCGGACAGTTCGGTCGC
>JANNHK010000307.1:0-3400 GCA_031404355.1 Actinomycetes bacterium
GCGATCGTCAGCATCTCCTCGACGAGGTCGGCCGGCGCCGCCGGGGAGAACCACCCCGGCGCCCAGCTCCGCAAGACCTCGGGCGTTCGCGCCGCGGTCTGGTACGCGTCGAGTCGTTGCGCCACGGCCTCCGCCGGGAGCGAACCGGCCCAGCCGGCGTAGCCGGAGGCCAACACCAGGCTTCTCGGCACCGTCGGCGCGATGCGGTACAGCTCGAGCGCGATCCCGGCGCCCCATGACAGCCCCAACACGTGCGGTCGCCCGAGGTCCAGCGCGTCGACGAAGCCGGCGAGATAGCGGGCGAGATCGTTCGTGCCGAACGCACCGTCGGGTTCGCCGGATTGGCCGCACCCGGGCGCGTCCCACGCGACGACGGTGAACTCGTCGGCCAGGTCGTCGAGCTGGCGGCGCCACATGCGGGAGTCGCCGGGGAGCCCGTGCAGCAACAGCAACGGCTCGCCGTGCCCGCGTTGTGCGAACCCGATTCGTAGCCCGGCCACCTCGATGAATTCCATTGGCGCTCCTCGACACCGGCCGCGCGCTCGGCCTGCCCGCTCGGGCGTCGCGTCGCGATCTCGATCCCCGAGCTCACGGTGGGCCTTGGGGCGAGCGTGTGTCAAGGTGGGTGCATGGCACGAGGTCGCGGCGGTCGACTGCAGCGGGTCGAGGGTGATGCACCGGTTGATCAGGTCGTCGGCGCGCTCCTGGAGGACGGCGCGGTCGTCGTCGAGGAGTTGTTGTCCCGTGACGTCGTCAGCGCGATCAACGCGGAGGTGCAGCCGTTCGTCGACGCCGCCGACCCGGACATGCGTCATCTCAACCCCGGCGTGCAGCTCTTCCACGCGCAGACCCGTCACGTCTCCGGACTGGCCGGTAAGTCACGCACCTTCGCGACCGAAGTGATGATCCATCCGCTCCTCATGGCCGTGTGCGACACCATCCTCGGGCCATCGTGTGCCCGCTACCAGCTCAATCTCGCCCACCTCCTGGAGCGTCTCCCGGGCGCCGACCAACAGTTCTGGCATCAGGACGAGCTCGTGTGGAACCTGGTGCCCGAACCCAAGCCCGAACTGCAAGTCGCGTCGGTGATCGCCCTCGTCGACTTCACGGCCGACAACGGTGCGACTCGCGTCTTTCCGGGAAGCCATCGCTGGGACGCCGGGCGTTACCCGACGAACGACGAGGCGGTCGCCGCTGAGATGCCGGCCGGCTCGGCGATCGTGTATCTCGGTTCGACCTTCCACGGCGGGGGCGCGCACACCGGCTCGGAGCCCCGCCGCGGCGTGCACCTCTCCTACACGTTGGGCTGGTTGCGCACCGAGGAGAACAACTACCTCGCCGTGCCGCCGGAACTCGCCTGCTGGTTGCCCCGCCAGTGCCAGGAAGTGTTGGGCTACGCCGTACACGACGCAATCGAGCGGGGCGGCGGCTACCTCGGCATGCTCGACCTTCGCGACCCGATCGCCTTGTTCGAAGAGGGTTGGCCGAACCGCGCGCCCTAGTCCGCGGCGAGCAGCGCAGGCGGCGCCACCGTGCCGGGTCTTCGGAGCCCGGCAGTCATTGGGGTCGCGAGGATGATCGCGGCGCCGAGGGTGGCGACCCCGGCGAGTCCGAGACCCACGCGGGGGCTGAAGTGTTGGCACACCCAGCCGACGAAGGGGCCACCGACCACTGTCGTCCCGAGCGTCAGGAGCATGTAGATCGCCATGACCCGGCCGCGCAGGTGCTGCGCCGACGACAGTTGCATGTGCGCATTGGCCGTCGTGCCGAAGAACACGGCCATCGCTCCGACCGGTACGAGTGCGACCTCGACCATCGTCTGCGTCGGCAGCAGGGCCGTGACGGAAAGCACCGTCCCGAGGAGCGCGGCCGCGGCGATCACGGTCCGCCGACTCGAGCGGCCTCGATGCGCGGCGAACAGTCCGCCGATCACCGTTCCGACACCGAGGATCGCCATGAGGAACCCGGCCAGCCCGGCACCACCGCCGAAGGTTTCGCTCGCGAGCAACGTCAGGTACGTCGGGAAGTTGTACACGAGTGTCCCGACCACCGCGACGAGCACGATCGTCGAGCGAATATCGGTGATGCTCCACGTGTACGTGAGGCCCTCGCGTACACGGGGACGACCCGCGTGGTGCGTCGGCGGGCGCAGTTCGCCGCGCCGCATGGCAAGAAGTGCTCCGACGACCGCGAGAAACGAGACCGCGTTCACGAGAAATACCCACTCCAGCCCGACGGAAGCGATGAGGAGGCCCGTGATCGCGGGGCCGGTGATGCGGGCCGAGTTGCCGACCGCACTGTTGAGCGCGACCGCGTTGGCCAACCGATCGCGTCCGACCATCTCCTCGACGAACGCGTGGCGGGCGGGTTCGTCGATCACGGTCACGAACCCCAACGCGACCGCCAGGGCGAACACCATCCATACCTGCACCACGTCGGTCAGGACGATCAGCCACAGCACGACCGCCAACAGCGCCGCGAGCGACTGGGTTACGAGCAGCACCTTGCGGCGGTCGAAGCGATCGGCGACGACACCGCCCCACAACCCGAACAGCAGTACCGGCAGGAAACGAAACGCGAACGTGGCGCCCACGGCGGCGCCGCTGCCGGTGAGTGTCAGTACGAGCCAGGCCTCGGCCATCGTCTGCATCCACGACCCGATGTGCGACACCAGGTCACCCGCGAAGTAGAGGCGGTAGTTATATGTGTCGAGCGAGCCGAACGTGCGCCGTATCGCCCCCTGCGCCGACCGCGGGCGCGGATCGTCGACCTCGGCGCCGGGCAGCATGGGAAGCACGCTAATCGGCCCTCCGTCGCCGTTCGCCTGTATTGCGCAACCAGGAGATTGCCTGGTGTGCCGATCGGAGAGTGGTCGTACGATTCGCGTATGAGCAGTCGGGATCCGAGGGTGCTGCAAGACAGTGCCGTGGCACTGCGTACCGAAGCCAAGGCGCAGCGGAACGCGCTGAACGACCGGTTCGAGAAACAGCGGACCGACACCGGAATCGAGCGCGACCGTGCCGCGCGCGACGAGTTCGCCTCGGACCAAGCGGCCAAGTCGGCCGATCAGCAGGTCAAGAAGGAACTCAAGGAGGCAAAGGAGTTCCGCGACGAAGAGTCCAGCTTTGCTGCGAAGGCGCGCGCGGCGGAGCAGAAGGGCAACACGACCGACGCCGAGGAGCTGAACGAGATCGCGGGCGGGCACCGTCGTTCCGCCGCCGCCGCCGACGCCCGGGTGCAGGCGGCACAACGCGACGCGGCCGACTTGCGTGTGAAGGCGGCCGAACATCATCGCGATGTCGTCGACGCCGAACAGCGGCTCGACAAACTCAGCGACGAGTCGTTCCGGATCGAGAAGCAGATCGATCTCCTCGACGACAAGTCGCGCCTCGTCGACGCC
>JANNHK010000308.1:0-7058 GCA_031404355.1 Actinomycetes bacterium
AGCCCCACCGTGCCCGACGGCAGCGGTGCGCCGTCGGACGTGACGTGGGCAGTGAACGTGGCCGGCGAACCGAACTGCGTCGGTCCGACCGGCGGCGTGAGGGTGACCGTCACCGCGCGGCGGACCGTGGCGCTCCCTGCAGGGTTGGTCTTCTCCGCGAATGTCGCGTCACCGACGTAATGCAGCGACAGGGTGTGCACGCCCACTGGAAGCGTTGCCGACAAGTCGGCACGCCCGCTGCCGTTGAGCGTTGCCACCGCAAGTTGGGTCGTACCATCGAGCAACCGAACCTGACCGGTCGGCGTCACGGAGATCGCGGTGTCCTCGGCCCGGACCTGCACGCTCACGACGACCGGCTCGTCCTCCCCGACCGGCAGCGCCGGAGTGATCACCATCGTGACGGGCGCGAGTGTTGCTACGACTTCAATTGCGGCCGACACGCCGGTCGCGAAGATGGTGTTCCCGCCGTACGTCGCGGTGATGGAGTGGGTGCCTGCCGGAACCGTGATCGTTCGGGTCGCAGTACCAAGCGGCGTCAGCGTGGTCGTGCCGAGCACCGTCGCGCCGTTGCGGAACGTGACGAAGCCGGTCGGGGTCGCAAGCCCGGGGAACGTGCCGGCCACCGTTGCGACCGCAGTAATCGGCTCACCCGCGCTCACGGTGGTGTCGTTCAGTGTCAAGTCGACGGTGACGTCGCGAGCCGCGACCGTGACTGGGCTCGCCGCCGAGCTCGAGGGCGCGTGGATGGGGTCGCCCGAGTAGAACGCGCGGATCGAGTGGGCACCGACCGCAAGCGTGCTCGTGGCAATGCTCGCGCTCCCCGTCGCGCCGACGCCCGCGGCACCGAGCACGGTTGCGCCATCGCGGAATTCGACGGTGCCGTTGGTGATCGGGTCGTCGTTCGCGTCGACGACGGTCGCGGTCAGAGTGAGCGTGTCGCCGTACTGCGGCGTCACCGGTCCCGTGATCTCGAGCGCCGTAATACTGGCCGCGAGTACGTCGACGTGGGCGCCGCCCTGTTCGGCCTCGGCAAAGACGCTGTTGCCGTCGAAGCTGACGACGAGGTCGTGGCCTCCGGACGTGAGCGCTGTGGATTCGAGAACCGCGTATGCGGCGCCGTTCAAGGTCGCGGTGTCGAGTTCGGTGGTGCCTTCGAGCAGCCTGACTGTCCCCGACGGGACGACATTGATCTCAGCGTCGTCCGACAACACGGTGACACTGACTTGCGCGTTGCCTCCGGGCGCGATGCTCGGCGTGAGCACATTCACGCTCAGTCTCGCCGGCGCGAGCGTCGCGTCAAATCCGGCCAGCGGAGATACCGCGGCGTCGTAGTTGCCGTCACCGAGGTAGTACGCGGTGAGGTCGTGACGGCCGACCGTGGGCGAGTGCGAGAGTGGTCCAACGACGCCGTTGACGACCGGTGCGTACGCCCGCAGGTCCTCGACCGGGAACTCGCCCACCTCGACTTCGCCTTCGAACAGCCACACCTGTCCGCTCGGAAGCGGTCCGCCGGCGGCTGTCGGCGTGAGCAGCACAGTCGCGTCGATCGGTTTACCCGCGACGACGACTGCGGCTTCGAAGCCAAGGCTTGCGCCAACCTGTCGCTTCACGATCGTGAACGTAAGCGCGGGTGTCGAACTCGAGATCGCGTGCGTGACGGTGCCGAGGTAGAACGCGCGGATCGAGTGCGCAGCCGCCGTGAGGTTGCTCTTGGTCAGCGTCGCGGTGCCCGTAGGCCCGACTGCAGCGGTCCCGATGACCGTTGAGCCGTCGCGGAACTCGACCGAGCCTTCGGTCACGAGGCTGCCGGCGGTCGTCCTCACGGTGCCCGTGAACACGAGTTCATCGCCCACCAACGGTTGGGGCGCGCCGGTCCTCGTGAGCGTCGTCGTCGTGCCGGTAATAACCGTGAGTGGCACAACCGCCGATGTCGAGCCGTTGTGGTTCGTCGACCCGCCGTAGGTGGCTTGCAGGTTGTAGATGCCCTGGGTCCGCCCCGGCATCGAGAACGTCGCGCTTCCACCGCTGAGCGTGCGCGTCGCGACGACGACACCGTTCTCGGTGAACGTCACGAACCCGGTCGGCGTGCCCGTTCCCGGCGCGACCGTCAGCACCTGCGCGGTGAGGAGCAACGACTGGTTCGCACCGGCCGGGTTGTTCGCGGGCGTCAGCGAGACGGTCGTCGAGGCCTTGGCGACTGTGACCGGGACGGAGGCGGACGCCGCGGAGAGGTACGTCGTGCTGCCGCCGTACGTGACCGTGAGTTGGCTCGTGCCGGCCGGGACATTGGTCAGCGTCCGATTCACGATGCCGGACGTCGGCAGCGTGTTCGTGCCCACCGAGCCGCCGTTCACGCGGAACGTGAGCGTGCCGGTGGGTACGGGCGCACCCGCGGGGCGCGTAATCGTCGCTGTCACCGGAATGTTCTGACCGAACACCGCGCCCGCCGGCGGGTTGGCGGTGAGGACGATCGACGCGAGCGCGAGTTTGGCCGTGTGCGTGGCGTTCGCGGTCGACGGGCCGAACTCCGGGCTGCCGTCGTACGACGCGATGATCTGGTGGGTTCCGGCAGTGAGCCCCGGTGACGTCAGCGTGGCCCGGCCGTTGGCGTCGACGGGCGCCGAGCCGATGACGGTGACGCCGTCGCGTACCGTCACCGTTCCCTGGGGTATGCCACCTCCGCTTCCGACGTTGGTGACGTCGACGAAGATGTCGACGGGTTGGCCGGCGGCCGAAGGGTTGGCCGAGTACGACACCGCCAATTGCGTCGGTTGCTGCACCAGCTCGACGTCGCCGCGCAGGTTCCAGATCTCGAACGAGTAGCTCGTCGGATTGGTCGCGCCGCTCGCCGTAATCGTGTAGGTACCGCTCTCGGTGAGCGGGATCAGCCCGGGCGTGCATCCCGTGAACGACCGTTCGAACAACAGCACACCCGAAGGCGCCAGCAAGTTCCACGAGCCCGGACTCGTACACGTGGCGAGCGAGATGTAAAGAAGGTCATCCGCGGCGGCAGTGAAGGAGTACGAGTCGATCGCAGTACTGCTCTCGAGGAATCCCGAGCCGACACTCGGGATGTCGAGCGTTACCCGGGCGTGCTCGGAGGCGTCGAGCCCGAAACTCTGGATGGACGGCACGGTCGGCGGCGTCGTAGGCGTGTCGAACGACGTCTCGAACGAGTAGTCGCCGACGCTCGACCCGTAGGGGTAATCGGAATACACGACGAGCCCGTAGCTCCCCGAGCGGGGAAGGGTGATGACGTGTTCATCCGGGGCGCCCATCGACGCCCCGCCGGAACTCGATCCGTCGGGTCCGCTCAAGTTCCAGTAGAGCGAACTCAAGTCGGACGACGACGAC
This sequence comes from Actinomycetes bacterium, assembly GCA_031404355.1. Taxonomy (GTDB): domain Bacteria; phylum Actinomycetota; class Acidimicrobiia; order IMCC26256; family PALSA-610; genus JANNHK01. The sequence continues at coordinate 3,355 of JANNHK010000308.1, forward strand.
TGGAAACGCAGTCGCTGGCCGGCCGTTCCTGTGAAGGTGTAGCCCTCGGACGTAAACGGTGTCGTGATCGAGCCGTTCACCGTTGCGCCTACCGTGAGCGCCTGCGATGTCGTCGGCGCCGACAACCACGCGGTGAGCTCATAGTTCTCGGAGTACTCGTCGTTATGGGTCGGGATCGTCAGCGTCCACGTCTCGTCGCGCGTCGCGGCGACGTCCCAGACCTGGTCCGTTGCGATCGTCCGCCCGGAAGAGTCGCGAAGTGTCACGCCGTCGGGGCAGCAGAGGTCGACGAACAGTCTTTGACCGGCCGTCACCGACAGCGAATACACGTCCTGTTCGTAGGGTCCGAGCAGTCCCGCTCCCGGCGGAACGCCCGGCTCCCCGTCGGCGATGAACACGCCGATGGGGAGTGCGAACTGCTCCGATGGGAGGTTCGCAAGGTCGACGACCCGGAAGCTGTACGGGCCCGTGTACCGGGGGCCGGCGCCGTCCATGACGATCGTCCACGTCTCCGTGCGCGTCACGGGCTCGGAGGTACAACACGGGAGGTTCGGCACCGGCTGGCCCGACGCATCGAGCACCCGCATCATCAGCCTCGTGTCGTACTCGGCGTCGATCAGGAACTCGCTACCCGGGTGCACCAGGAGCGAGTACACGTGAACGTCGCCGACGTCTGCGATCTCACCGGTCTCGGTGTCGCCGACTTCGGTCGTGAAACGATCCACGGCCGAGCGGTCGTACACAACGAAGTCGTACGACTTCGGGAACGGTGGCGTAGCAGAGGACGACACCGTGACCGTGAGCGTCTCGGTGCGCGCGGCGACGAAGCCCCAGTGCACGTCGTACGGCTCGCCGCCGTTCGCTTCGCGGAGGCGTACCTGCATACCGCCGGAATCGGGTACGGCGAGGGCATACGTGCGGCCCGCGACCACCGGGATGGCGTAGACGTGCGATTCGAGCGCGTTGTCGATCGTGCCGGTCGCGTGAACCCCGGTCGCCAGCGTCGCGTGCTCGACAGTGGGGCCCGAACCCGGGACCATCGGCGGTGCCGCGACGACCGAGAACCCGTAGGTGCCGGTGCCGCTCTTCGTGGCTGCGAGTGAAAGCGTCTCGTCCTGACGCGCCATGTAGACGACCGCGCCGATGGAGGGGTCGTATTCCGTCGGGACGCTCTCACCCCACTCATCCCTCACGGCCAACGAGATGGACCCGGAGACCTCGGTCAGTCGGAACCGGTCGCCCGCCTGCACGGGCACGCTGTACAGGTCGGTCTCGCCCGTCGTGTCGATGCGGCCCGCGCCGGGTCCGGGAACGCCGTCGCTAACAGTGCCGCCGATCGCGAGGTCGAAGTGCTCAACGACCGGAGCGACGTACTCGGATACTGCGAACGTGTAGTCGCCGATCGCCTGCGCCTCGGCGGTCACGGTGACGGTTTCGGAACGCAACATGGGGTACGGCGCCATGTAGTACAGCTGTTCGATCCGCCGTCCCGACGCGTCGCGATTCGTGTACGTCACATTGCCCGTCGAGTTCGCCAGCCGCACCAACTGCCCGGCCGTGACAGGAGTCGAGTACACATGGCGGTCGCCGACTGCGTCGAAGTGCCCGGCATCGACCCCGGGCACTCCGTTCGACACGGTGGTACCGACCGGGATCGCGAAACGCGCGACATTGCCGCCAATGATCGACCGGATCTGGAAGGAGTAGTTCCACGGACCTTCGGCCACGCGCGTGAACGTGTACGTCTCTGACCTCAACGCGGTGAACCGGAACGGCTCGTCGATCGCGGCGCCCACGCGCCGGCCCGACCCGTCGCGGACGACGACGTTGTAGTACTGCGACACTTCGAGTGTCTGCAGCGCCGTGACCGGCACGGTGTAAACGTCGGCTTCGCCTGTCACGGGGTTGGATCCCGGCGACGCGACCACCGAGCCGCCATCGGGTAGCGCCGCGAGAGCGAAGTGACGCGCCGGAACCGGCGCGGGCGGTGTTCCCGCGCTCGTCGCGAAGCTGAACGCGTACGGACCGGTCGCGGCAGAGCCACGGGCGCGTATTGAGATGCTGTATTCGCCAAGTTGGGGAAGGGCGAGCACGGGTTCGTCACACAGGCGCACACCGTCGGCACCGACGACAGCATCGCCGTCGGGGTCAGTGACCCACACGCCGAAGCTGCAATCGGCGGTCGGTGCCTGGAGTTGCACGTTCTGCGCGGCGCCGCTCGAGAATCGGTACACGTCCTCGGCGCCGTGGGCTTCGAGGTTCCCCGCACCCGCGCCGGGTATGCCGTCGCCCACGGTTGCACCGATGGCGATGTCGAAAACATCCGCAGGTTGGCTCGCCTCCGGTGCGGCCACGACGGAGACCGAGTACGGGCCGGCGCCCGCGAGGCCGGCGCCGCCGCGGACCGACAGCCGGTAGTCGCCGACTTCGTCGAGCGCGACGAAGGTCGGAAGCTCGCAGAGCGGCACGTCGTCGACACCGACGACGATGTCCCCGTTGGGGTCGGTGAGCCACGCGCTCAGATCGCACGGACCGTTCGGTGCGAAGAGGGCACCCACCTGCGGCGCGGGGTTCGCAAAGGTGTACACGTCCTCGGCGCCGAGCGACTCGAGGTTGCCCGCGCCTGTGGTCGGGACCCCGTCCGAGACGGTGTCCCCGATCTCGATGTCGAACGACTCGGGCGGCTGGGAGACGTTCGTCGGGCGCGTCCGCAGCGAATACGTGCCGGTCGAGACGCCGTCGTTGGCCGACACGAGCAGGCGGTACACGCCCGCCTCTCGGAGCGCGATCGTCGCGGGAAGGCGGCACTCGTCACTCTCGAACACCTCACGCCCGTCGGGGTCACGGAGCCGGATGTACAGCTGATAGTTGCAGCCGCCGGGCGGGGTCGCGGTCAGGTTCTCGAGCACGATCTGCTGCGGAGCGCCGACGGACAGCCGGTAGCCGTCGGTCGACTCGGGGTACTCGAGACTGCCGGCACCGGGACCGGGAACGCCGTCGGCGATCGTGTCGCCGAGCGCGACATCGAACCCGTCGGCCGGGTCGCCCGTCGCGTCGCGGTCAAGCCGGAAACCGTAGGTAACGGTCCCCTCCGACCATCTGCGGACATAGCGGTCGTCGACGAGAAGGGTGTACTCGCCCGCCTCGAGCAGCTCGACGACGTCGTCGTCACACGTGGAGAGCTGGTCGTCGACGAGCACGCCATGCGGATCGACGAGGGTCGCAGCGAAACACGCCGTGTACTCATCGAACTCCCGGAACCGCACGAACTGACGCTCGTCGATCGTGAACCGGTAACGGTCCTGCGCGTGCTGGGATTCGATCCGACCGGCGCCGGGGCCGGGAACGCCGTCGCTGACCACGGCCGGCAAGGTGAGGTCGAAGTCCTGGGCTTCGGCAGCATCGGTGTCGCGCACTTCGAGTTCGTAGTCGCCGACGGTGTAGTAGTCCGCGTTCACGGACACCAAGTAGGCGCCCGGCTTCGCGAGTAGGAAGGCGATGTCGTCGTCGCACAGGTAGTAGCGATCCACCGGGTAACGCTCGGCCTCGATGCCCTGGACCAGGTCACCGTCGGGGTCGGTGATCGTCGCAACGCTGCCGCAGCCCAGTTCGGAACGAAATACGATCGACGTGGGCGCCGGAATCGTGAAGCGGTAGACGTCGCGCTCGAGGTCGGTGTCGAAATGACCGGCGCCCAGACCCGG
>JANNHK010000309.1:0-6676 GCA_031404355.1 Actinomycetes bacterium
CTCTACGAGCGCACCCACGCCGACATGGTGCGCCTCGCGTTCCTCATCACCGGCTCGGCCGAAACCGCCCAGGATCTGGTGCAGGACTCGTTTGTGCGCCTGCACCAAGCGTGGCGTCGGGTGCGCGAACCCGAGTGGTACCTCCGGCGCAGCGTCGTGAACGCCTGCAACTCGCACCACCGGCGCGTCGCCCGCCACCGCAAGCTCCCGACGGAGCGGCCGCGGGTGTCCAACCTCGAAGCCGACGAGATCTCCGACGCACTCATGCAACTCCCCGCCCGCCAGCGCAGCGCGATCGTGCTGCGCTACTGGCACGACTGCAGCAAGGACCAGATCGCGGCGGCGCTCGGCTGCCGGCCCGGCACCGTCTCTTCGCTCCTGCACCGCGGCCTTGCACAGTTGCGGGGGGTGATCGAGATATGACGGGTCCCGACCACTTCGAAGATCGGCTGCGTGCGGGTCTGGCCGGGCGCTCGCGTGCGATCGAACCGCTCGCCGACCTCGACGATCTCGACACCCGCGTCGGTGTCGCGCACCGGAAGCGGCAGCGCATGGTGGCGACGGGTTTGGGCGGCGTCGGCATCGTCGTGCTCATCGCGACCGCCACGTTCGCGGTCGGGTCGGGCGACGACCAAAGCCGTCTGACTGCCGAAGACGGGACGCGGTCGTCGGTTCCGACGACGGTGGCGCCAACGACGACGGCACCGGTCGCGACCACGACCGCGGCTCCCATCGTGGCTCCGCCGGGCGGCGGGTCGACCCCCGACGATCCGGCGCCCGGCGCGACCACGACGACGACGGTTCCGCCCGAGATCGCCGAGCGCGACCACGCCGTGCAGCAACTCTTCGTCACCTTGTTCGCTCGGAGCACGAGCGACACCGAGCGCCTCGCGCTGGTCGACGATTCGAGCGATCTCGGTCCGGCCATGGCCGCGATCCGGACGCACCCCCGGTACGTCGACTTTTCCCGGCTCACAGTCACGCCGGGACCGGTGGTGAGCGCGGCCCGCAGCGGTTGGGTCGAGGTTCCGATCACGTTCACCTTCGACGGTCAGACCGTCAATGCCACCGGCTCGGTCGAAGTGCTCGACGGACCGCCGTACCGGGTGTCCCGAGCTTCGTTCTGCGCGGCGCTCCAGTCACTCGGAACGCTTGTCGGCGGGCCGACGCTCGTGTGTCCCACCGCACCCGCGCCGACGACCACCACCACGACGACGACGACGACCGCGGCCCCGACGTCGACGACGACAGTCGCCCCGCAGAACTAGGCGGAACTAGCCTGCGCCGCCATGACTGCCATCGACATCGTTCGCGATTTCTGCACGGCGTGGGAGAAGGGTGACTACGAAGCCCTGCTCGACTTCTTCACCGACGACGCCGTCTACCACAACATCCCCGTGGATCCGGTGCAGGGCAAGGACGCGATCCGCGCGCTGATCACGATGTTCACGGCGTCGGCCGAGCGCATCGAGTTCCGGGTTCAGCACATCGTGGCCGACGGCGACACCGTGCTTACCGAACGGCTCGACGTGTTCGTGTTGCCGAACACCACGATTGAACTGCCGGTCATGGGCACGTTCGAGTTGCGCGACGGCAAGATCGCCGCGTGGCGCGACTACTTCGACCTCAACCAATACATGACGCAGCTGCAAGCCGCGCAATAGCGTCAAGCATCTGACGCGCCGAGTTCCTCGGCCAGACGTTGCGCGCCGAGCCGGGCGAGCGACGCGTCGAGCGTCACGGTGACAACCTGCGCGGCGAGCGTGCGGAGTTCGTCGAGCATCCGGCCCGCCGTTCCCGGTCCTGCGTCGGGCTCGTAGAAGTGGCGCTCGAAGAGGTCGACGAAGCGGGCGGCGATCTCGTCGGTTTGCGCGACGAGATACTCGAGTTGGTCGAGCACTTCGCCGGCGGGTACGCCCAGTCGGATGAGCGCGAGCCCGGTGTCGAGGAAGCGCCGGTCGCGGACCCGGATGCGACCGTCGTCCAGCAGCGTGACGAGACCGAGTCCGAGCACGCGCCGGATCTCATCGGGTCCGATCGCGCCGGCGGGGAAGTATTCGGTGAGCTCGGCCCCAGTGAGGACGAGTTCGTCGTCGCCGCCGAGCAGGTCGGTGAGATCGCGCCCGGCGTCGCGCGCGTCGACCAGCGCCTTGATGCCCGCGAGTGAGAAGCCGCGCCCCTGGAGTTCGGCGACGAGGCGGAGCCGGGCCACGTGGGCCTCTCCGTAGTAGCCGGTGCGGCCGACGAGGCGGGGCGGGGCGAGGATCCCGCGGGTCTGGTACAGCCGGATCGTCGTCGAGGCCACGCCCACGACCCGGGCCAGATCGTCGATCCGCATCTCTGCTGTCTCCACGGGGACCATGTTACTCCTCGATGCGCTATTGCTTAATCTAAGAGTAAATGGTATCGTATAGATCATGAGCAGGAAATGGCCGGTTGTGGGGTCCGTCGCCGCGGTTGGTGGTGCGCTCGCCACCCTGACCGGTGTGGGCGGGCTGACCCTCGTCGACGCGGTCGTGCTGCTCGGCGTGTTCGTCGTCATGCCCGTGTGCCTGCCCGAGGCGGGCGAACGGGCGTGGGTGCTGTCGGGCGCGGCGCTCGTGGTGTCGTTCGCGCTCGACGAGGGCATCGCGGCGGTGCTGTTCGTAACGCCGTGGCTCGTGACGGCCGGCTTCGTGACGTGGCGCCGCGCGTGGGCCTGGTGGGCCGACCGTACGAGTATCGACGCGTTGGGCGCGGCCGCAGCCGCCGCGTTCGCGTTGGTTGCCGCCGGATCGCTCGTTCCGTCGAGAGCGGGGATATCGGTGCTCGGGTTGCACGAACCGATCATCGAACTCACTGCCGTGCATTACTCGTTCGCGGGTGTGGGCGCGACGACACTCGCGCACCTTGTTATCGCCGCGCACAGAGCTCGGCTCGCGCTCGCCGGTTTGGCGATGACGATCGTCGCGCCGCCGATCGTCGCCGTCGGGTTCGTCGTCGAACATCCCGTTCCGCAGGTCGGCGGCGCGGTGCTCATGACCGCCGGCGTGTACTGCACCGCGGTCTGCACACTGCTCGCGGCGCGTGCGCGGGTGGGCGCGGCTCGCGTGTTGCTCGTGGCCTCGGCCATCGCGGTGGTCGTCCCGATGGTGCTCGCGGTGTTCTGGGCGGCGTCGAACTACTGGGATGTTCCCGCGCTGAGCGTGCGCATGATGGCCCGCACGCACGGGTTGACCAACGGCCTCGGATTCGTGATCGGTGGACTCGCCGGGTGGCATCTGGCCCGGGCTGAGGAACACACGGAGGTGGTGGTGTGATCAAACTCGGTACCAACAAGGCGGCGGGCGAGGCGTGGACCACCGATCGAAGCGGGCGCGCCTCGCGTGTCGGCCGGGCCCATGGTGTCGTCGGCCACGGGGAGGCGGCATTCCACGCGGCGGTCGACGCACTGCGACGGTGGCGCGCCCACACCGCGTTCGGTGCCCGCGTGACACCGGCCGATGCACCGATTGCGGTCGGGACAGACGTCGTCGTCGACAGGAGCTTCGGGCCGTTCGACGTGAGCGGCGCGTGCCGGATCGTCGAGGTGTACGACGAACCGCGCCGGTTCGGGTTCGAATACGCGACGTTGCCCGGTCATCTGCTCGGGGGCGCCGAGTCGTTCGTCGTCGAGTGGCTGGCGGACGGCACGGTGGAGTTCACGGTCGAGGCCGTGTCGGAACCGGCCGCGCCGGTCACCTGGCTCGGACTCCCTGTCGTGCGTGTGATCCAACGGCGGGCCCGGTCCGCGTTCGTCGCAGGCATTGCCGCATACGTCACCACGGAAGGACAAGAAACATGAGGAGCCAGGCGCAGACCGGAGGTCCGGACAGTGTTGACCACTTCGACGCGAGATGGAGGACCGGAGGGCGTAGCCGCATGAGGATCGCAGTCACGGGTGGTACGGGCTTCGTCGGAAGCCACCTCGCCGAGGCACTCGCCGCGGGCGGGGTGCGACGCGGTCGCGCACTGCGCGGGCATCAACCGCGAGATCGGCGCGCAGACGTACGACGCGGTGCACGTCGACGGCACCCGCAATCTCGTCGCCGCCGCGGAAACCGCCGGTGTGAAGCGGATCGTCCTCGTGAGTTTCCTGCGGGCCCGGCCCGACTGCGGGTCGCCGTACCACGAGTCGAAGTGGGCCGCGGAGGAGATCGTGCGGGCGTCGAGCCTCGAATGGACGATCGTGAAGCCGGGCATGATGTTCGGCCGCGGCGACCACATGCTCGACCATCTGTCGCGTGCACTGCGGACCTTCCCTGTGTACGTCGGCATCGGCCCCCGCCGCGTGCGGCCCCTCGCCGTCGCCGACCTGGTTCGGGTCATGGCGGCTGCGCTCGTCGACGGCCGCCTCGCGGGCCGGACCTTCGCCGTGACCGGGCCGGAGGAGATGACGTTCGACGACGCGGTGCGGATGGTCGCAACCGAGATCGATCGGCATCCGCTGTTCCTCCGGGCCCCGCTCGCATTCCACCGCGTGCTGGCCTGGTGCTCCGAGAAACTGATGGTGATCCCCCTCGTGTCGGCGGCCCAGGTCCGCATGCTGTCGGAAGGGGTCGTCGTGCCGACACTCGCGCCCGACGCGTTGCCCGCCGACCTCGTGCCCGCGCAACCGTTCGCACCGGGTCCGATACGCGCCGGCCTCCCCGAACCGGCGCGCTTCGGTGCGCGCGACCTGCGCTGCCGCGCGCTGCCTTCCTAGAGGAGGGCGCGGACCGCGTCGATCGTGTCGGCCTCGCCGGGTCCCTTGTCGGTGCGGTACCGGACACTTCCAACGCGGCCGATGGTGCCGTATAGTCCGAAGGTCCCGATTGGGGAACTGCGGGTAGCCGCGGATCTGGTCGCGGAAGATGCGCAAGTGCTGCGCAGAGGTGAATCGCAAGAAGTGCGTCGGGACGGCCAAAGGCTTACGCCCAAGGCCGTCCCGACCCCCTGCGACCTGGCCCCCGTGGTGGCGCCCACCCCGTTAGCCAGGCCTCGCGTCGCATCCGTGCCGCGCTCCTGCCGTCCGTGGGCGAGGCTCAGATTACGGGAGGACCCGGACGAACGGAAGGAGTCGGACGGCCCAATTCGCGCGGCCCGCGCGCAAACGGGCGTTTGCCGAGCTCACGGTCGCCCTCGGCGTTTGCGTCTTGTCCGAGGGGTGTCTCGCGTATCCACACGACATGGCGGCCCGTCTCGCCGGGGGCGCTCGGCGTCACCGTCTCGGTGCGCAACTTCGTGTACCCGAGTCGGCGCGGGATCTCGGCGCTGGCGCCGTTCGCCTCGTCGACGTAGATGAGCGCACGTGTCACGCGCGGCGTTGCGAGCGCGACGTTCGTGAGCGCGGCCGTCGCTCGCGTCGCGTACCCGCGGCCGCCGGCGTCGACGTGGAGCCAGTAGCCGATCTCGAGGGTGCCGCGCCCGCGCCGGGTCATGAGTCCGAACGAACCGAGGACGCGCGTTTCGTCGAGATCGAACAGGCCGTACTGGTATTCGTCGCCGCGTTCCCACTGGCCGATGACGCCTTTCAGTCGCGTGCGTTGGAATGCTTCGTCGGCGGAGTCGCGGTCGGCCCAGGCCATCCACGGGCGGAGGTGCTCGAGGCTCTCGCCCACCGACCGGGCCACCGCGGCGGCGTCGTCGACGGTGTACGCGCGCAGCACGGTGTCGCCGAGGTCGATGCGCATCGGTGGTGCAGGCATCAGGCGCCCCGGCGGAACCCGTACTCGCGCTCGACCAACGCGATGCGCAGCGAGTACTGCTCGTACCACCGGGCGCGGCCCTCGGCCTGTGCCCGCTCGTGGTCGGCCTGCGCCTTCCAGCCCGCGATCGCGTCGAGGTCGGTCCAGTAGCTGATCGTCAGGCCGAGCGCTTCGTGGGCCGACTCGACGCCGAGGAAGCCGGGCTGAGTCTGGGCCAGTTCGATCATCCGGGCCGCGGTGTCGTCGTAGCCGTCGCCGGGGATGGCGCGGCGACGCGACGTGAAGATCACCGCGTAGTACGGGGGTTCGGGCGTCGTCGCGATCGCATCCACACCGAAATAGTGGCACTCGCGCCACGATGTTCCGTCGAAATTCACGCCTTCGGGGTGGAGGTGGTCGACGTGCAGGTGGTTTCGTTCGTCCTCACGGTCGTGTCGGCGGCGCTGCTGGTGCTCACGCTCCGGGCCTGGCGCCGCGATCAGAAGGTTCGGCCCGCGCTCGACGGGGTGCGCCTGGTCGCGACCGTTGCCACGGTGGTGCTGTTCGGTGCGCTGACCGGCGCACCCACCCCGATCGGCCTGGCCGCGGTCGCGGTCGTGGCCGGGGGCGCGCTCGGCTTGGCACAGGGGCGGGCGCTCGCGGTCAGGGTCGCGGCAGGGGTCTGCTACACGTCGCGTACCCCGGTCGCACTCGGCGCGTGGCTGGCGGGCATCGTCGTCGCCCAACTCGGCGCCACGCTCGGCCGCACCGGCGCGGTCGAACTCGGCCTCGCGGTGAGCTGGTTCTCGGCCGGGATGCTGGCCGGCCAACTGATCGGCCGTGCACCGAAACTGAGTCAGGCGCGGCTCGTCGCGGTCCCCGCGGCCGTGTTCGTGCTCGTCGTCGCGCTGCCCGTCGGCGGCGGGACCGGACGAGCGCAGGCGCAGGAACTCGCGGCGTGCCCGCCCGCCATCGACGGCGTCGCGGTGCAG
>JANNHK010000310.1:0-1677 GCA_031404355.1 Actinomycetes bacterium
CCCAAGCTCCGCCGAGAATTCCGCCTCCGACTGGCGCACCAGGTTCGATTTTTCGTGCAGCGACTGAAGCGAAAGTCGCCACATCGGCCCGGAGACGCCGATCGCGCCCGCGACCCGGTCGAGGAAATCGTAGACGGGTACCGCGACGCAGCGAACTTCCGCATCGAATTCCCCATCGTCGAACGCGATGCCGCTCTCGCGCACCTGTTCGAGTTCGGCGAGCAGCGCCTCGCGCTCGACGATTGTCTTCGGCGTGAAGCGGGCGAGTTCGCGCCTGTCCAGATACCGCTCGAGCTGCACCGGTGTCAGCGCGGCGAGCAGCACCTTGCCGAGCGCCGTGGCATGTGGAGGGCGCACCGCGCCCGCGCGGTCGACCATCTGGAACATGCCGGTGCCAGCGGTCTTCGCGATGATTACGATTTCGTCGCCCGCGCGGATCGCGAAGTGCGAACTCTCGCCTGTGCGCTCGGTGAGGAGCTCGAGGACCGGCGCGACGCGCTTGGCGAGCTCGTTCTCGTTGAGGGCGCCGGCGGCGAGTGAAAACACCTTGCGACCGATTCCGTACTTCTTCGAACCGGCGTCCTGGCTCGCGTATCCGAGCTGCACCATCGTCCTGACGAGGTGGAACGTCGTGCTGCTACCTCGAGGATCTCGCCGTCGCCGTATGCCAGGAACTGCGAGACGACGGCCTCGATGTCCTGACCGTTCCAGCGGATGATTTTGGTCTCGTCGAGCAGTGTGATGTCGTGACGAAGAGCGACATCGCCTTCTGCGCCGAGTTGGATCACCTGCTCAAGGGAGCTGGCAGGGAACAACGGATTGGTGATGACGGTCGGATTTGAGAACGTGGGCGTGCCCAAATCGACTCGTCGAGTGGCAGTCGGGGCGGCCGTCGCCGCGCCCGCACCGGCGGGAAGTGCGGTAGCCGCCACGCCCAGCGACGAGATGCTGACGACGGCGGCCACAAGCGCCGTCGCGCTCCGACCGGGGTTTCGCGGTCTGAGCTGTTGCTGGGTGAGGTGTCGGTGGTTGTTTGGCATGGTTCTCCAGTCGGCGGCTTGGGGCACACAACGTGCGTCTCCGCCTCGACTATGGGCCTTCCATGCTGAGCGCCCGCTGACTCAGGTTGTATGCCGCTTCAGCCTGCGGTCAACCGACGTCACGGATCGCGGCTGCGATCGGGACCGCCGTCGCCTCGATCGATTGCACCATCGAGGAGACGTGTACGATGGGCGACCACGTGTTCATCCGCGGCCGAGTGCGCCGTCTCGATGACGGCGACCATGTCGCGCTCGCCCCGCTGGTGTTCCGACGCGGCCCGATCGGCAGCTTCGCCGCGTCGAGTTGCGCAGTCAGCCTCGTGCCGTGGTGGCGTCGCTAGTTTCGGTCCGATAAGGCTGCCTACGACCGCGGCTTGAGTTTGTCGGGGTCGTAGAACGGAAACCGCACGACCCGCCCGGGGAGCCGCTTCTGATGACCGTCGATCTTGCCGACTTCCACCTCGGTTCCGATCGACGCGCACTCCGGGGCCACCCGAGCCAAGGCGATGCTCGCGCCGAGCCACGGAGACCGGCAACCGGAGGTGACCACTCCGATCTGTGGAAGGCCGATGTGGACGCTGTCCCCGTGGTTTGCGACCTCGTTACCGTTGAGCTCGAGCCCGACGAGCACGCGGTT
>JANNHK010000311.1:0-12718 GCA_031404355.1 Actinomycetes bacterium
GATGGGCAGCGTGAAGATCACCACGCTGAACCTCACGGTCGTCGAGGGCGACGCCGAGCGCAACCTGCTGCTCATCAGAGGGTCGGTCCCCGGCGCCAACAACGGCCTCGTGTTCGTGCGCAACGCCGTGAAGGCGGGGACGTCGTCATGAGCACCATCACGATGAAGACCGCGGCCGGCGCCGACGGCGGCACCGTCGAACTGCCCGACGAACTGTTCGGCATCGAACCCAACGTCGCCGTCATGCACCAGGTCGTCACCGCGCAGCTCGCCTCCAAGCGCGCGGGTTCGCACTCGACGCTGACACGTTCCGAAGTCCGAGGCGGCGGCGCCAAGCCGTGGCGCCAGAAGGGCACCGGTCGGGCCCGGCAGGGTTCCATCCGCGCTCCGCACTGGCGGGGCGGCGGTGTGGCGCATGGCCCCAAGCCCCGCGACTACTCGCAGCGGACACCCAAGAAGATGATCAAGCTCGCGTTGCGTTCCGCGCTCTCGGACCGGGCCGCCGAGCAGAAGATCGTCGTCATCGAGGCCTGGGGCATCGACGAGCCCAAGACGAAGTCGGCCAAGCAGGTGCTCGGCGCCCTCGGGTTGCGCACCAAGGGTGAGCGCGACGACCGCGTGTTGCTCGTGCTCGACCGCAGCGAGCAAACCGTGTGGAAGTCGTTCCGCAACCTCGGCCGCCGCGTACAGATCATCCTGCCCGACGAACTGAACACGTACGACGTGCTCGTCAACGACTGGCTGGTGTTCTCGCAGCCGACCCTCGACGCAACGGTCGCCCGTTTCACCAGCGCGGCCAGCGCGCCTGCCGGCGAATCGGCCGATGAATCAAGTGGTGACGACGATGAATAAGAACCCGCGCGACATCATCATCAAGCCCGTCGTCTCGGAGAAGTCGTACGCGTCGTACGACCTCAACGTGTACACGTTCATCGTCGCCCCCGACGCGAACAAAATCGAGATCCGCAAAGCGGTCGAGGAACTGTTCGCTCGCAAGGTGGCCAAGGTCCACACGATCAACCGCAAAGGCAAGCGGAAGCGCAACCGTCGCACGGGAACGTGGGGCGCGCGTCCGAGTCTGAAGCGCGCAATCGTCACCCTCGCACCTGGCGAGGACCGTATCGACATCTTCGGGAGCTAAGGGTGGCGATTCGCAAACGCAAGCCCACCAGCCCGGGCCGTCGCTTCCAGACCTCCTCGGACTTTGCGGAGATCACGAAGGACAAGCCCGAGAAGCGGCTGACCAAACCCAAACCGAAAACCGGTGGCCGCAACTCGTACGGCCGCATGACGTCGCGCCACCGCGGTGGCGGCCACAAGCAGCGCTACCGCGTCGTCGACTTCAAGCGGAACAAGGACGGCGTCCCCGCGAAGGTCGCGGCGATCGAATACGACCCGAACCGCAACGCGCGTATCGCGCTCCTGCACTACTACGACGGTGAGAAGCGTTACATCCTCGCCGCGGCCGGTCTCAACGTCGGCGACGTGCTGCAGAGCGGACAGGGTTCCGAGATTCGTACGGGCAACGCACTGCCGCTGCGGTACATCCCGGTGGGTACGACGGTGCACAACGTCGAGTTGAAGCCGGGTGCCGGAGGGAAGATGGGCCGGGGCGCGGGCGCCTCAATCCAGCTCATCGCCAAGGAGGGCGCGTTCGCGACCGTCCGTCTGCCGTCTACCGAAATGCGGCGGGTGCCGATCGACTGCCGCGCGACGATCGGTGAGGTCGGCAACAGCGAAATAGGACTCGTCTCGATCGGTAAGGCCGGTCGTAACCGCTGGAGGGGTCACCGCCCGAAGGTTCGTGGTGTCGCCATGAACCCGGTCGACCACCCGCTCGGTGGCGGCGAGGGCAAGAGTTCCGGTGGCCGACACCCGGTGTCGCCGTGGGGCAAGCCCGAAGGCCGCACCCGCAAGAAGGGCAAGTCGTCCGACAAGCTCATCATCCGCCGCCGGCGTACCCGCGGCGCTCGGAGGTAACCGTTCATGCCGCGCAGTCTGAAGAAGGGCCCGTTCATCGACGACCACCTCAAGGTGAAGGTGGACCGTATGAACGAAGCCGGCGAGAAGAAGGTCATCAAGACCTGGTCGCGCCGCTCGACGGTTACCCCTGACATGGTCGGACACACGATCGCGGTGCACGACGGCCGCAAGCACGTGCCCGTGTACATCACCGAAGCGATGGTCGGGCACAAGCTCGGCGAGTTCGCACCCACCCGCACGTTCCGCTTCCACGCGGGCCAAGAGCGTTCGAGCCGGCGGTAGGTAATGGCACCCACAGTCACCGCTCCGCACGCCCGCGCCACCGCGCGGTACCAGCACGTCTCGGCGTCCAAGATTCGTCAGGTCCTCGCGCTCGTCAAGGGCCTCTCGGTCGACGACGCGATCCGCACCCTGCAGCTCAGCGAGAAGGAAGCGGCCGAAGACATTCTCAAGGTGCTCGACTCGGCTGTCGCCAACGCGGAGCACAACCGCCAGCTGCCCGCCGACGAGCTGTACGTCGCCCTCGCGTGGGCCGACGAGGGCCCGACCCGCAAGTGGGGTCAGCCCCGAGCCCGCGGCCGTTACTTCCGCATCCGCAAGCGCACGTCGCACATCACGGTCGTTGTCGCTCGCTACGAAGAGGACGAGCTCGAGCAGCTGCGACGCAAGCAGGAGTCGACCGGGCGCGGTGCCGCGGTGCAACAGCGCCGCCGGGCCGAGCGCGTGCGTAAGTCGCGCGCCGCGGCGGCTCCCGAAGAACACGACCACGACGATCACGACCACGACCACGACCACGACCACGACGACGTTCACGATCACGATCACGATCACGAAGTCGCAGGCATCGAGGAAGTCGATGCCGTGGACGAGGTCGAAGAAGTCGACGTCGACGAGGTCGAAGTCGAAGAAGCCGAGGGCGCGGAAGCCGACGACGAAGACGGCGAGGACAAGTAATGGGTCAAAAGGTCAACCCCTACGGCTTCCGGCTCGGTATCACGACCGACTGGAAGTCGCGCTGGATTGCCAGCGGCAAGGAATACACCGACTTCCTCATCGAAGACTGGCAGATCCGCGACTACCTGCGTAAGCAGCTCGAACGCGCTGCGGTCAGCCGCATCGAGATCGAGCGCACGCGCGACAAGCTGCGCATCGACGTGTACACCGCGCGTCCGGGCATCGTCATCGGTCGCCGCGGCGCCGAGGCCGAGCGCTTGCGCGAGGGGCTGCGCAAGATCACGGGCAACCCGAAGATCCAGTTCAACATCCAGGAGATCAAGCAGCCCGAGGTCGACGCCATGCTGTTGGCGCAGGGTGTCGCCGACCAGTTGGCCGGCCGCGTCTCGTTCCGCCGGGCGATGAAGCGCGCGGTGCAGACCGCGATGAAGGCCGGTGCCCAGGGCGTGCGCGTCCAGTGCGCGGGTCGCCTCGGCGGCGCCGAGATGGGCCGCCGCGAGTGGTACCGCGAAGGCCGCGTGCCGCTGCACACGCTGCGCGCCGACGTCGACTACGGACTCGCCGAGGCCCGCACCACGTTCGGGCGCATCGGCGTGAAGGTGTGGATCTACAAGGGTGAGATCCTGCCCTACAAGAGCGCGGCCGAAGACAAGATCGCCAAGGAAGCCGCGATGGCGGTCGGCGAAGCCGCGGGCGACGGCAAGGGCCGCCGTGTGGTCAGCGCCGGTGGTGGCCGCCGCAAGGCGCCCGCACCCGACGCGTCGGTGGTCGACGAGACCGCCGCGGCACCCGCCGAAGGCGAAGAAGCACCGGCCCGGGAACTCGTGCACGAGGCCGACCCCGAGCTCGAACGATTGCTCGCCGAGGAAGAAGAGATCGAGCGCCGTACGCGCCAGGCGCACGAGACCCCGCACTTCCGCGGCACGGACGACTGAGGACCTGCCACCATGTTGATGCCGCGCAAGGTGCGCCACAGAAAACAGCAGCGGGGCCGCATGCGCGGTCTGGCCAAGGGCGGAACGAAGCTCGCGTTCGGCGACTTCGGGATCCAGGCCCTCGAGCCGGGTTGGTTGACCAACCGCCAGATCGAAGCGGCTCGTATCGCGATGACCCGTCACATCAAGCGTGGCGGGAAGGTGTGGATCAACGTCTTCCCCGACAAGCCGATCACGCAGAAGCCCGCCGAAACCCGTATGGGTTCGGGCAAGGGCAACCCCGAGAAGTGGGTCGCGGTCGTCAAGCCCGGTCGTGTGCTCTTCGAACTCTCGGGTGTCCCGGAGGCGATCGCGCGAGAGGCCATGCGCCTCGCGATTCACAAACTGCCGATGAAGGCGCGCTTCGTCGTGCGCCAGGACGAGGCCTAGACGATGGCGACGAAAGAAGAACTACGAGCTGCAACCGACGACGCGCTGGAACATCAGCTCCTCGACGCCAAGGACGCATTGTTCAAGGCCCGGTTCCAGCACGCAACGGGCCAGCTCGACAACAGCGCGTTGTTGGGCCGGCTGAAGCGCGACGTTGCTCGCATCTCCACCTTGTTGCGCGAACGCGAGATCGCCGCCGCCGAGAGCCAGGAGTGACCTGATGGCCGACGAAACCACAGACGAGACGAACGAGGCGCGCGGCAACCCCCGGAAGGTCCGGGAGGGCATCGCGGTCTCGACGAAGATGGACAAGACCGTCGTCGTCGCCGTCATGAGCCGCGTGCGTCACCCGCGCTACTTCAAGACGGTGCAGCGCACGAAGCGCTTCTACGCCCACGACGAGGCGAACGACGTGCGTGAGGGCGACCGCGTGCGGATCGCCGAAACCCGCCCGATGTCGAAGCAAAAGCACTGGCGCATCGTCGAGGTTCTTGAGAGGGCACGGTGATCCAGCAAGAGTCACGGCTCAAGGTGGCCGACAACTCCGGTGCACGCGAAGTGCTGTGCATCAAGGTGTTGGGTGGCACTCGGCGCCGCTACGCGAGCATCGGCGACATCTTTGTCGCGACGGTGAAGGAAGCGGTTCCGGGCGCATCGGTCAAGAAGGGCGACGTCGTGAAATGCGTCGTCGTCCGCACGAAGAAGGAAAAGCGCCGTCCCGACGGCAGCTACATCAGGTTCGACGAGAACGCGGCAGTGCTCATCAACGACCAGCTGGCGCCGAGAGGCACCCGCATCTTCGGTCCGGTGGGCCGCGAGTTGCGCGACCGCAAGTTCATGCGGATCGTGTCGCTCGCCCCGGAGGTGCTCTAACTCTCATGAAGCTCAAAAAAGGTGACGAGGTCGAGGTGCTGACCGGCAAAGACGTCGGCAAGCGCGGCGAGATCACCGCAGTCTTCCGAGACCGCGACAAGATCATCGTGAGTGGCCGCGGCGTCGGTGCCGACAAGCAGCGCATCAACGTCGTCAAGAAACACCAAAAGGCGACCAAGGCGACCATGCAGGGCGGCATCATCGACAAGGAGATGCCCATGCACGTGTCGAACGTCGCGTTGGTTTGCAGTGCGTGCGGTCCGACTCGCATCGGGTACCGCTTCACGCCCGCCGGCGACAAGGTCCGCGTGTGCAAGAAGTGTGGGGCTGACGTCTGATGGCTACGAAGACGAACGAGACAAAAGAAGCGCCGCGACTCAAGCTGAAGTACGAGTCGGAGCTGAAGGCGCAACTCAAAGAGGAACTCGGGCTCGGCAACATCATGCAGGTCCCGCGCCTCGAGAAGATCGTGCTCAACATGGGTGTCGGTCGCGCCACGCAGCAACGGTCGCTGCTCGACGGCGCGGTCACCGACATGACGATCATTACGGGCCAGAAGCCTTCGATTCGTAAGGCGAAGAAGTCGATCGCGAACTTCAAGCTCCGTGAGGGCAACGAGATCGGTGTCAAGGCGACGCTGCGCGGCGACCGCATGTGGGAGTTCTACGACCGGCTCGTGAGCCTGTCGATTCCCCGCATCCGCGACTTTCGAGGAATGCCGACGAACCAGTTCGACGGCCGGGGCAACTACACGTTCGGACTGAACGAACAGTTGGTCTTCCCCGAAATCGACTACGACAAGATCGACTCCGTGCGCGGCATGGACATCACGATCGTGACAACCGCGAATTCAAACGAGCACGGCCGTGCACTCATGCAGGCGCTGGGCTTCCCGTTCAGCCGCGAAGGCCAGGGGTGAACTGATGGCGAAAAAGGCACTTGTCAACAAGCAGCGGCGCACACCGAAGTTCAAGGTGCGCGGTTACACCCGGTGCCGCCGGTGCGGCCGGGCGCGCTCGGTGTACCGCGACTTCACGCTGTGCCGCATCTGTTTGCGTCAAATGGGCCACGCCGGAGAGATCCCCGGCCTCACAAAGTCTTCTTGGTAAGGGGGGTGGCAGTTAAGTGACGATGACAGACCCGATCGCCGACATGCTCACCCGCCTGCGGAACGCGAACGTCGCGTTCCACGACGACGTGATCATGCCGTCCTCGAAGCTGAAGGAAGCGGTTGCCCGCATCCTCGAGCGCGAGGGCTATATCGCGGGGTACGCCGTCGACGACCAGCCGGGACGCCCGGGCCGGCGGCTGACGATCACGCTCAAGTACACGAACGACCGGCGGCGCACGATCTCGGGCCTCAAGCGAGTCTCGCGACCGGGCCTGCGCGTGTACTCGAAGGCCGAAGCCGTCCCGCGTGTCCTGGGCGGGATGGGCATCGCGATTTTGTCCACCAACCAGGGGCTCCTCACCGACCGCGAAGCGCGTCAGCGCAGAGTCGGCGGCGAGATCCTCTGCCAGGTTTGGTAACTCATGTCTCGCATTGGTAAGGCACCCATCACGGTTCCCAGCGGCGTCGACATCACCATTAGCGGTCCGTCCGTGAAGGTGAAAGGCCCCAAGGGTGAACTCGGCTACGACCTCGTCGGCGACGTGACCGTCGAACGCGACGGCGACACTCTCGTCGTCGCGCGCGCCGACGACTCGCGGGGCAATCGTTCGCTCCACGGTCTGCAGCGCACACTGATCGCGAACATGGTCGTCGGTGTCTCCGAAGGGTTCGTGAAGGAACTCGAGATCGTCGGCGTCGGGTACCGCGCTGCGGCCCAGGGCAAAGACGGCCTGGAGCTCGCCCTCGGATTCTCGCACCCCGTGAAGGTGAAGGCGCCGGCCGGCGTCACGTTCGAGGTGCCGCAGCCGACCCGCATCATCGTGCGCGGGTTCGACAAGCAGCTGGTCGGCCAAGTTGCGGCCGACATCCGCAAGATCCGCAAGCCCGAGCCGTACAAGGGCAAGGGCATCCGATACGCCGGCGAGCGCGTTCTGCGCAAGGCCGGGAAGTCCGCCAAGTAGCTCGCGTCAGTAAGTAGGGGCATTGCGATGAAGATCACCAAGCAGGAGCACCGGCTCATCCGCCACCGGCGGGTCCGCAAGCTGGTTTCGGGCACCGCAGAACGTCCGCGCCTCGCGGTGTTCCGCTCGAACAAGCACATCTACGCGCAGGCGATCGACGACATCAACGGTCGCACGGTCGCGAGCGCGTCGACCGTCGAAGCGTCGCTGCGCTCGGGGTCGACCGCGACGGTCGGTGCGGCCAAGGAAGTCGGCAAGCTGGTCGGCGAGCGGGTCAAGTCGGCGGGAGTCACCGCAGTGGTCTTCGACCGCGGCGGATTCAAGTATCACGGCCGGGTCGCGGCAGTTGCCGACGGCGCGCGTGAAGCCGGACTGGAGTTGTAGGTATGGCAGAAGGTCAGTACGACGAGCGCGTGATCGCGATCAACCGTGTCGCCAAGGTGGTGCGCGGTGGTCGGCGGTTCTCGTTCACCGCGCTCGTGGTTGTCGGCGACGGCAACGGCAACGTTGGTCTCGGTTACGGCAAGGCCAAGGAAGTACCCGCTGCGATCCACAAGGCCAAGGAGGCCGCGAAGAAGGACCTGTTCGCGGTCCCGCTCGCCGGTTCGACGATCACCCATGTCATCACGGGTGAGCACGACGCCGCACGCGTGTTGCTGAAGCCGGCGTCGCCCGGTACCGGTGTCATCGCCGGCGGCGCGGCGCGCGCGATCCTCGAAGCGGCGGGTATCCACGACGTGCTCGCGAAGTCGCTCGGATCGTCGAACGCGATCAACGTTGCACGCGCGACGATGCAGGGTCTGCGTAGCCTGCGCCGTCCCGAGGAAGTTGCGGCACTGCGCGGCAAGTCGCCGGAGGAAGTGTCGACCAAGGGCATGCTCAACGCGTACCGCGAGCGCGAACGCGAGCGCTCCGGGAAGCACCAGATCACCGAGGTCGTGTAGTCAGATGGCGCAACTGAAGGTCACCCAAGTTCGTTCGCGTATCGGCACCAAGCCGAAACATCGCGGCACGCTGCGCGCCCTCGGGTTGCGTCGCATCGGGTCGAGCAACGTGTTGCCCGACCGGCCCGAGATCCGCGGCATGATCGCTCGGGTCCCGCACCTCATCCAGGTAGAGGAGATCGCGTGAAGGTCCACGATCTGAAGCCGGCCCCGGGCTCGAAGAGCGCGAAGCGCCGTGTCGGTCGCGGCATCGGCGGCAAGGGCGGAAAGACCGCGGGCCGGGGCTCCAAGGGCCAGCGCGCTCGCAGCAAGGTCGCCGTCGGGTTCGAAGGCGGCCAGACGCCGTTGCACCGCCGGACTCCGAAATTCAAGGGCTTCAACAACCCCTTCCGCATCGAGTACCACGTCGTGAACCTCACGACGCTGGAGGACTTCGACGCCAACTCCGAAGTCACGCCGGAAAGCCTGCGTGACCACGGTTTGGTCGCGAAACGGGGCCTGGTGAAGGTGCTGGCCCGAGGCGAGCTGACGAAGCCGCTCACGGTGCGCGCGCACGGGTTCTCGGAGGCCGCGGTCCGGGCCATCGAGGGTGCGGGCGGGACCGTCGAGAAGCTGCCCCTACCCTGGAAGACCGGGCGTCCGCCCGCCCGAGGAAACCAGCACACCAACCGCTAGGTACACTTCGCGTCCGCGCTGCCGACGGAGGTCACCGGCCCATGTCAGGGCTTTCACGCCTCGTGAACATGTTCCGGGTCTCTGACCTTCGGAACAAGATCCTCTTCACGATCTTCATCATCTTCATCTTCCGGATCGGGTCTCACATCCCCGTTCCGTACGTCGACTTCGAGTCGATCAAGGAGCTGAAGGAATCAGCGCGCGACGCGGGCGGCATCGTCCCGTTGCTCGACCTGTTCTCCGGCGGAGCGCTCACGAGCGTGGCGGTGTTCTTCCTCGGGATCATGCCGTACATCACGGCATCGATCATCATGCAGTTGCTCGGGGTCGTGATCCCGAAACTCGAGCAGTGGCAGCAAGAGGGCCAGACCGGCCAGAAGAAGATCACGCAGTGGACCCGCTACCTCACCGTTGCGCTGGCGCTCATCCAGTCGACAGCGATGGTGTTCGCGCTGCGACGCGGTGACGGCGGTCTGCTCTCGTTCTCCAACATCGACCTTCAGGGTCGCGATCTCATCGACCCGTTCACCCCCTGGCGCGCAGGCATGATCATCATCACCTGGACCGCCGGTACCGCCCTCGTGATGTGGCTGGGCGAGTTGATCACCCAACGCGGCATCGGGAACGGCATGTCGATCCTGATCTTCACGTCGGTCGTGTCGAGCCTGCCCTTCCAGGGCGCCTCGATGCTGAAGGCGTCCGGGGTGGCGAAGTTCAGCACGATCCTCGTGATCGCCGTCTTGATGATCGTCGGCATCGTCGCGGTGGAGTCGGGGCAGCGACGAATACCCGTCCAGTTCGCCAAACGTGTGGTGGGCCGCCGGATGTACGGCGGCCAGAGCACCTACATCCCGTTGAAGGTGAACCAGTCCGGTGTCATCCCGGTCATCTTCGCGAGTTCGTTGCTCACGTTCCCTGCGCTGATCGCCAACGTGTTGCCGTGGGACTCGGCCAAGAAGTGGATCAACGACAACCTGATCGGCAGCAACTCGATCTCGTGGTACTACATCGGCTTCTACTCGTTACTGATCCTGTTCTTCGCGTACTTCTATACGGCGATCGCGTTCAACCCGCAGCAGCAGGCCGACGTCATCCGGCGCCAGGGAGGCTTCATCCCCGGTATCCGGCCCGGCCCGCCGACCGAGCGGTACCTCGCGAAGGTCCTCAACCGCATCACGCTGCCCGGCGCGATGTTCCTGATGGTGATCGCGCTTGCGCCGTTCCTTGCGGCCAAGCTCTGGGACATTCAGAACTTCATCTTCGGCGGTACGTCGATCCTGATCACCGTGGGCGTCATGCTCGAGACGATGAAACAGATCGACAGCCAGCTGATGATGCGGAACTACGAAGGTTTCCTGAAGAGCTCATGAGCGAGCGTCGCGAGGCCTTCACTTCGCGCGATGAAAAGTGCGCGTCCGCCATCACTGACGGGCGCGAGCCGAGCAGCGAGCGGGGCCCAGCGGCCCGGCGCCGCAGGCGCCAAGAGTGGAAAGCATGAGCGACCCGAAGCCGCGCCTCGTGTTGCTCGGCAAGCAGGGCGCCGGCAAGGGAACGCAAGCGAAACGCGTCGCCGCGCACTACGAGATCGCGCACCTGTCGACCGGAGATATGTTCCGATCGCAGGCTTCGCTGGGTACGGCCTTCGGGCTCGAAGCCAAGCGCTACATGGACGCCGGTGAACTCGTGCCCGATGACATCGTCGTGGGTGTGATCGAGGAGTGCCTGGCCGAAGGCGGCCCGCTGTCGGGCGGGTTCGTGCTCGACGGGTTCCCGCGCACCCTGCACCAGGCCGAGCAGCTGACCCGCGTACTCGAAGACGACGGTCTCGACCTGGTCGTGAACATCGACGTCTCGCGCGAAATCGTGCTCGACCGGCTCGCAGGCCGGCGCGTGTGTGGCGACTGCCAGCGCGTGTACCACGTCAACATGCCGCCGGAGAACGACTGGACGTGCGACACGTGTAGCGGCCCGGTTGTGCAACGCGCCGACGACCACGAGGAAGCGATCGACCGGCGCCTCCAGATCTACGAGAACGAAACCGTTCCGATCATCGACTACTACCGCCAGCAGGGGTTGTTGTCGGTCATCGACGGGGTCGGTGAGGGCGACGAGATATTCGAGCGCCTGACGAAGGCCATCGACTCCCGCACGGATTAGCGCCCGTGGTTCTTCGCAAGCAGCCGGAGCAGATCGCGCATATGAGAGCCGCCGGGCGGATCGTGGCCGAGATGCACGAACTGTGCGCGGGTGCGGCCAAGCCCGGCGCGACCACCCTCGATCTCGACAAGGTTGCCCGTGACGTGCTCGAACGTCGCGGCGCCCGTTCCAACTTCCTCGGCTACCACGGGTTCCCGGCCGTCGCGTGTATCTCGCCGAACGAGGTCATCGTGCACGGCATCCCCGACCGGCGGATCCTGTGTGAGGGCGACATCGTCTCGATCGACTGCGGCGCGATCGTCAACGGCTGGCACGCCGACGCGGCCATCACGGTGCCGGTCGGCGAGATCGACGAGGAGTCGCAGCGCCTCATCGACGTCACCCGCACCTCGCTCGAAGCCGCGATCGAACAGTGCCGGCCGGACCGCCGCCTCGGCGACATCGGCGCTGCGGTCGAGCGGGTCGTGAAGGCGTCCGGGTTCTCGGGTGTGCGTGAGTACGTCGGGCACGGCATCGGCACCGCCATGCACGAGGACCCCGACGTCCCCAACTACGGCTCGCCGGGCCGGGGCATGAAGCTCAAGGAGGGCATCGTGCTCGCCATCGAGCCGATGGTGAACGCAGGTCAGCGCGGCACCCGACTCCTCGACGACGGCTGGACCGTCGTCACCGCCGACGGTTCCCGCTCTGCCCACTTCGAGCACAGCGTCGCCATCACCGCCGACGGCCCCGAGATCCTGACGCTGCCCTGACCCAGCGTTCTGGCGTCCGATGTGCGCCCGTGGGGCGCATACTCGGCGCAAGTTCGCCTGGGGGGCACACGGCGTGGCCGAGCGCGCCACGCAACGTGGTGATTGGGCGTAATCGGCGCGGTCGGGTACACTTTTCGGTCGGCCCCATGCCCGTTCGGCGCGTTTACGCGCGCCACTCCACGTAGAGGTTGATGCCGCTCTGGCAAAACCGAAGGATGACACGATTCTGGTCGAAGGCACGGTCACCGAGCCGTTGCCGAACGCCATGTTCCGTGTCGAGTTGGAGAACGGACACAAGGTGTTGGCACATATCTCGGGGAAGATGCGGATGCACTACATCCGGATCAAGAAGCTGCGCGACGAGGCACCCGGCCTGCCGGTGATCATGCTCACCGCGCACGGCACCCCGGAGCACGCGTTCACCGCGTACCGCCACGGCGCCGTCCACTTCATGTCGAAGCCGTACAAGCTGGACGAGCTCAAGGAGCGGGTGCGCTACGAGTTCGAGGCCGCCGCGCTGCGGCGCGCCAAGGAGAACCTCGAGGGCGTGCGCGCCGAGTTCGCCGGGCAGCCGCTGCTGGGCAACAGCGGCGAACTCAAGCGGGTGCTCGAGCAGATCACGAAGATCGCCCGCCTGTCGACGTCGACCGTGCTCATCCGCGGCGAGACCGGCGCGGGCAAGGAACTCGTCGCCCAGCAGATCCACGTCCAGAGCCCGCGCGGCCAGGGGCCGTTCGTCGAGCTCAACTGCTCGGCCGTGCCGGAGAACCTGCTCGAGTCCGAGCTGTTCGGCTTCGAACGCGGCGCCTTCACCGACGCCAAGCGGACGAAGAAGGGCGTCTTCGAGATGGCCGCCTCGGGCACGCTGTTCCTCGACGAGATCGGGGAGATGTCGCTTGGCCTGCAGGCCAAGCTGCTCAAGGTGCTCGAGTCGAAGACGTTT
>JANNHK010000312.1:0-5700 GCA_031404355.1 Actinomycetes bacterium
CGGAGGTGCTCGTACTTGCCGAGTTCGCCGCGTGCGATCTGGCGCATGTGCACTTCGTCGGGGCCGTCGACGAGGTGCAGGGTGCGGGCGTGCGCGTACATTGCCGCGAGCGGCCAGTCGTCGGTGACGCCGGCGCCGCCGAAGAGTTGGATCGCCCGGTCGATCACGGTCGTCGCGAGCCGGGCCGCGATCACCTTGATCGCCGCGATTTCCATGCGGGCCGCCTTCTTGCCGACCGTGTCCATCATCCACGCGGCCTTCAGCGTGAGCAGCCGGGTCTGCTCGATCTCCATGCGCGACTCGGCGATGCGTTCGCGCACGACGCCCTCGTCGGCGAGTGGCTTGCCCCACGCGACGCGGGACTGGGCCCGTTCGCACATGAGTTGCAAGGCTTTCTCGGCCAGGCCGATGGCGCGCATGCAGTGGTGGATGCGGCCGGGACCGAGGCGGGCCTGCGCGATCGCGAACCCGCTGCCTTCCTCGCCGAGGAGGTTCTCCTTGGGCACGCGGACGTTCTCCCAGAGGGTCTCGCCGTGCCCGCCGCCCTCGGAGTGCCCGAACACGGGCAGCCCGCGTGTGACGGTGACACCCGGCGCGTCCATCGGCACGAGGATCATCGACTGGCGGTGGTACGGGTCGGCGTCGGGGTCGGTGGCGCCCATGAACACCGCCACCTTGCAGCGCGGGTCGAGCGCGCCGCTCGTGAACCACTTGTGCCCGTTGACGACGTAGTCGTCGCCGTCGCGCTCGATGCGGCTCGAGATGTTGAGCGCGTTCGACGACGCCACCCACGGCTCCGTCATCGCGAAGCACGAGCGGATCTCGCCGTCCAGCAGCGGTTGGAGCCACTGCTCCTGTTGGAGCGGCGTCCCGAACTGCACGAGGATTTCCATGTTTCCGGTGTCGGGCGCGGAGCAGTTCGTCGACTCCGAGAGCAGCGCGGACCCGCCCATCACTTCGCACAGGGGCGCGTAGTCGAGGTTGGTCAACCCGACGCCGTACTCGTCGTCGGGCATGAACATGTTCCACAGGCCGCGCTTGCGGGCCTCGGTCTTGAGCTCCTCCATCACGGGCGGGGCGGAGTGCGGATCGCCCGAATCGGCGCGCTGGCCTCGGTAGATCGGCTCGGCCGGGAGCACGAAATTGTCGTTGAAGTCGACGAGCTTGGCCTTCAGCTCTTCAGAACGCTCGCTCGGTGCAAAGTCCATGGGTGATCACTCCGCCTTGAAGAACTCGGGGTCGAGGGTGGGTTTGATGTCGGGCGCCTGGGCGTGCAGCAATTCGAGCGCCTCGCGGTGGTCGTCGCCGGTGAATTCGCGCGTTGTTGCGCAGAACTCGACGAGGATGCCGTTCGGGTCGACTGCGTACACCGACGTGCACCAGCCGTGATCGGCCCGCATCACGTCGTGGCCGTGCTCGAGCCACCGGCTCTTCTTGGCGTCGAGCCCGTCGAGGCCCAGCGCGTCGAACGCGATGTGGTTGATGAAGATCGGCAGGCCGAGCCCGGTCGATATGTCGGTCCGATAGTCGTCGATGGTGTCGTCGTGGATGTCCCAGATCGCGAGCATCTCGCCGCCGCCGGTGTCGTAGAACAGGTGCTTGGCCCAGCCCGGCTCCTTCTCGGTGGGAACGGCTTCGACCCGCACGAGCTGGAAACCCATCGCCTCGGTGTAGAACCGGTGCGTTGCGTCGAGGTCACGGGTCGCGATTGCGACATGATGGAATGCCATGGCCGAAGTCTCGCACCTCAGGCGCTACGACGCCGTAGCCGCGGGGGTGCGCCGGTGACGTCGGCCGCCACGATTGCCCTCCTCTTCGCGATTCCCTTCGCCCTCGGCGACTGGTGGAGTCGCCTCCGCCACGATCGCCGGTTGGAGTGCATCTGCAAGCCGGCGACGCTCGTCGCGCTCATCGTCGCCGCCGTCACGCTCGACCCGGCCGCGGGTGCGGGGTGACCGCCGGGCGTGGTTCGTCGCGGCGCTCGTCTTCTCGCTCGCCGGTGACGTCTTCTTGCTGTTCCCGGCCCGGTTCATCGCCGGACTGGCGGCGTTCCTGGTCGGGCACCTCTGCTACGTCGCCGGGTTCTGGACCGATCCGCCGGCGGCGACCGCGGTCGCCGTGAGCGCCGCGGTTGTGCTGGTCGCCCTCGGTCCTGTGGCCTTCCGGATCCTGGCGGCGGTACGGGAGGCAGGCCCACCCGGCGACGTCGGCCCGGTCGGGGCGTACATCGGCGTGATCTCGGCGATGGTCGTGTCCGCGCTGGCGTCGGGAAACGCGGTCGCCGGTGTGGGCGCCGTCCTGTTCGCCGGGTCCGACAGCCTCATTGCGTGGGACCGGTTTGTCCGAAACCGGCGGTGGGCCCCCGTGGCGATCATGGTCACCTACCACCTGGGCCAGTTGTTTCTGGTGCTCTCCCTGCTGGAGTAGCGCCCCGAACCGCCGATCAGGAGCGGTGAACCCGGGCACGCGTGCGTGATGTTGGACCTCGACGAACTGGGCCGGGAAGCGTCGTCGCTCGAGCCGCTGCCGACCAGCGTGGCCCGGCTCGCGGCGCTCGTGTGCGAAGGCACCCCCGAGTTGTCGGAGGTCGTGGACATCGTTCGGTTCGACCAGGCGTTGACGGCGACCTTGCTCCGGACCGCGAACTCGTCGTGGAGCGCGAGTCGGACGCAGATCACCACGGTCGATGACGCGGTCGTCCGTCTCGGTTCCGGCCCCGTGTTGTCGCTCGCGTTCGCGGTGACGGTGCGGGCCCAGATGTCTCGCGCGGTGCCCGAATACGGGCTCGGCGAAGGCGAGTTGTGGAGCCACTCGGTTGCCGCATCGCTCGCGGCCGAGCTGATTTGTCGCACGGCGCCGACCCGGCCGCCGGTCGAGACGCCCACGGCTGCGCTGCTGCATGACGTCGGGAAGTTGGTCATGGCGCGCTTCCTCGACATGGAGCTGCTCGACGCGCTGCGCGACGCGGAGGCGCGAGGGTTGGCGCGTATGGACGCCGAGCTCGAGGTGCTCGGCATCCACCACGCCGAGCTCGGCGCGTTGATCGCGCAGTCGTGGGGACTGCCGTCGGCGCTCGTGTACGGCATTCGCCGGCACCATGAGCCGGGCGGCGACCACGGCGGCATTGCGTACGGGATCCACCTCGCCGACGTCGTGGCCAAGACGATCGGTATGGGGCTCGACGACAATCCCGACATCGAGCGCTTCAGCCGGGCGGTCGGCGAACTGGGCCTGAATGCCGACCAGATCGACGAGATCCACAAGCTGACCGAGGAGCGCTTCACCGAGGTCCTCGGCCGCTTCGCCTGAGCCGGGCGGGCTCGGATGCCACGTAGTGTGGCGGATTTGGTGTTGAGTCGGTCACTCTACGTGCCGATTGCCACCCAATGCAGTTGGGCGGCAAGAACACCGGGCCTGAGAACGGGCAATTCGAACGTTACCTCCGGCGAAGCGCACGAACCGTGGCATTCGTGGGGGTGCTGGCGGTCAGCCTCACCGGGCTCCCGGCCGACGCGAGCGAAGGCACGGACTTCGATATCGACGACACCTGGGCGCTGGTGCAGTCGCCCGACGGTGCCGTCGACATCGTCCGCGGTGAGGACGCGATCGAAGCGGCGTGGGACGACGCGACCAACCGCAGCGCCGACGAGGTCCTGACCCTCGAGACGCAGGACGCGCCGGTCGCGGCCATGGGCACCAACGATGCCCTCCGCGGTCAGCAGTGGGCGCTCGACGCCACGTCGTTCGAGTCGGCGTGGAGCACGACGACCGGCGGCGCCGTCATCGTGGCGGTCGTCGACACCGGCGTGCGCGGCGACCACCAGGATCTCGCACCGATCATGTTGTCGGGGTACGACTTCGTCGACGATGGTGCCAACGGCCATTCCGACCCGAACGGACACGGCACGCACGTCGCCGGCATCATCGCCGCGCAGGCGAACAACGGCGTCGGCATCGCGGGTGGCGCGCCGGGTGTACGCATCCTCCCGGTACGTGTGCTCGACGCCAACGGCACCGGCTTCTCGTCCGATGTCGCGGCCGGGATCGTGTGGGCCGCCGACCACGGCGCCCGCGTCATCAACGTGAGCCTCGGAAGCACGTCGCCGTCGAGCGGTACGCAGACCGCGATCCAGTACGCACTCTCGAAGGGCGCGCTCGTGCTCGCCGCGGCCGGCAACGGCGCGCAGAGCGGCAACGCCCCGCTGTACCCCGGAGCGTTCCCCGAAGCAGTCGCCGTCGGCTCGGTCGACAGCAACCTCAGCCGCTCGGCGTTCTCCAACTACGGGAGCTACGTCGACCTCGCTGCACCCGGCGGCAACATCATCTCGACCTGGTCGAGCAGCGCGACGGCCTACGCCGGTGCCAGCGGTACGTCGATGGCGACGCCGTACGCCGCCGCCGCAGCCGCGCTTGTCACCGCCGCGAACCCCTCGGCGTCGGTCGCCTCAGTGCGCGCCAACCTCGAAGCCGGCGCCAACGACTTGGGCCCGGCCGGGTTCGACGGCGAGTACGGATGGGGTCTCGTCGACCCGCGCGACTCGGTCACGCGCGCCCTTCCCTCGCCTCCGGGCAGCGGCACCGCGGGCAGCGGCTACTGGCTCGTGAGCCGCACCGGAGCGATTCGCAACTTCGGCGCCGCGCCGAACCTCGGTGACCTCAGCGGCAAGGCACTCAGCGCGCCCATCGTCGCGGCGACGCCGACCCGTACCGGCAACGGGTACTGGATCGTCGGTGCCGACGGCGCGGTGTACTCGTTCGGTGACGCCCCGTTCCACGGATCGATGGGCGGCCGGCGGCTGAACTCGCCGATTGTCGGCATGGCCGCCACGCCGAGCGGCGGTGGCTACATCCTGCTCGGCGCCGATGGCGGCATCTTCACCTTCGGCGACGCGGCGTTCTACGGGTCGACGGGCGGCATCAAGCTCAACGCTCCGATCCTCGACCTCGCGATGAGTTCGACCGGCCGTGGCTACTGGTTCGTCGGTTCCGACGGCGGCGTCTTCGCCTTCGGTGACGCGGGCTTCTACGGTTCGACAGGCGGCATGAAGCTCAACGCGCCCGTCGTGTCGATGACGTCGACGCGCGGTGGTGCCGGCTACTGGATGATCGGGTACGACGGCGGCATCTTCGCCTTCAACACGCCCTTCCACGGTTCGCTGCCGTGGCTGCGGGCGACGTACGGAGGGACCCCGCCGCCCGCACTGCGCGTGCGTGCGGTCGACGACGGCTCCGGCTACTACATCATGGGTACCGACGGTGCGGTGTTCAGCTTCGGGAACGCCCGCTTCCACGGTGCGGCGCCGGGCTTCAACCCGGTCGACATGATGTTGATGCCCTAAGGCGACGTCGGCCCGGCGCGGACGACGTCGGCCTGCCACGTGCTTTCGGGCCAGCCGCGGCGGCCGCGCCCGACGGCGACCCGGTGCAGGTAGTCGACGACCGCGTCGGGGTCGTGCCCGAGCGTGCGCAGCGCGAGGCCGAGCACGGTGCCGGTGCGGCCGCGCCCGCCCATGCAGTGCACCGCGACGCCGATGCCGGCGCGCACGTGCTCGACGACGTCGGCGGCCGCGCGTTCGCACAGTGCGCGTTCGCGATCGGGATCGGCCGGCGGACCCCCGCTCACGAGGTCTTGGAGTCGCAGCGCGGTGACGGTGCACGGGGCGGGGTCGTACGGCGCGACCTCGTGGGTGAGGCACACGA
>JANNHK010000313.1:0-9152 GCA_031404355.1 Actinomycetes bacterium
GTCGCGTCGTTGAAGATCAAGACCGCACCCCCGTCTGGAACCGCGGCAGTCGCGGGCGGCAAGGTCGTCTTCACGCCCGCCGCCGGTTTCGCCGGGCGCGTGTCGTTCCAGTACGAGATCTGCTCGACGGCCAAGCCGGAACAGACGGAACCACCCGCGTGCCACTTCGCGAACCTGACAGTCGACGTTGCCGCATCTGCGATCGTGGCAACGGCGACGACGACCACGACGACAACCGCACCGGCGACGACCACGACGACAACCGCACCGGCGGCCGCCGCGGCGTTGCCGGTCACCGGTAGCAGCAACATGTGGCTCGCAGGCATTGGCCTCGTGGCTCTGCTCTCGGGCCTCGTGCTCATGATGCGGAACCGCACGAAGCGTTTCGTCGGCTAGTCGTTCCACACTTTCGTTGAGTTCGAGGGCCCGGCCACACGGCCGGGCCCTCTGCTTTACGCTCGCCGGTCGTGTGGGATCCGTGGCCTGACGCCGGTGTGCACCTGGAGTGGGGGGAACGGGGTGCGGGCGAGGCGGCCGACCGCGGTGACGACGTGATCGTCGTCGACACGTTCGCGTTCTCGACGACGCTCACGATGGCGGTCGAGCGCGGCGCGCGGGTCGCGCCGGTCGGGCGGGGCGAGACGGCACCGCCGGACACGTTCGTGCTCGCCAAGGAGCGCGACGACCCGGACGCGCGGGTCACGCTGTCACCGCTCAGCATCGTGCGGGTCCAGGCGGGCGACCGGCTGGCGCTGACCTCGCTCAACGGCGCGGCCGTGGTGGCTGCATGCCGGCACGCACCGCGTGTCGTCGTCGGGTGTGTTCGCAACCGGAGCGCAGTCGCGGCTGCGATCCGGCCCGACCGGCGCACGACGGTCGTCGCGTGTGCGGAGCGGTGGTCGTCGATCGGGGCCGGGCACGGCGTGCGCCCGGCGCTCGAAGACTGGCTGGGCGCGGGCGCGATCATCGCCGCGCTCTCCGGCGTGACCCTGTCGCCCGAGGCCCAGGCGGCAGCTACGACCTTCACGGCCGCGGGTGACAACCTCGAGACCTGGCTGCGCGAGTGCGTCAGCGGACGCGAACTCGTCGCCCGGGGCTGGGGCGCCGAACTCGACCTGCTCGTCGCACTCGACGCGAGCCCGGTCGTCCCCGTCCTCGCCGCCGACGGCTTCTTCGAGGCTTCCTGAGAACTGGCAGTCACGGCCGACTTCCGCGAGGGCCGGTGGAGATCCGATCCCGACCTGCGCGCGCGACCCCAGGACGGCCGCTAGACATCTGAAATAGTTCAGATATCATGGCGCGATGCGTGCGATCGAGCGCCAGTTCTCCGAGTTCCTCCGCCAGCCGAACGTAGTCGTCGCCGAGTTGGACGATCACGACGTGGTGCTACGACGGCGGAATGCTCCCGCCCTACGACTCAGCCAGGCCGATCGAGCCGAGGGCCAGGCCGTCGCGTTCGACGCACTCGCCCGGTTGCTCCGGAACCTTGCGGCGCACAGCCCCGAGGCGATGAACGACGGAGTCAGCGACGTCTTCGCGTGGTCCGAGTTTCTCCCGAAGGCCGATCGTAGAGAGTTCGTTCGCCAACTGACGCAGACGCTCGTCGCGGCAAGCAGCCTCGACAACTTCGCACCGCTGACGCAGATGCTGCACGAGTGGCGCGCAACGGCCGAGATACATGCCGACCCCAGGCTCGCCCGCCGACTGCGCAAGCCGCTGGAGGCGACTGGGGCCAAGGTGCCGCGCGCAGACGGCTGACGACGCGTGGCAAAGCGCAGAGAGCGAGTCGCTCCCCCTCCGGCAGCGGGCGGGTGGGACTTTCGATTCGCCACCAACGAGGCCATCAAGGGCTGGGGACAGGTGTGCTCGGTCGCGGGCGCAAATGCCCGCGTGGCATGGGACATGATCACAACGGACCCTCGTCGGCGCGACTCGCGCCAGCACCCGTTGAAGGGAGGGCTCGGGACGAGACTCGTGAACGGCAGCGAACTCGAGCAATGGCAGTACGAAGTCACGGCCGCAGGACGCATCTGGTACTGCATCGATGACGCGAACCGCACCGTGTGGATGACCGATGCCTCACCCGGCCACCCGAAGGCAACAGAGTAGACGTGTCCGAACCCCGACGAACTGGCGGTTCTAGGATCGTGGCGATGGATCACGCCGATCGGATCAGCGCCGCCAAGACCGAGCTTCTCAATGGTCGATGGAAGTCCGATCCCGAGTTGCGCGCACAAGTTGATTGGTTGCTCTCCATGCCCCCGATCGAGCGACTGCGACTCCTCGAGGCGGACAACGAATTCATCGACGCGCTCCGTCCGGCGCCCGGACATTGCTGATCGACCTGATACGAGCGCTTGAAACGAACGGCGTCCGCTACGTCATTGTGGGTGGGCTCGGCGCGCGCGCATCCAGGGTGCTCCGATGTCAACCGACGACCTCGACCTGATGCCCGATCCCGACCCGGCGAACCTCGAACGCTTGGCGACTGCGCTCAGCGGCCCCGAGACAGCGAAGAGGACCGGTGCCGGCATCGTCGAACCCCACCCCGTTGTAGAAGCTATGGAGTTCCGGACCGCCACGATCTGCAGCTATGTCACCGCTGACGGCCCGATCGACGTACTGATGGAACTACCCGACGTGGGCTCGTACGACGACGTGCTGCGGAACGCTCGCAGATATGCGTTGGACGACATCTCGATCTACACGGCCGACATCGACGACATCATCAGGTCGAAAGTGGCCACGGATCGGGCGAAGGACTGGCGCGCGCTGGATGTGCTCTACGAGACACGAGACCGACTGCGCAAGGAACCCGATTCCTATGAGGTCAGTGCGTCCGTGATCGATCCCGAGCCCGACGCAGACGACGGTTAGCTACGAGCCATTCCCGCGCGTTCGCCGCGCGTGACGAACTTGGTCGCCATCTTGCGGCTGGCCTCGTCGATCATCTCGTCGCCGAACATGACTGCGCCCTTGCGGTCGCCTTCGGTGGTGGCCTTCTCGTAGGCCTCGAGGATGTCGAACGCGCGGTCGAACTGTTCCTGCGTCGGCGTGAACACCTCGTTGATGACCTTCACCTGGTCGGGGTGCAGCGCCCACTTGCCGTCGAAGCCGAGGATGCGGCAGCGCATCGCGTAGTCGCGCAGCGCGTCGAGTTCACGGATCTTGAGGAACGGACCGTCGATGACCTGCAGGCCGTTGGCGCGCCCGGCCATGAGGATCTTCGAGAACACGTAGTGGAAGTGGTCGCCCGGGTACTCGGGGATCTGCACGCCACCGGTGAGCACGGGCATCTCGGTGGAGGCGGCGAAGTCGGCAGGGCCGAAGATGATCGTCTCGAGCCGGTCGCTCGCCGCGCAGATCTCCTCGACGTTGATGAGACCCCGCGCCGTTTCGATCTGCGCTTCGATGCCGACCCGCGACCGGCGGCCCGTGACCTTCTCGATCTGGGTGAGCAACTTGTCGAGCGCCTGCACGTCGGCGGCCGTCTCGACCTTCGGGAGCATCAACTCGTCGAGGCGCTCCCCCGCGTTCTCGACGACTTCGATGACGTCGCCGTACGTCCACTCCGTGTCCCACGCGTTGACGCGTACACAGAGCACGGTGTCGCCCCAGTCGAGTTCGCGGATCGCCTTCGCGATCTTGGCCCGCGCCGGCACCTTCTCGAGCGGCGCGACGGCGTCCTCCAGGTCGAGGAACACCATGTCGGCGCCGAGGCCGGGCGCCTTGCCCATCATCTTCTCGGACGAACCGGGTACCGACAGGCACGACCGGCGGGGCAAGTAACGGGAGCGTTCGGACATGCCAGGCAGGCTACGGGCCTAGGGTTCCGGGCGTGAAACTCGACCAGCTCGCCGACGGCGTGTGGGCCTGGATCCAACCGGGCGGCGAATCGGGCGTGAGCAACGCCGGTGTGATCGCCGACGCCGACGGCCTGACCGTGATCGACACGCTCATGGTGCCGTCGCAATGGGAACCGTTCGTGCGCGCAGTGAACGCACTCGGGCGGCCCGTGCGCCGGCTCGTCCTCACCCACGCGCACATCGACCACGTCGGCGGCACCCGCGGCTTCCCCATGGCCGCCGTGTACGGCTCCGAGCAGACGAGTCACCTGCTCGACGGCGAGATGCCGCTCGGCGCGTACAAACGGTTCATGCCCGCGTTCGACGCCGAGTTCGACGTACTGGCCGAGGCCGGCACGCGTCCCGTCACGCATCTCGTCACCGACGCCGCCCAACTCACCGAGCGCATCGAGATCCTCCCCGCCACCGGGCACACGTCCGGCGACCTCATGGCGCTCGTCGCCGACTGCGACGTGTTGTTCGCGGGCGACCTGTGTTTCTTCGGCGTCACACCCCTCGCGTTCCAGGGCGACCCGGGCGTGTGGGCCGACGTGCTCGACGCGGTCGCGGAACTCGCGGCGACGATCGTGCCCGGCCACGGACCGGTCGGCGGCGAGGCCCAGGTGCGCGAGCTCCAGGCGTATCTCCGGCACTGTGTCGCGGGCAGCATCCCGCCCGGACCGTGGGACCGCTGGGCCGAACGCGAACCGCGCGACGCCATCAATATCGAACGGGCCAAGCTGCTCGCGGAAGGTCGCGACGAGATGCCACCCGCGATGCTGAAGGCAATCGGCTTCGGCTGACCCCCACTCAGGTCAGGTTCTTGCGGAGGAACTCGAGCGTGCGCGACCACGCTTGCGCAGCCGCGTCGTTGTCGAACGTGCCGAGCGCGTTGTGGTCGCCCGCGAACGCGTGACCCGTGCCCGGGTACACGTGGATCGTGATCGCCTTGCCCATCGCTTCGAGCTTCTCGCCGAGTGCGTTCACCGCGTCGGGCGGGAAGAAGTCGTCGTGCTCGGCGAAGTGGCCCTGGATGGGCGCGCTGAGGTTCGACCAGTCGGGTCCGCCGTCGCCGAGCGGCGCACCGTAGAACGGCACCACCGCGCCGACCTTGTCGCCGGCCACGGCACCGATCACGAAGCTGAGCATGCCGCCCATGCAGAAACCGACGACACCGACCTTGTCCCCGCTCACCGCCGAATGCCCGAGCAGGTAGTCGATCGCGCCCACCATGTCGCGCGCGGCGCGGTCCTGCGGCAGCGCGTTCATGAGCTGCGCCGCCTTGTCCATCTCGGTGTGCCCCGCGAGTTCACCGTGGTACAGGTCGGGGGCGAGGGCGGTGAACCCTTCGGCCGCGAGCTTGTCGGCCACGCCCTTCAGGCTCGGGTCGAGTCCCCACCATTCTTGGATGACGAGGACACCGGCACCCGATCCGGTCGCCGACTCGGCGAGATACCCGGCGGCTTCGGACCCGTTGCTCGGAAACGAAACAGTTGTTCCCACTCGTCACCCTCCCAGTGCGCGTACGGCGCGCACTGTACGAGGATCCGCGTCGTGGCACACCACGGTCGCGCTAGCGTGCTCCGGCGTGGCGCAGAACCCTGACCCGCAAATTTCGCTCACGAGCCTGGCGGGCGTGACCCGCACGCTCGATGACTGGGCGACCGTGTTCAACCTCGCCATCGTCATGCTCCCCGGCCGCCGCGAAGCGAGCGGGTTCCTGCCCGTAATCAACCGCATCTTCGCCACGTTCGGCGACAGTGACGTACGGACCACCGTGTGCGTTGCCGCGCCCGCTTCCATCGCCGAGCGCATCCTGGGCGACCACGCCGAGGAGTGGCTCGTGTTCTGCGACCCCGACGCCGTCCTGGCCACCTCCCTCGGCCTCGAACGGCTTCCGGCCTTCGTGCACCTGCGCCAGGACACGACCCTGGTCACGGCCACGCAGGGCTGGAGCCCGAAGGACTGGCAGCGGGTCGCCGCCGAGATCGCCAAATCCCAGAACTGGACCACACCGATCGTGGCCGGACGCAACGACCCGCCGCCCACGCCGGGCTGGCCGGTGGCGTCCTGAACAGGTGTGTTGCCTGAGATTCGGGACGCCCGTCTAGTGTTGAGGCTCGTGTTGCGCCTGTGGCCGCGGTTGGGAGCGGTCGCCCTCGCCGTAGCGCTCGTGATCCCCGCGATTCCTGCGAGCGCGTCCCCCGAGGACGACCTTGCGCAAAAACGCGAGGAAGCCGCGGTACTCGAGCGCCAGATCTCGGAGAACGGCACGCGCATCTCGATCCTCGACGAGGAATACAACGTCGCGCGCATCGCGATCGAGCAAGCCGACGCGGGCATCGTCCAGGCCGAGGCGGGGGTCGCCGACGCCGAAGCCCGGGCCGCGGGGCTGAGCGACCGCGTCGCGGGGCGGGCCGCGCAGATGTACATCCAGGCCGGGGCCGGGCCGCTCGCCGCGCTCGAGACCGAGGAGGCCGTCGACCTCGCGGCCCGCGGCGCGTACGGCGCGGCGGCGGCGGAGCAGGACAACTCGCTCATCGACGAGCTCGACGCGGCGCGCGAAGACCTCAATGTCCGGCGCGCCGAGCTCGAAGGCGAGCGGGTCGCGGCGCAGGACAACCAAGCAGCGCTCACCGGCATGCGCGACGAACTCGCCCGGGCGCAGGACGTGCAGGAAGAGCTGCTCGCGGGCGTCGAAGGCGACATTGCCGGACTTGTCTCCGAGATCGAAGCGAAACGGCGCGCGGAGGACGAAGAGCGCGCCCGTCAGGAATTCCAGCGCCGGGCCCAGGAAGAGGCCGAGCGCGCCGCCCGCACGACGACCACGACGACCACGACGGTTGCGACGGTTGCGAGTGCCGCGGCCGGCGACGAAGACCCTGCTCCGTCGCCACCCAAGGCGGCTCCGGTGGTGTCGAGTGTTCCCGCACCGAACGCGAACGCGCAGATCGCGGTCGACACCGCGCTCGCGCAACTGGGCAAGCCGTACCAGAGCGCCGGCAAGGGTCCCGACTCGTTCGACTGCTCGGGCCTCACCGGGTTCGCGTGGAAGGCGGCGGGCGTTTCCATACCGCACTCGTCGCAAGCGCAATACGCGGGCCTCCCCCACGTCTCCATGAGCGAAATCGCGCCGGGCGACCTCCTCTTCTACGGCAGCCCGATCCACCACGTCGGCGTGTACGTCGGCAACGACCAGTACGTGCACGCGCCCCAGACGGGCGATGTCGTGAAGATCTCGAGCATCTTCCGCAGTGACTTCGCGGGCGCCGCCCGCCCCGGCTAGAGGTGTTGTCCTCGGAGCCCGGCGAGATCCGGTTGACGTCGTTCTCGCACGGCGCCGGGTGCGCGTGCAAGCTCAGTCCCTCCGACCTGCGCACCGTGCTCGGGCTCGTCCGCGAGTTTGACGCGCCGACGGACCCCAACCTGCTCGTCGGGTTCGACACGTCCGACGACGCGGCCGTGTACCGGCTACGCGACGACCTCGCGGTGGTGGTTACCACCGATTTCTTCACCCCGATCGTCGACGACCCGTACGACTGGGGCCGCATCGCCGCGACGAACGCGTTGTCCGACGTTTACGCGATGGGCGGCACGCCGCTGCTCGCCCTGAACCTCGTCGGGTGGCCGCGCGAAGGGCTGCCGTTCGAAATGCTCGCACGCGTGCTCGACGGCGGCGCCGACGTCGCGCGCACCGCCGGGTGCATCATCGCCGGCGGTCATTCCATCGACGACGCCGAACCGAAATACGGCATGGCCGTCGTCGGTACGGTCCACCCGCAGCGCGTGCTCACCAACAGCGCGGCCGAACCCGGCGACGCGCTGGTGCTCACCAAGCCGATCGGGTTGGGTGTGATCTCGACGGCGGTGAAACGCGAGGAGGCGGACCCGGCTCTCGTCGCCACCGCGATCACCGTGATGACCACACTCAACGCGAGTGCGAGTGAGGCCGCGCTCGCGTGCGACGTGCGGGCCGCGACCGACGTCACCGGGTTCGGGCTACTCGGACACCTCCGCGAGATGTGCGTCGGTTCGGGCGTCGGTGCGATCCTCGAACACTCCGAAGTGCCGGTCATCGACGGCGTACGCGAACTCGTTGCCCGCGGCATGGTCGCAGGAGGTACCCAGCGCAACCACGCATTCGTCGCGCCCGACGTCGATTTCGGGACGCTGCCGGAAGCCGAACAGTTCCTGCTCGCCGACGCGCAGACGTCGGGCGGACTGCTCCTCGCAGTACCCGCCGAGGGCGCGGCCGCACTCGTCGCCGCACTCCAAGCGCGCGGCACCCTCGCGGCGGCGGTGATCGGCCGCACGACCGAAACCAACCCCGGCCGCATAGAAGTCAGGTAGCGGTCAGGGAATAACGAGCATCCCGAGTTCGGCTTCGAGCTGCTGGCGGGCCTTGGCCCCGACGACCTTGCGCTCCATGCGGCCGTCGCGGAACATGGCGATCATCGGGATGCTTTGCACGTCGTACTGCTGGGCGATCTGCGGCTCGTCGTCGATGTTCACCTTCACGACTTTGTAGGAGCCTTGGCGCATCGCCGCGATCGTCTCGACGACCGGCGACACCTGCCGGCACGGGCCGCACCACGGCGCCCAGAAGTCGACGATCACCGGTGTCTCGCTGCGCAACACCTCGCGTTCCCACTCGGCGGTGGTCACCGCCGGAACCAGCTCGATCGGGTCATCGGGTACACCCTCATCCGGTGCGTCACCGCCAAGAACCTGCTCCATCCACGCGCGCGCGTCGCGCAGACTCTCGATCGCGACCTGGTGCTCCATCGGATACTCGCGATAGACGGTTGCCACTCCCGACGCGCGCAGGTGCCGAGCAAGCTGCCGTGAACTCTTCACCGGAATCAACGGATCGTTCGTGCCGTGTTGCACGAGCACGGGCACCGTTCGCGCTTCCGGCGCAATGTCGATCTCGGGCCCGAGCGGAACCGCGGGACTCATGGCCAGCACACCCGCCGGTCGCACCCGCTCGCCGGGCAACAGCGCGAGCCCCAACGCCAGACCGCCGCCCTGCGAGAACCCGCCGAAGATCGCCTCGGAGCGCTTGAACCCGAGCTCCCGGCATTGCTCGTCGACGAACTCGTCGAGCGCCGTCAACGCCTCGACGTACCCGCCCACTGCATCGCCGCCGAAGTCGTACCACGAGAACCCCGGAGACCCCGGCGCGGGTTGCGTGCCGCGCGGCAGCACGATCGCGAACTTGCCGTCGGCGTCGAGGTACGGCTGGAGCCCACCGAGGTCGCGCTCGTCGGCGCCGTAGCCGTGGAGGAGGAGCAGGAGACGGCTCGC
>JANNHK010000314.1:0-11419 GCA_031404355.1 Actinomycetes bacterium
GCGGCGGCAGGTCCTCGTAGTGGCCGCGAATTCCCAAGTACAGCATGAACGTCGAGCATGAAAATCGCTTCGTCGCAATTTTCTTGTCGGTCCATCGACGACGCAGTGAATCGGGCACCAACTGGCGCATCGCTTCCGCAAAGTCCGCGATGCGGCGACCCTGGACCCGCTCCGCGCAGAACTCGAGCCCGTTGACGATGCAGCACTCACCTTCGCTCGGGACGTGGCCGAGCGTGTTGAACACCAGGCCGCCGACGGTGTCCCACTCGTCCTGCGGCAGCTCGACATCGAGCAGCTCGTTCACCTCGTCGATCGGCGTACGGCCGGGAACCCGCAACGTGCCCTCGCCGAGCCGTTCGACCTGGGGTTCCTCGACGTCGTACTCGTCGGTGATCTCGCCGACGATCTCCTCGAGCAGATCCTCCATCGTGACGAGCCCGGACGTACCGCCGTACTCGTCGACGACGATCGCCATGTGGAACTTCTCGGTCTGCATCTCGCGCAGGAGTTCGGCGACGCGCTTCGACTCGGGCACGAAGTGCGCGGGCCGCAGGCTCTGGCGGACCGGCTCACTTCCCTCGCCCGCGCCAGTGCGAGCGACGAGGTCCTTCAAGAACACGAGCCCGACGATGTTGTCGGTCGTGTCGTCGAAGGCCGGTATCCGCGATTTGCCGGCGTCGATCGAGAGGGCGATGCCTTCGTCGACGGTCGCGTCGGCTTCGACCGCGATCATGTCGGGGCGCGGCAGCATGACTTCGCGCACCACGGTGTCGCCGAACTCGAAGATCGAGTGGATCAGCTCCCGCTCTCCCGATTCGATCGACGCTTCCTCGGCCGCGGCGTCGGCCATTTGGCGGATCTCCTGCTCGGTGACGAACGGGCCCTGCTTGAGGCCTTTGCCGGGCAGGATCCAGTTCACGAACGCGAGCAGGCCGCGCACGATCCAGCGCAACGGCGGGAAGTGCACGAGGAACCACAGGAAGCCCGAGGTGCGCAACGCGGCCCGGTCGGCGTGCTGCACCGCCCAGGTCTTCGGGGCGGCTTCGGCGAACACGAAAAAGAGGACCACGTTGAGCACGACGCCGAGGACGACGACCCACGCGCCCTTGAAGTCGCTGAGCACGATACCGAGCAAGTTGGCGGTGACGATCTGTGCGGCGAGGGCGAGCAACGTCACCGCGTTGATTGCGCGCTCCGGCCGTTCGAGCATCTTGGCCAGGCGACCCGCGCCCTTGGCGCCCTGCTCCTCGAGGGTCAGCGCCTTGACGCGGCTCATGCGCAGGAACGCGGTCTCGGCCACCGCCAACACGATTGCGAGGAGGAAGAGAAGGAAGATCGCGAGGATGATCGCGAGCGATGCGCTCACGGGTTTCTCACCGTTCTCCCACGCTCCCTCATCGGTCGTCTTCTCGCTGGCGGAAGCGGTCGAGCAATTCCTGCTCCCGCCTGCGCATTACTGCCGTCTCCGCCTCGTCGGCGTGGTCGTAGTCGAGCAAGTGCAGCACACCGTGCACGACGAGCAGGGCCAGTTCGTCGTCGACCGTGAGCCCGCGCGGTGAGGCATTGCGTTGCGCCACGATCGGGCAGATCACGACGTCGCCAAGCAGGGTCGGAGCGTCGCCCGGGTCGGTCGGTGAACCGGGACCGCGGCCCCCTTGATCGGGCTGTCGGCCGCGCGGTGGCAGCTCCTCGTCCATCGGGAAGGCGAGCACGTCGGTCGGTCCGTCGGCCCCGAGGAACCGCTCGTTCAACTCGCCGATGGTCTGTTCGTCGACGAACAGCACCGACATTTCCACGCTCGGCCCGTACCGTTCGGTGACACGCTCGTCTTCGAGTACCAGTTGCGCGAGACGCACCCAGCGCGCGACGTCGACCGTGATGTCGCGCTGTTCGTCGGCGCCGAAGACGACGGGTGAGGTCTCGGTGTCCATCAGCGGTCGTGCCGCTCGTACGCATCCACGATGTCCTGCACGATCCGGTGGCGAACCACGTCGGAGGAACCGAGCATCACGAACACCAGGCCGTCGATGTCGTCGAGTATGTCGCGCACCGCGAGGAGACCGGACCGACCCCGTCCGTCGGGCAGGTCGATCTGCGTCACGTCGCCCGTGATGACCGCCTTCGAACCGAAGCCGAGTCGCGTGAGAAACATCTTCA
This sequence comes from Actinomycetes bacterium, assembly GCA_031404355.1. Taxonomy (GTDB): domain Bacteria; phylum Actinomycetota; class Acidimicrobiia; order IMCC26256; family PALSA-610; genus JANNHK01. The sequence goes on from JANNHK010000314.1 coordinate 2,158, forward strand.
TCTGTTCAGCGGTCGTGTTCTGGGCCTCGTCGAGAATGATGAACGAATCGTTCAGCGTACGGCCCCGCATGTACGCCAGCGGGGCTACTTCGATCGTGCCCCGCTCCATGAGCCGCGCGACACCCTCCGGTTCGAGAATGTCGTAGAGCGCGTCGTACAGCGGCCGGAGGTACGGGTCGACCTTGGCGAGCACGTCGCCGGGCAGGAAACCGAGCCGTTCGCCGGCCTCCACCGCGGGCCTCGTGAGAATGATGCGGTTCACCTCTTTGGCTTGCAGCGCCTGCACCGCGAGGGCGACCGCGAGGTAGCTCTTTCCCGTTCCGGCCGGACCGATCGCGAATGTCAGCGTGTTGTCGCGGACCGCGTCGACGTAGACCTTTTGACCGGACGTCTTCGGGCGGACGGTCTTGCGGCCGCGTACGACTTCGGTCGTCAGGACTTCACTCGGTCGCTGATCGGCTTTGAGCATTTCGATCGAGCGTCCGATGCCGTCGCGGTCGATGAGGTGGCCCTGTTCGAGCAGCACGACCATCTCCTCGAATAGCCGGCCGACCCGTTCGGCGTGGTGGCCCTCGCCGGTGATGGTGATCTCGTTCCCGCGCACGAGGATCTGCACGGGGAACGCGTCTTCGACGAGACGGAGAAGCTCGTCACGCGGTCCGAGCAGTCCCACCATGAGGTGGTTGCCCGGGACGAGGATCTTGACGGATGTGCTGGTGGCCGGCGTCGCCAAAGTGGAGTGAATGGTACTCGGTGGCCGGAGCTACCGATACGAGCCGGGATACGGGCGGCGCTAGGCCGTCGAACCGGCCCGGAGGCCGAGCTGTTCGAGGCGCGCACCGAGCTCGTCGATGCTGCGGCCCATGACCGCGGCCAACACCCGCAGGTCGGAACGCCGGATTGTGAGCATGCGCCCGTTGAAGTCCTGACGCTCGAGCTGGATCGAGGTCGCGAACCGGGAGAGGATCTGGGCGTCGGGGTCGTCGATGTCGTGCAACCGCACGAGATCGATCGTGAAACCGGCTTCCAGAGCCATCGCCGCGCCGCTGTCGACGAGACTGATCTCACCGTCGAGTTCGCGCGGGAGCAGCTGGTCCGAAGGAACCTCGTAGATCTCGGCCAGGCGCAACAGTCGAGGCACCGAGATGGCGCGCTCACCGCGTTCGTATGCACCCAACACCGAAGCCTTGAATTCGAGATTCGAACGCGCTTCGACGTCGTGCAGCGACAAGCCCTTTTGACGGCGGATCGCCCTCAGGCGTTCACCGACGCGTGCTCCTGTCGTGGCCACCCAGCCCCCTCAGGCCCCAAGCCCCAAACTGGGCGCCCTCTCGGCGCCCCGCCCGCGCACTCTTCGCGCTGGCCTGACGATCGTATCAGCACGCTCCGTGAAAGTCATGCGTCGCGTATTGCCCCACTCCCCACAACATGCGACACAACGAGCACCTGGAACCCCACCTCAGACGAAATCGGACCACCCAGCGCGCCCGATCAGGGCCGAACAGGCCGCGATCGGCGCCGTTTCGGCCCGCAGCACGTGGGGTCCGACCGCGAGGCGGGGCCCGGCGAGAAGCGCCTGCTCGTCGGCCGACAGCCCGCCTTCGGGGCCGATCACGAGGGTCCACTCCCCGGCGGGCGGGTCCGGGATCTCGGACCCGGGACCACCGGTGCGATCGGCCACGACCAGGCCCGGGCGACCCGCCAGGCTCGCGATGTCGCCAACCGCGCGCACTTCCGGCACACGCGCGCGCCGGCTCTGGGCGGCGGCCTCGCGCACGACGGTCCGCAGACGTTCGACCGCGGTGCGGCCCCGGGTGTCGTCCCAACGCACGACACTGTGTTGCGCGTGCACCGGCTCGATGCGGTGGACACCAAGTTCGGTAAGGCGCGCCGCGGCTACGTCGAGCCCACCCTTCGTGAGCGAGATCGCGACCGCGATCCGCGGCGACAGCTCGGGTTCGAACTCGAGCGGACCGCACGCCGAGGCCGCGATGTGCCCGCGTGTCGCGGCGCGCAGTTCGTACCGGCGCCAGTGTCCGGTGCCGTCGGCCGCGGTGATGAACTCCCCGACCCGTAGGCGCCGGACGCGCTGGAGGTGGTGTCCGTCGTCGCCGCCGATCTCGATGTCGTCGCCGAGCATGCCGACGAACGCATGCGCCGCGGTGTCGGCGCCGGCCGCCCAAGCGTTACTCACCTCGTCACCGCTATTGGAACGCGGAGCGGATGCGGGAGAACAGACCCTCGCGTGTCTTCACGGCCTCGCCGCGCAGTGCCGCGAACTGGGCCAGCGCCTCGGCTTCGTCGGCGGTGAGGCTGGTCGGTACCTCGACCGCGATCTCGACGACGAGGTCGCCGCGCCGGCCCGTGCGTAACGACGGGACGCCGAGTCCGCGCAGGCGCGTCATCGCGCCGTGCTGGGTTCCGGCCGCGACGTCGACCTCTTCGGTGCCGTCGAGCGTCTCGACGTCGATCCGTGTCCCCAACGCGGCTTGCGCGATCGAGATCGGGATGCGGCGAAGCAGGTCTTCGCCATGCCGCTCGAAGCGCGGGTCGGGCCGCACCCGCACGGTGACGTAGAGATCGCCCGCAATGCCGCCACGCGGCGCGGCGGGGCCGCGCTGCGTCAGACGGAGGCGCTGACCCTCGTCGATGCCGGCCGGTACGTCGACGTCGAGTGACTGCTGCCCGTGGACCCGGCCCTCGCCCCGACACACCGGGCACGGGTTCGGGATCACTTCGCCGGTACCACCGCAGGTCGGGCACGCGGCGCTGGTGATGATCTGTCCGAGTAGCGACCGCCGGACCTGGCGCAGCTCGCCCGAGCCGTCGCACGCCGCGCAGCGCGTCGGCGTCGTCCCCGCCACGGCGCCGCGACCGTCGCATTCCGAACACGCCACGGGCAGGCGCGGCTCGATCGTCTTGCGGGTGCCGAACACCGCTTCCGCAAGTGTCAGCTCGAGCAGGACTTCGGCGTCGGGTCCACGCGGTGGGCCCGACTGCTGCCCGCGCATGCGGCCGAAGACGTCGCCTCCGAAGAACGTGTCGAAGAGGTCGTTGAGGCCGAACTGGCTCGCGCCGAACGCGGCGCGTTCGTCGTCGGAGCCGAACTGGTCGTAGCGCCGCCGCCGTTCGGGATCGCGCAGCGTCTCGTACGCGCGCTGGATCTCCTTGAACTGCTCCTCGGCCCCGCCGTCGCCCGGGTTCGCGTCGGGGTGGTACTGACGGGCGAGCGCCCGGTACGCCTTCTTGATCTCGTCCTCGTTCGCCTGCCGGGGTACGCCGAGCACTTCGTAGAAGTCGCGCGACGCGTTCATGGGGCTACGAGCTCCGGTGCTCCACCGCAGCGGCCTCCAATCCCCGTGGTATCAACCGCACCTCCGCATCTGCGCCTCACCGAGATAACTGCTTGCCGAGGCGTTGGGACACGGTGGCGACCGCGGCTTGGGCTTTGCGGTAGTCCATGCGGGTCGGGCCGAGAACACCGATGGTGCCCGCGAGCTCGCCTTCGACCAGGTACGGCGCGAGCACGAGCGAACATCCGAGCAGGTCGTCGCGCTGGTTCTCGGCGCCGATCCGCACGGTGAGGCCCGGTCCGAGCATTTCGCGCATGACGGTCGCGAGGACCACGTGCTGTTCGAGTAACTCGAAGAGCCGGGCCGACGTCGTTTCGGTGAACGCGTCGTGCTCGGCCGCGAGCAGGCTGACGCCACCGATGTACAGCGGTTCGCTGTGACTGCGGTCGATGTGGGAGCGCAGCGCTTCGCACGACGTGCGCACAAGCCGCGCGGTGTCGTCGTTCGGCGCCGCGTCGGGCACGATGACTTCGCCGAGCCGGCGCCCGTCGAGCGCCTGGGCGAGACGGGCGCTCGCGGCCACGACCGTTGCTTCGCTGACGTCGGCGTCGAGCAGGACGGTTTCCTTCTCGACCGCGCCGTTCGAGAGGATGATCACGGCCAGGACGACACGCGGCTGTAACTGCGCGAGATGCGCACCCCGGATCACGACGGTCTCGGCCTGGGGCCCGACGACGACGGCCGCATGCGCGGTGACCCGGGCCAGCAGCTGGCTCGTCTGCGAGAGCAGTTCGTCCATCGCCATGGTCGCGCTGGTGAAGAAGTCGGCGATCCGGCGCCGCTCGACGGGGGCGAGTTGGCTGACCCCGGCGAGGTGATCGACGTAGTAGCGGTACCCGAGATCGGTGGGGACCCGACCGGCCGACGTGTGCGGCTGCGCGATGTACCCGTCGCGCTCCAACACGGCCATCTCATTGCGAACGGTGGCCGCGGAGACTCCGAGGTCGGCGGTCTGCGCAACGGTCGCGGAGCCGACCGGTTGGGCGGTTCCGACGTACTGCTCCACGATCGCCCGCAGGATGGCGGATTTGCGCTCGTCGAGGATCGTCATTGGCACTCAAGCCTATCGAGTGCCAGCAGCATTCGGGACGTGACGTCGGAGGCCAGCAGTCGCCCCGAGCGCGTCAGCACGACCCGGTCGTCGACGACTTCGATCAAGCCCGCGTCGACCAATTCGGCCAGCAGATCGGCTTGGGGGACGATGCGGGCACCGGCGCGTGTACGCAGCGCCAGCACCACTGCTTCCTCGGCCCGGACCGTGGAATCGAGCAGTTCGTGTCCGGCCTCGGGCGACTGCTCCGCGCCGACGTGTTCGATGTAACGCTCGGGTGTGCGTACGTTCCAGTAGCGACGGCCCCCTTCGTGGCCGTGGGCGGCGCAGCCGATCGCCAGGTAGTCGCCCTGCGCCCAGTAGAGAAGGTTGTGGCGGCACTCTTCTCCCGGCCGAGCCCAGTTCGAGATCTCGTACCAATGGAACCCGGCGGCGCCGAGCACGTCGTCGGCGATCTCGTACTTTTCGGCCTGGTCGTCGTCATCGGGCGCCGGTGCGATTCCGGCGGCCACGCGTTGCCCGAGCGGCGTTCCCGGCTCGACGGTGAGCGCGTACGCGCTCATGTGTTCGACATCGAGTGCGAGCGCCCCGTCGAGCGTGCGGCGCCAGTCGTCGACCGACTCGCCCGGGGTGCCGTAGATGAGGTCGACGTTGACCCGCTCGAACCCGGCGTCGCGCGCGAGCGCGATTGCCTTGTGCACGTTCGCCGGATCGTGGGTCCGGTTGAGTGACCGCAGGACGTGCGACGCGAACGACTGCACACCGAACGACAACCGGTTCACTCCCGCCACGCGATACGCGGCGAGTTTGGCCGCGTCGACGGCATCGGGATTGCACTCGACGGTGACCTCGGCGCCCGCAACTCTCGGGATCGCGTCGAGGATCTCCACGAGTTGGTTTCCGGGCAGCAGAGACGGTGTCCCACCGCCGAAGAACACGGTCGTCGCGGGCGCGGGCGCCGAGCGGGCGAGGTGGGCGACACACGCGTCGACGTAGTCGCCCATGAGATGGTCGCGGTCGGTCCACGTCGCGAAGTCGCAGTAGTCACACCGCTTCGCGCAGAACGGAATGTGGACGTAGACACCGGATGGCACGCCGAAAGGCACGCCCCATGGTCGCGCGCCGTCAGGCCGAGATCGCGACCGGCTCCTCTGCGGTCGTGGGCACGCCGGGCGCGTCCTCGACCGTGATCATGAATTGTTCGACCGGGCCCGCAATCGTGAACGCCGCATCGGTCGGGTTCGACCCGAGCACTCCGGCCGAAATCACCCGAGGCCTATCCGGGTCGTCGGTCGCGACCACCGCCCACAGTTGGTACACCTCGTCGGCGGCGAGCGGCCCCAAACCCTCGTTGCGAAGGAACCCGGAGCCGTCGCCGAGCAGGGCGATCTGGGCGACTTCGACATCGCCGCTCCGGAGCACGATCTCGCGGGCGCCATCGTCGACCGCGGCCTCGTACGCGCCGGCGACGTTGGTGTTCTGCTCGTCGTTGCCGAGGAGGACCCCGACGCCGGTGCCCACGACCAACGCGACCGCGGCCGCAACCGCAATCGGGGCCCAGGGTTGACTGCGCCGTTCGCGACGGACCGCGAGGTCGTCGCGCGTCTCGGCTTCGATGCGGGCCCAGAGTTCCGGCGGGGCGGCGATGTCGTCGACGGGTGCAAGCGCAAGCGCGGCAGCCGTTTCGCGCAGCTCGTCGATCTCCGCCATCACGTCGGGACTGCGCGCGACGTACTCGTCGACGCGGGCCCGTTCGTCGTCGTCGAGCGCGTCGAGCGCGTACGCACCGAGAAGGGTGTCGAGTTCGGGATCGCGGGGGTGAGTCATGCCTCGACACCTGCTTCGATCAACGCGGCCCGCAAACGCAGCAGCCCCGAACGGATCCGACTCTTCACGGTGCCCTCGGGCTGCTCCAGCAGCACCGCGACCTCGCGGTACGTATGCCCCCCGAAATAGGCGAGCTCGATCGCATCCCTCTCGCCGGTAGACAGCGTCGCCAGTGCGGCCCGCACGGCCTCGCTTTCGACCAGTTGCAGGACCTCGCGTTCGAGATCGTCGTCTCGACCCGGGTCGCGCAACGCGTCGCGCTCCTCGCGGGCCCGGCGCGAGGTCTCGGCCCGGAGCAGGTCGACCGACCGGCCGTGCACCTGGGCCAGCAGGAACGACCGGATCGAACCGCGCTCGTGGTCGTAGCGCTCCGGCCGCCGCCAGGTCCGGACGAACACCTCTTGGACGACTTCCTCGGCCAGCGTCCGGTCGGACAGCACCCGGCGCGCGAGCGCCAGACACGTACCCGCGTGGCGCCGATACACCTCCGCGAGCGCCGGCTGTTCGCGCGCGACGAGCGCCACGCCCAGTTCGGCGTCGCTCATATCCGACGGTGGGAGCGGCACATCACCTCTTCGGAGTGAGTCGTCGTCCTGGATCAGTCGGTAGGTTCGCGCACGTGGACCCCGAAGTGGCGCTTCGCGAACTCGTCGCCGAACACGCAGCGAGCGGTTGGCCGGTCGATTGGAATCGGCGCCTCGCCGCGGCGGGGTTCGTCGCACCGCATTGGCCCCGGCCGTGGGGACTCGAGGCGACACCAGTCGAGCAACTCACGATCGACGAGACAATGCGCGAGCTGAAGGTGCCCCGGCCCATGAACCCGATCGGCATCGGCTGGGCCGGCCCGACGCTCATGGTCGCGGGCACCGAAGCGCAACAACAGCAGTGGCTCCCCGGAATGCTCGACGGTTCCGAGTTGTGGTGCCAGCTCTTCAGCGAACCCGGTGCGGGCAGTGATCTCGCGTCGCTCCAGACACGCGCCGTACGCGACGGCGACGAGTACGTCGTCAACGGGCAGAAGGTGTGGACCACGCTCGCGCACATCGCGCGGTGGGGAATCTTGCTGGCGCGCACCGACCCGGAAGCGGAGCCACACCGCGGCGTGACCTATTTCGTGCTCGACATGCAGTCGCCCGGTATCGAAGTGCGGCCGCTCGTGCAGATGACCGGCACCCACGAGTTCAACGAGGTGTTCTTCACCGACGTGCGGGTTCCGATTGCGAACGTCATCGGCGACGAGAACGACGGTTGGCGGCTCGCAAAGGTCACGCTCGGCAACGAGCGCGTGTCGCTCTCCGGTGAGGGCGCGCTGTGGGGTCGCGGACCGACGGCCGGTGACGTCATCGAATTGGTGCGCACACACGGCGGGACCGACGACCCGGTGCTGCGCCAGCAGATCGCGCGCCTCTACATCGAGTCGGAGATCCTGCGACTCATCCGACTGCGCACGGTGTCCGCGCGTCTGAAGGGACTTGAACCCGGCCCGGAAGCATCAGTGCGCAAGGCGATATCGGACGAGCACGGCCAACACGTCATGAGTGCCGCGATGGATCTGGCCGGGGCGTTCGGGTTGTTGTCAGACCACGGCCCGTACGGCGAACCCGACGGCGGCAGCTGGCACTACGGGTACCTGTACTCGCGAGCGCTCACGATCGGCGGCGGCACCAGCGAGGTGCAGCGCAACATCCTCGGTGAGAGAGTTCTTGGACTCCCCCGCGATCCCTGACGAGCTCCGCAGCTGGCTCGCGCGCGACCACGATGCCTTGCCCGCGGTCGCGCCACCCGACCCGACCGAGTTTCGGTGCGACGCGCGCCTGGTCGAACGCCTCACCACACTCGCGGGCCCGTTGCGGGCGCGGCGCGTCTTCGTCGCGGGGTGCCCCGTCGTGCACCATCCGAGCGGCCCGCCGATCGCGGCGGCATTCGACGGCGTGCTCCTCGTGCGCGACAACCCGCCCGCCGTCCTCGCGTCGCGCCCACTCATGCCCGGCTGGGTGGCGGTCGACCCGTGGCCACCCGACGTCGGCTTCGCAAGGGGCACCGACCTGCTCCGCCAGGCGTTGGCCCGCGCGTTCGCCAACGTGGAGGCGTAACCTCGTCATCAACTGTTTCAACGACTGGAGTCGGTGCTCGGCGCCGACGACGCGGTGACGCTGATGGAACACCTACCGACAACGCATCACGACGAGGTCATCACGAAGGGCTACCTCGACCTGCGGCTCGACGCCCTCAAGCACGAGCTCCTGGCCGCCATGCGGCACGAGACGCGCTCGATCATCTTTGCCCTCGTCGCCGTCGTCGTCAGCATCTCGGGCGTGGCGATCTTCGCCTGAAATCGGGTATCCACCACACACGCGGGGGCTTGCGGTGGCGCAGCGGAGTACAGCAGGGCGGTCGCTGCCACTGCGAGCGCTGATCTGCGTCGGACTGCTGTTCGGGTTCTACCTCCTCGCGCTCGGCATCGTTGCCGCGCTCGTCGCCGTGAACGTCATCGTGATCGCGAGCGGCGTTATCGCGCCGTTCCTCATTGTCGGCAGCGGCTTCGTCGCACTCGTGATCCTTGGCATCGTTTTCATCGTCAGCGTCGTCCCTATTCCCCCGCCTTCCGGGATCGAGCTCACCCGGGAGAAGGCGCCGGCACTGTTCGACCTCGCCGAGGAAATCGCACGTGCCGCCGACACAGATGCGCCGAGCACCATCGTCCTCGTTGACGAGCCAAACGCGTTCGTCCACGAGGAGACCCGATTTCTCGGACTCGTCGCTCGAGGTCGCACGCTCGCAGTCGGGTGGCAACTCCTCGCCGGCCTGGACATGAACGAGATCAGTGCCGTGTTCGCGCATGAGATCGGTCACTTTGCCCACGGCGACACTCGATTGACCGGTGTCGTATACCGCGCGAAGGACGGTATGACCAGCTCGATCGAGTTCCTTCGCAAGGACTCGAAATCCACCACGGGCCTTGCCGTCTCGTACCTCTTCGAGGGCTATCTCCATCTCTTTCTGTTCGCGTCGCGTTCCATCTCCCGAGACC
>JANNHK010000315.1:0-12486 GCA_031404355.1 Actinomycetes bacterium
CTGGCGCAAAAACTCGGCGTGGCCGCCCTGGATCAGCCCGGCGACGGCGAGCTGGTGAGCGAACTGTTCCAGGTACTGGCGGAGCGGGAAACCGATTTCACGATCTTCTTCCGAAATCTCGCCGTTCCGACCGTTGAATCACTGCGGCCGGCTTATTACACGGAGGATGTGCCTGTTGCCGTGCTCCGCAGCTGGTTGAAAAAATATGAAAATAGAACAAAAAATGAAACAGACCGCGAAATTCGCATGAATGCCGCGAATCCGAAATTCGTCTTCCGCAACTATCTCGCGCAGCAGGCAATCGATGCGCTCGAGCGCGGCGACGCGACGCCGCTGGAGCGCCTGATGCTGGTGCTGAAGAAACCGTACGACGAGCAACCGGCGCAGCACGACCTGGCCGCCCGGCGCCCCGAATGGGCGCGCCACAAGGCGGGCTGCTCCGCGCTGTCCTGCAGTTCCTGAGGGAGAACACCATGCGGAGAACGCCATGAGCCAGGTTTCCGAGAAGCGCGAGTACGACTTCAGCGACCGGACGAAATACGATGCGCTGATGGAGGTGGTGCGCAATCGGATGACGGTGCGGGCGTTCGATCCGGCCTACACGGTGCCGCGCGAGCACCACGAAATGATCCTGGATGCGGCACGGCACAGCCCTTCAGGTGCCAACGCACAACCCTGGCATTTCATCGTGGTCACAGACCAGGGACTGAAAAACAGCATCATGGAGTACTTCCGCGAGGAGCAGATCGCCCGCGCCAGGCTCAAGATGAAATTTCCGACGCCCGATTACCGCGGGCTCGCCACGGCGCCGGGCTTCATCGTCATCGCCAGCGATTTCCGCTGGGTGAAGGCGTTTCCGGTGCTGAACGACGGCTCCGAGCTCGACCGCATGTACAAGGAGAACGCCGAGCGCATCCTGCTGCAGAGCGTGGCGGCCGCCACCATGTCGGCCCACCTCGCCGCCGCCGCCCTCGGCTACAACGTCTGGTGGGTCACCGCGATCGGCCAGGAAAAGGCGCAGCAGGCGATGAAACCGCTCCTCGGCATTCCCGAGGAACTGTCGGTGCTCGACATCATGTGTTTCGGGCCGCCGGCCAAGCAGCCCTACAAGCGCTGGAAGAAGAATCTCGGCGACATCGTCAATTGGAACAAATTCGATCGCGCGCACTACATGACCGGCGCGCAGATCGACGAATGGGTGGCGACCACGCGCCACAAGGTGATGTACAAGGACGCGCAGAACGTGGACTGAGCGCCGCGGAACGTGGCCCGCGGCCTCACTTCAGCGACGCAGCCACCTTCCAGCTCTGCATGCCCGGTGCGGAGACCTTTTCCAATGCGACCCGCTTCGCACAGCGGCCGCAGGTCATGAAATGCCCCTCTGCGTCTTTCTGCGCGGCGGGGCTGTCTGGCGTGATGTTCCACGCCACGCCGCCGTTGTTCGCTACCAGTTCGAGCGCAAAAAGAATGTTCTTGCAGTGTGGACAGGTAATCGCTCGTATCGTCGGTTCCAAATCCGGCCCCCAATAGGAAGGCGCCTATTATGCAGGAGGACGCGCGGCAGCTACCTCCAGCGCACGACGCCGGCTACGCCATCCACGGCAACCTGCGTGCCGTCAGGGATGCGCGTGGTGGCGTCGAGCACGCCGAGGACCATCGGAATGCCGCGCTCGCGGGCAAGCGAGGCCAGGTGCGAGGTGCTGCCGCCGAGTTCCGCGACCACGCCGGCCACGCGCTGCAGGATCTGGGAGAGCGCGGGTCCGGCCACCCGCGTGATCAGGATGTCTCCCGGCGCCACGAGGGACAGTTCGCATTCGCAATTGACGACCCGGGCGCGGCCCGAACTCCAGCCGACGCCTGCCGGCTGGCCGTTGAGCCCCGGGTGACGCAGCCAGATCTCGTCCGGTACCGGCGTCGCCTCCAGATGCAGCGGCCGTCCCTGCAGCAGCTTGAAACCCCCGTCGTCGAGCGCCCACTCGATTTCCACGGGCATGCCCATCACCGCCTCTACTTTGAGCAGAATCCGGCCGAGTTCCACGGCCTGCGCTTCGCTAAGGCACGGCTGCGAAAACAGCGCGCGCGGCAACAGCGGCCGTCCGTCGTGCGTGCACCCGACGCGGTGGTATTTTCGGCCGAGGGCCGTATCCCTGTATTTGCCCTCGCGCGTAAGCACGATGCGCTCGGGCACGACTTCGCCCTGTGCGATCGCCGAGCCGAGCCCCCAGGTTGCATTGACGACCATGTCGCCGTTGGCGCTCCGGCTCAATCCGCCGCCGGAAACGCGCGCCGGCACCAGGGGCTGGACGAGGACCGCCATTGCCGTATCCGCCGGACTCGCGTCGTGCGTGGCCATGTAGCGCAATACGCGGGTCGACCAAAGCGCCGCCCAGCACGAACGCACGGCCGTCACGAAATCGGCTTCGCTTTCCAGCTCGAGGTAGCTTTCGAACTGGCCGGCAAAGCTGGAACCGAACCGGTCCTCGACGAGCGCCGAGGAGCGCACCACGATGGGTTCGCCCCCGGCAGCCTCGAGCAGGTTGCGCCGCGCGGCAAGCAGCGGCTCGAGCACCTCCGGGGTGATCGGCCGGTCGAGCAGGCCGAGTTTCATGGCGAGCGCGGCACGCCGCGCTTTACCCGGTTCCGGTGAATTGATGTTGCGTGCGGCGCCTTCCAGTCCAAGCGCCGCCACCTGGATGCGATAGGCCCGCGCGTCGAGGCAGAAACCGTCGGGAATCGGCAGGCCCGCCTGGCCCAGGACGGCGAGATTCGCCGCTTTCGGGCCGAAACGACCCGCGTCGGCGGCCGCAGGCGAGGAAAGCGGGACGATCACCTGCCAGGCAGCTTCGCGTAATCGGAGTAGCCGGGCATCGGGTCCACCACCGTGATCTGCTGCACCGGGAAGTTGGACACGATCTCGACGCTGTCCTTGTGCACGATCAGCATTTCCACGATGCGACGCAGGCGGGTGCGGTACTCGTCCTTTTTCATGCTGTAGCCGCGCATAGGGTACAGGGGTATACTACCGAGCAATGACCGCGCCGTCCACCACCCCGACCGAGCGCGTCGACCTCACCGTGACGGGCATGACCTGCGCGTCGTGCGCCGCGCGCGTGGAGCAGGGGCTCACGAAGATCGCCGGAGTTGCCACGGCCCACGTGAACTTGGCGTCCGGGCGCGCCGCGGTCGTGTACGACCCCGAGCTGGTGCAACCCGAGGGCTTGGGCGACACGATCCGCGCCCTCGGGTACGACGTCCCGTCGGAACCGCTCGCCGACCCGGAAGCCGAAGAACTCCGGTCCGTGCGCCGCCGGCTCATTCCCGCGGTGGTGCTGACGGTTCCGCTGCTTGCGCTCGGCATGATCTCGGCGCTGCAGTTCGACGGGTGGGAGTGGCTGTCGTTCGCGCTCGCGACGCCGGTCGTGTGGTGGGCGGGGTGGCCGTTCCACCGCGCCACCGTGCTCAACCTCCGGCACCGCGCCGTCACCATGGACACGCTCGTCACGATGGGGACCGTCTCGGCGTGGACGTGGTCGGCAACTGCCGTCGTGTTCCTCGACAACGCCGACGTCTACTTCGAAGTCGCGGCCGCGATCGTCACGCTCATCCTGCTCGGCAAGTGGTTCGAAGCCCGCGCCCGGCGGCGGGCGGGGAGCGCGTTGCGCGCGCTGCTCGAACTGGGCGCCAAGACCGCGCGACTCGAGAACGGCGACGAGATTCCCGTCGCGTCGCTGCAACCGGGCGACCGGTTCGTCGTGCGCCCGGGCGAGAAGATCGCGACCGACGGTTGTGTCGTCGAGGGCGAGAGCGCAGTCGACGCGTCGATGTTCACGGGTGAGCCCGTACCGGTCGACGTGGGCGTCGGCGACGACGTGTTCGGTGCCTCGATCAACACATCGGGACGCCTCGTCGTCGCCGCGACCAACGTCGGGCGCGCCACCGCCCTGGCCCAGATCGCGCGCCTGGTCGAGCAGGCGCAGGGCTCGAAAGCGCCGGTGCAGCGTCTCGCCGACCGCATTTCGAGCGTGTTCGTGCCCGTGGTCATCCTGACTGCGCTGGCGACACTGGCGCTATCGCAGTCGTTCTCGTCGGCAGTCGCGGTGCTGATCATCGCGTGCCCGTGCGCGTTGGGACTCGCCACTCCGACGGCGATCATCGTCGGCACCGGCCGCGGCGCGCAGATGGGAATTCTCATCAAGGGTGGCGAGGTTCTCGAATCAACCCGTCGCATCGACGTCGTCGTGCTCGACACGACGGGGACGATCACGACGGGCCGCATGGAGTTGGTCGACGTCGTCACCGCGCCCGGGGTGGACGCGAACGACGCCCTGCGCCGCGCGGGTTCGGCCGAGGATGCGTCGGAACACCCGATTGGTCGCGCCATCGCCGACGGCGCCCGCGCTCGCGGCATCGAACTCGTGACGCCGTCGTCGTTCACGAACGACGCCGGGGTCGGCGTGCGCGCCACGATCGACGGTGTCGACGTCACCGTCGGGCGCGCCACGCTCTTCGCGACGATCCCGCCGGAACTCCATTCCCGTGCCGCCGATCAGCGCACGGCAGTGTTCGTCGGATGGGATGGCGCGGCTCGGGCGCTGTTCGTCGTCGCCGACAGTCTCAAGCCGACGTCGGTCGAGGCCGTGCGCGCCCTGCACGGGCTCGGATTGCAGGTCGTGATGGCGACCGGCGACGAGGAGCGCGTGGCGCGCGCCGTTGCCGACGAAGTCGGCATCGACCGTGTGATCGCAGGTGTGCTGCCGCAGGGCAAGGTCGACGTCGTCACCGCGCTCCAGGCCGAGGGTTCGCGTGTCGCGCTGGTGGGCGACGGTGTGAACGACGCGCCCGCGCTGGCACAAGCCGACCTCGGACTCGCACTCGGGACCGGCGCCGACGTTGCCCTCGAAGCCAGCGACCTCACGTTGGTTTCGGGCGACCTGCGCGCCGCGGCCGACGCGATTGCGTTTGTCGCGGCGCACGCTCGCGACGATCAAGGGCAACCTGTTCTGGGCGTTCGCGTACAACGTCGCGGCGATCCCGCTGGCCGCGTTCGGCATGCTCGACCCGATGATCGCGGCGGGGGCCATGGCGTTCTCGTCGGTGTTCGTCGTCACCAACTCGCTGCGCCTCTACCGGTTCCGAGGTGTCACCGCGCGCGGGCACCGCTAGCCTCCCCGGCCGTGACGAAGATCGTCGAGATCCTCGCGGCGGGGCCGAGTTACTCGTTCGAGTTCTTCCCGCCCAAGACCCCGGCCGCCGAAGCGCAGCTCGAGCAGACGCTGCGCGACCTCGAGCCCTTGGCGCCGTCGTTCGTGTCGGTGACGTACGGCGCCGGGGGGCACGACCCGCGAGCGCACGCACGACCTGGTCGTGAAGATCAACCGCGAGACGTCGATGACGGCGATGGCGCATCTCACGTGCGCCGCGCACACGCGTACCGAACTGGTCGACATCGTCGGCCGATATCACGAGGCGGGGGTCGAGAACATCCTGGCCCTGCGCGGTGATCCGCCCAAGGATCTCGACCTTCCGCCCGGCGAACTCGACCACGCGACCGATCTCGTCGACCTCGTGCGCGAGATCGGCCCGTTCTCGGTCGGTGTGGCCGTGCACCCCGAGGGCCACCCGGCGTCGACGCAGCGCGACGAGGATCGCGCCCGGCAGGCGCAGAAGCTCGCGGTTGCCGACTTCGGCGTGTCGCAGTTCTTCTTCGAGGCCGACGTCTGGTTCGCGTTCCTCGCCGATCTCGAACGGCACGGGGTCACCACGCCCGTGATCCCCGGCATCATGCCGGTCACGAACGTGAAGTCGGTGAAGCGCATGGCCGAGATGTCGGGCGCCGCGTTTCCTCCCGCGCTCGAACAGCGGCTGCGGGCCGTCGAAGACGACGCCGATGCGATGCACCGAGTCGGTATCGAGGCGGCCACCGAGTTGTGCGAGGAACTACGCGCGGGCGGAGTGCGCAGCTTCCACTTCTACACACTCAACCGTTCACCCGCGACGCGCGAGATCTACGAGAACCTCGGCCTCAACGATCAGGGCTGACGTCGCGGTTCAACTCGTCGACGATCTCGGCGACGCGATCCGGCGCCTGGTCCTGGACAAAGTGGTTCCCGAGCGGATTGACCTCGACACCAATCACGAACTCCGGGCTCCACAGCGACCGGAATCGATCGATGTACGGATACACGAGGGCGCCGTCCCCGTCGACGCAAAACGTGCCGTCGTCGCGAATCGTCGGTGATCCGATGGCGCAGGTCCCGTCCGGGTTCGGCCGCAACGCGCCGAAAAGTCCGTCTTGCGCGCCGAAGTAGAAGAACACGGGCTTGCTCGTGATCGGTTCAAGGTCGCCGAGTGTGCTGAACATCGCAGTGTCCTCGAGGATGCTCCGCGCGAACGTGTTCGTCGGCACTGCGACGGTTGGTGAACGCACCAGGCCGGTTTCAGGATCGAAGAATGGGCCCAGGTATGCGTTCTTCACGGCGGTGGCCTGCGGTTCCGGATAGGGAGCCGCGAGTCCTCCCGCGGCGCCGAGGACGATGAGCCCGTTGGCGACGAACTCGTTGCCGATCTGCTGATTCAGTAGCGACCACTGAGTCAGGGCGCCGTACGGTCCGGCGCTGTCCGTCGCCGCAACTGACCAGGCCCATGTGTTCATCACGAGGATGTTCCGGATCTGATCCGGTCGCCGGACGGCCATGCCCAGCCCGATCGGGCCACCCCAGTCCTGGACGAGAAGGGTCACGTTCTCGAGGTTCAGGGCGTCGACGAAGTCGGTCAGTACGTCGGAGTGGTCGCTTGGTCGGTAGCCGAACTCCTCGACGGGCGGCTTCGCGGACTCACCGAACCCGTAGTGATCGACGGCTACGACGCGTACACCGCGGTCCAAGAGCTGCCGCGCGACGGTGCGGTAGAGGAACGACGAAGTCGGGTTGCCGTGCACCATCAACGCCGTGCCGTTCGGCGTTCCCGTCGGGCTTTCATCGAAGTAGTGGTAGTCGCCGTGCCCGAGATCGATGCAACGATCCTCGAAGGGATAGAGATCGCTCGGAAACGAGTATGCAGGCGGCCCACAGCTGGTGGGTTGCGGGGTAGACGAAGCCTCGATGCTCGACGTTGTCGTGGAGGATGGCGCTGCCTCCCCGTCGGAACCCGTGTCGGCGGAGTCGGAGCAGGCGGTCGCGGTCAGCAGCGAGACGGTGCAGGCCAAGACGGCGCAGGAGAACCGTGGTCTACGCATGGCCCTTTTCGTAGTCGGCCTTCGTCACGCGAACGAACGGAAGGCCCAGGTCAGCGGCGTCGCCGCGACGATCTGACCTGGGCCTTGAGCGCGGAGGGAGTGGGATTTGAACCCACGGTGACTTGCGCCACAATGGTTTTCGAGACCATCCGATTCGGCCGCTCTCGCATCCCTCCGGGCGGGATGTTAGGGCAGGCGCAGATCCGCGCTGCTCAGCGACGATCGCGGAAGAACGCCTGCAGGAGTGATGCCGATTCGGCGGCGCGTACACCCCGTATCACCTGCATCTCGTGGTTCAACCGGGGATCGGCGGCGATGTTGTAGAGCGTGCCCGCGGCCCCGGCCTTCGGATCGGCCGCACCGAACACGAGGGTTCGCACTCGGGCGGCCCACAGCGCGCCTGCGCACATCGGGCACGGCTCGAGTGTGACGACGACGGCGTGGTGGTCGAGGCGCCAACCCCCGGCGAGTGCGGCCGCGTCTCGCACGGCGAGGAGCTCGGCGTGGGCGGTTGGGTCCCCGGTCAGTTCCCGCTCGTTGTGGCGGCGGGCGATGACCTCGCCCGAATCGAGGTCGACGACGACCGCGCCGACCGGCACGTCGCCGTGGGCCTGCGCCAGTCCGGCTTCGGCCAGTGCGAGGCCCATCAGAGCGTCGTGGTCGGCCGGCATGGGGGCGGAGGGTACCGGGCCGTTCGAACCAGCCGATCAGAAACGTGGCAGTCGGTGCAACGGCACCGGCCGGAGTGGCATCAGGCAGGCATGCGAACGATCACGCACGAACTCGTATCGACCCCCCGGCACCGGCGGAGCCCGGTGACCGGCGCGCTTGTGGTGGCGGCGGCGGCGGCGGTGGTTGCGGCGCTGGTGCTCAGCGGCTGCGGCGGCGGCGACGACGACTCGGCTTCCGAACCCGGACCCGAAGCGGAAACGAGTACGAGCGCCGAAGCGAGCGCGGCTCCCGAAGCGAGCGCGGCCGCCGACGTGGACATCCGCGAGGTGCTCGACGTCGCGCCCGAGGAACTGGTCACCGCATTCATCGATGCGACCTACGGCGACCAGTTGGGCGGTACCGACGACGATCCGAACACCTTCGTCAGCGACCTAACGCTCACGCCTGGCTTGCACACGATCGTGACGGACGCCTCCTCACCCAAGCAGGCGAACGTTTACTGCGAACTGTTGGCACCGGTAGTGGCGTACTTCCTCGGGGACAGCGGCTACTCGCTCTTTGTCCGGGGTGAGGATCCGCTGTCGAAATTCGTCTTGGTTGAAGCGTTCCCGTGTGCGCCGGCCGAAGTCCCGACCGACATCGCCGCCGCGACGGCACCCGACGACGCGGGCGACGTTGCGTCCCGGGCCAAGGACTTCGTGCAATACATCATCGAGGACGCCGACTGGTACTCGGGCGGCGGCTACGCCCAGTTCGGCGATTCCGACTTCGAGTTCGACTACACGAGCGTCGACGGTGTGGTGCCGTGTGCGGAGATCGAGGCGATGCTCGAGTGGCTCATGGTCGACGCCGACGGCGAGCCCGTGCCGTACTCGCTGACGGCGAACGAACAGCCCTGCGGCTGACTCGCAAGCCCCTTCCCAAGCGGGCCGAAGGGCAGAAGTGGCGCCGGGACGGCGGCGGCCGATGAGCACGGATGGGTCCGCAACCCCCGAGCCGTCGGTGGCATCAGCAGGACGTGGGGACGTTGCAAGTGGCAGAGGGACACGAGGTGGCGGACGTTCGTCCGTCGACCATCGAGGACCTGTTCGAGGAGGCCTACCGGCCCATGGTGCGGCTCGCGCTCGTGATGACCGGCTCGAACGAGGTCGCCGAGGACTTGGTGCAGGACTGCTTTGCCCGCCTACACGGACGCTGGGAACACGTGGAGAACCCGGGCGGATACATGCGCATATCAGTTGTCAACGCATGCAAGGCGTGGTTCCGGTCTCGCGACCGGGAGCGCAAGCGCATGCAACTCGTCGGCGCGGGTGAGCAGGTTCTCTCACTCGAAACCAAAGAGATGCTCGACGCACTCGAGGCGCTCTCGCCGCAGCAGCGCGCCGCCATCGTGCTGCGTTACTACGAAGACCTGTCGGAGGCCGAGATCGCGGAAGCGCTCGGTTGTCCGCCGGGAACGGTGAAGTCGCACATCCATCGCGGCCTCGCGCAGTTGCGAAAGGTGGTGGAGCCATGAGCCCCATCCAGGCGCAGACCGGAGGCCCGGTCAACGAAGCAATCCGTACGGGCGATCGAGGGCCGGAGGTCGTAGCCGCATGAGTGTCGACGAATTGGTGGAAGACCGGCTGCGCGCCGCGTTCAGTGAACTGGCCGCGACCGCGACGTTCTCACCCGACGCATGGACCAAGGTGAAGTCGCGGCGCACGGCGCGCCTGCGCCGTCGCTTCGTGAGTGGAAGCGGCTCGATCTTGCTCGCGGCGGCGGCGATTGCGGGAGTGTTGCTCGTAGCGGGCGGCACTACGCAGGACAAGGTGCCGGAAACGCACGTCGGCGACGGTACCGATGGCGATGTCTCGTTCGATCACCGCCCGACGACGCCGAATGGCGCGTACGAGTTCACCAGAGCGTTCTTCTACGCGACGTACCCGCTCGGGTCGACGGCGCCGGACGGCACTCCTCACTGGTTTGCCGGCGTCAACTTCGAAGCAGTGGGCGAAGACGCGGCCTCGTTCGACTTCGTGTCATCGGCAGTGTCGCCCGAAGCGCTCGAGGCGAACTGTGTCGAGGCGGCTCCGATCGTGGACTCGATCTTTGGCGAAGAACTCAGGTACGGGTTCGGTGTCGTACCGTCGAGCGCGAGCGCCGAACGGGTGCCCTGCGCGCGGGCGCCGGCGGACGATCCCGTCCGGCTGACCGCACCGGCAACTCGAGACGCGATCGCGACTCGGGCGGTGAACTTCCTCGCGGAGATGAATGAACACAAGGAATGGACCCTCCAACTCGCCGGTTCGGGGCGGGACGACGGGTTCGAGATGTCGGACGACGGGATGCGGGTCGATTTCGCGCTGACAACAGCCGACGGTGGCGAACGCTGCGCCGAGTTCGTCGACTACCTCGACTGGCTGATGCGTACCGCGGACGGGCTCTCGGTTCCGTACACGCTCACCGTGAACGAGAACTTCTGCTGAGCCACCGGTCGGCCGGGCCCGAAGTGGCCCGGCACCCGTGGGCGGAGGGAGTGGGATTCGAACCCACGGAGGGTTGCCCCTCACACGCTTTCCAAGCGTGCCGATTCGGCCGCTCTCGCACCCCTCCTGGTGGCCCGCTCGCAGCCGAGCCAGGCAACCCGGCGGCACCCAAGCGGCACCGCTGAGAGCTGCTTCCTTCCGGACCTGACTCGGTTCACGGGCGCTCGTCGCGCCGGACCCGGCAAGGCGCGAGCGGGCCGTTGGGCAGGCTAGCGCGGGCCGGACACGACGCCTTCCGTCGCTCGGGGCCGGTAGCGTCGGGGTCGTGCGGACGCAGCGGAGCACCGCGGGCCGAAGGCCACTTGTGCGTGAGCGTAGGGAGCCATAGTCGTCGTGGCGTCGCAGAGTCTGTACCGCAAATACCGGCCGCAACAGTTCGCGGAACTCGTCGCGCAGGACCACATCACGACGGCGTTGCGCAACGCGGTCACCGAGGATCGCGTGGGCCACGCCTATCTGTTTTCCGGTCCCCGCGGCACCGGGAAGACGACGACGGCCCGTCTGCTCGCCAAGGCGCTGAACTGCCTGAACCTCGGGCCCGACGGCGAGCCGTGCGGCACCTGCGAGAACTGCGTCGCCGTCGCCGCGGGCGCCTTCTACGACCTCGTCGAACTCGACGCCGCGTCGAACCGGGGCATCGAGGCGATGCGCGACCTCATCCAGAAGGTGCACCTGGGCATCGGCGCGAGCAGCCGCCGCAAGGTCTACGTCATCGACGAAGTCCACATGCTCACGAACGAAGCCTCGAACACGTTGCTGAAGACGCTCGAGGAGCCGCCGCAGCACGTCGTGTTCATCCTCGCGACGACCGATCCGCAGAAGGTCTTGCCGACGATCCGCTCGCGTACCCAGCACTTCGAGTTCAACCTTCTCTCGCGCGACCAACTCATCTCGCACATGGCCGACATCCTCCTGCGCGAGGACGTCAAGACCGACGACGACGTGCTCGACCTCGTGGCCCGGCGCGCGGCCGGTTCGTCGCGCGACGCGTTGTCGCTCCTCGACCAGGCCCTCGCCATCGGTGGCGGCCGGATCGACGCCGACATCGTGCAGGCTGCGCTGGGAGGGGCTCCGTTCGACCGGCGACTCGGTGTGCTCGAAGCGGCCGCGGTCGAAGACGTCGCGGGCGCGCTGGCCGGCCTGCACGAGATGCTGGCGTCGGGCCACGAGGTCCGGCGCATCGCCGACGACCTCCTCCGTACACTGCGCGACGCGTTCATGGTGGCCAACGCGCGCGGGCGGGTGCCCTACGAAGGACCCGACGAAGAGGCCGCCGCGCTCGACGTCCTCGCGCAGTCGATGGGCAACGCCGCGCTCGTGCGCGCCATCGAGCTGCTCGGCCAGGCCATCGTCGACGTACGCCAGCAGACGGTCGCCGACCCCCGCCTCGTGCTCGAAGTCGCCGTCGTGCGCATCGCGCGCCGCGAAGCGCGTACGAACATCGAGACGCTGCTCGAACGGGTCGACCGTTTGGAGCGCCAACTTGCGGGCGCGCCTGTACCAGCGACGTCGGTCGCGCCGCCGGCGGCACCGGTTGCGCCGACCGCGGCACCCGCGAAGGAACGTCGTTCGGGCGCGGTGCTCGCCGCGCGTGCCACACCGAAAGCGGCGCCCGAGACCGAAACTGCCGCTGACTCGGTTGACGAGGCGCCAGCGCCCGCCGCGGCCGAAGTCGACCTCAACCTCGACGACGTGATCGAGGCATGGCCGGCTGTGCTCGCGGCGTTGAAGACTCCGGTCGCGGCGGCCATCCAGGAAGCACAGCCCATCGGCATCGAGCGGAATTCGATCGTGTTCGGGGTTTCCCGCACGCGCTACGAAGCGACGAACAAGCGGTTCCGCGGCGAGGCCGACGCAATCAAACAGGCCTTCGCGGCGCAACTTGGATTCGAGCCCCGATTCCAGCTCCGTGCGCACGACTTCGACGCGCCGGGGGCACTGCGGCCCGAGCCGGACGACCACGACGCCGACCGGGGCGAGGCGGCCGTCGACCTCGACGAACTCGTCGATGCCGTCGACGCCGACGACGCACCGCCGACCGATTCGGTCGCA
>JANNHK010000316.1:0-2535 GCA_031404355.1 Actinomycetes bacterium
CCCATGCGAGCCTGACCGTACCGCCGCTAGCCGGCGAGCTTCCGGATTGCGTCACCGGTGCGTACCGACCCGCCGGAAATGACCCTCGTGTTGATACCGCGCAGGTTGAGCTCACGCCCCGCGGGCGAGTTGACGAACCGCATCGCATCGAGACCGAACCGCTGCGTGAACTTGACGCAACCCGTGTGCGGTTCGGCCGACACCTCGACGACCGCGCTCCCGAGCTGCACCCGGCTCCCCGGCGGCAAATTCGCGGTGCTGAGGTCGAAGTCGACGTAGAACTGGTCGCCGGCGAGCGGCCACCGTTCGCGCTCCCCCGCCATCAGCTCGGTGCAGCGCACGTTCATCAGCGTGATCTGCATCTCGGGGTGCGCGGACCCGTCGGGCGTGCTGCGACTGCCCCGGGTCTGCCAGCAGTCGCCGACCAATCCGACGGTCTCGTCAAGCTTCGCCTCGGCGACGACCTCACGCTCGCCGACCTCGGGCCGGCGCACGATCAGCTCGACCCGGCCGTCGTCGCCCGGGGCCTGGCGCAGGTGGTCGATCGCCGCTTCGAGCTCCTCGATGGTTCGGTGCGCCACGACCCAAGGATGCCCGACGCCACGCCTGCGGGCCGACCATTTCCGGCCGATGAGGTCGCATGCCGGCCGCCGTCATTCTCGGAAGTGCCCTGTTGATCCTGGCGTTCCTGATCGCCGCCGACCGGCGCTCGCTCCGGCCGGATCACACGCCGGGCTTCTGGACCGCTGACATCGATCCGTACGACCTCGACGCGTACCTGAACGGGATACCGCCGTTCGACGAGCACCTCGTCACGAAGCCGCCCGAGTAGTCGGCGGGGACTACCCGAACTTGCAGCTGAGACCGCCGTCGACCGGGACGATCGCGCCGTTCACGAACGACGATGCCGGAAGCGCCAACGACAACGCCATGTGCGCGACTTCCTCGGGATCGCCGTAGCGGCGTAGCGGGACGCGCCGCTTGGCGAACTTCACCTTGGCGTCGTCGGGGATGGGCGCGGTCATGCCCGTATTGATCGGTCCGGGGCAAATGCAGTTCACGGTGACCCCGCGCGCACCGAGTTCGCACGCCAGCGAGCGCGTGAGGCCCACGACGCCATGCTTGCTGGCCGTGTACGGGCTCATATACGGGGTCGCCCCGAGGCCTTCGGTCGACGCGATGTTGACGATCCGGCCCGCGCCGTCGCGCAGCAGGTACGGGAGGCACGCGCGGATCATGCGCACGTACCCGACGAGGTTGACCGCGAGCGTCATGTCCCACGCCGCGTCGTAGTCGGCGCCGTCGATGGGCGCCGGGATGCTCACGCCCGCACAGTTCACGAGGATATCGACCGGCCCGAGGTCGGCGACCACGTCCGCGACGACGCGGGTGATCGCGTCGGGGTCCGTGACGTCGAGGGGGCGGATGCCCGACGCGTCGACGCGGTCGGTCGCGGCGACCTTGGCGCCTTCGGTGGCGAAGAGGGCTGCGATCGCGGCCCCCATGCCGCTCGCGGCACCGGTGACGAGCACGACCTGATCTCGAACACTGCGCGATAGCTCCATACGCGGCAAGCTAACGAGTCCAGGCGCAGACCGGAGGCCCGGTGTGTCGTCCTGATCCGCACGGGCGATCGAGGGCCGGAGGTCGTAGCCGCATGAACATGCCTGACGTATTCCTTGGTGAGGCTCGCCCGCTCGGTCTTCGGTACTGGCCCTTGCCCGAGGACGCGCCGTCTGCCCCCATCCCCCGAGAGGAGGTGCGGATCGTCACCGAGGACGGCGCGCTCGTGCGCGGTGTTCTGTGGACGCCACCAGGGGGGAAGGCGTGGCGGACCGCCGTGATCCTGTCGCATCCCCGGGCCGACTTCTCGGTGCACTACGCGTGTCCGTTGCTCGCCGCGGCCGGATACGCCGTGCTCGGGTTCTCGACCCGCTATCTGAACAACGACACCGACTGCGTACACGACCGCGCCGCGTTCGACGTCGCCGCCGCGGCCGCCTGGGTCAAGGAACGGGGCGCAGAAGCGGTGGTGTTGTTCGGCAACAGTGGCGGCGGTTCGTTGAGCGCGCTCGCGCACACAGAGTTCGGCTGCGGCGACGGCTGGATCGGCGTCGCCGCTCATCCGGGCGAGGGTGTGTTCCTGCTTCAGGCCATCGACCCGGCCGTCACCGACGAGGACGATCCGTTCTCCGTGGACGTCGCGCTCGACATGTACTCACCCGAGAACGGCTGGCGCCCGTGGCCCGGACCGGCGACGTACGACCCGGCGTGGCTCGTGCGCTATCGCGCCGCGCAGGTACAACGCGTCGCCCGCATCGACGCGCGCGCGAACGCGCAACTGGCCGAAGCCAAGGACGCCGCGGGCACACTGCGCTCGGTCGGGCGCGGCGACGACGAGTGGCGCCATTGGCGCATGCGGGCCGTCCACATGGAGTACATGACGATCTACCGCACGCTCGCCGACCCCGCGTACCTCGACCTGGCGATCGACCCCGACGACCGCCCGCTCGGTTCGCTGTTCGCGTTCCCCGA
>JANNHK010000317.1:0-6058 GCA_031404355.1 Actinomycetes bacterium
TTTGATCAGTTACACGCGAGCGGGATGCACCGGGGCGCCGGCGACGGGCACCCTGGTGCGCAGGATGCTCCCTTTACGCTCCGGGACTTCGGTGTTGTCGGCCGTCGTGACGTAGAGGTCGCGGCCGTCGTCGCCGCCGAAGCAGACACTCGTCACGACGGTCGCGGGTACTTCGATGCGGCGGTCGAGACGGCCGTCGGGGGTGAAGCGGCCGACGCCGAACCCGCCGAGCAGCGCGACCCAGAGCGCGCCGGTCTCGTCGATGGCCATGCCGTCGGGCTGGCCGTAGTGCGTCGTGTCGATCGTGCGCCGGTTCGTCGCGCGGCCGTTGTCGAGGTCGTGGACGATCACCGCGTTGGAACGGGTGTCCGAGTGGTACACGGTGCTGTCGTCGGCTGACACTGCCACACCGTTCGCGTGGATGACGTCGCCGTACAGCTCGGTGGCCTCGCCCGTCAGCTCGGTGCGCCACAGCTCGCCGGGCACCGCCTCGGCACTCGGGTCGAACACTGCGAACCGCAAGGAGCCCGCGTACACGCGGCCGGTGGAATCGGTGCAAAGGTCGTTCCAGCCCGCGACACCGTGCACCGAACACGCGGTGCGTGTGACTCCGTCGCGCACGTGCACGATGTCGCGACCCGACATGACGAGCCCGCCGTCGGCGTGTAGCGCGATTCCGCCGACACCGCGGCGTTTCGGCACGACCGTCTCGATCTCGCCGAGTGGGTCGAGCCGGTACACGCCGCCGAAGAGGACGTCGCTGAAGAACAGCGAGCCGTCGGGCGCGACGGTCGGTCCTTCCACGAGCCCGTAGCCGGACGCGAGCAGCTGAAACGTCATATGGTCGGAGGTTATGCCCCTGGTGCTCGGGATCGACTCGTCGACCCAGTCGACGAAGGTCGAAGTGCGCGACGCCGACTCGGGCGAACTGGTCGCCGCAGGGCGTGCACCCCACGCGCCGACATCGCCGCCGCGCAGTGAGCAGGACCCTGAGATGTGGTGGAACGCGCTGCAAGGAGCGTGCGCCGACGCGGGCGCACCCGCACGCGATGTCGCCGCAGTCGCCGTTGCCGGCCAGCAGCACGGAATGGTCGTGCTCGACACCGCCGGCGCCGTCGTCCGCCCCGCCAAACTCTGGAACGACACCGAGTCGGCGCCCGACGCGGCGTGGCTGGTGAAGCAACTCGACGGCCCCGACGCGTGGGCCAAGCGCTGCGGGTCGGTGCCGGTCGCGGCGTTCACGATCACGAAACTTTCATGGCTGCACCGCTCTGAACCCGACGCGTGGGCCCGCCTCGACCGCGTGTGCCTGCCCCACGACTGGCTCACGTACCGGCTCACGGGCGCGTTCGTCACCGACCGCGGCGACGCGTCGGGCACGGGTTACTACTCGGCGGCCGACGGCGCCTACTGCGCCGACCTGCTCGCGGTCGTCGAGCGCGACGTCGACTGGACTTCGCGCCTTCCCCGCGTCGCCACGCCGGGTGAAACGGTCGGCACGACGAATCTGACCGGTCGCGACGCGGTGGTCGGGCCGGGCACGGGCGACAACATGGCTGCCGCACTCGCCGTGGCGCTGCGTCCCGGTGACATCGCGATCTCGATCGGGACGTCGGGCACCGTGTACACGGTGAGCGACCAACCGACGTTCGACGCGACCGGCGCGGTTGCGGGTTTCGCGGACGCCACGGGGCGTTTCCTTCCGCTCGTATGCACCCTGAACGCGACGAAGGTCACCGACACGTTCGCGCGCCTGCTCGGCGTCGACCACGAACAATTCGACGCGCTGGCGCTCGCCGCGGCACCGGGCGCGGAGGGCGCAGTCGTCGTGCCGTACTTCGACGGCGAGCGCACGCCGAACCTCCCCGACGCGACGGGCTTGCTCTCCGGACTGCGTTCCGGCGCGACGCGCGAGGAGTTCGCCCGGGCGGCGGTCGAAGGCGTTGTGTGCGGGCTGCTCGACGGCCTCGACGCGCTCGCAGCGACGGGCGTCGCCGTCGACGGCCGGGTCGTGCTCCTCGGCGGGGGCGCGCACTCCGCTGCGTACCAGCGGGTCGCCGCCGACCTCACCGGCCGGGCCGTCGTCGTACCCGCCCGCGCCGAGTACGTCGCCGCGGGCGCGTGCGTGCAGGCCGCGGCCGTGCTGCACGGATCGCCGCCCGAGGACGTAGCGTGCGCGTGGAATCTCGACCAGGGCGCCGTTGTCGAACCGGACGACATCGACCGCGAGACGATTCGGGCGGCGTACCGAGCGGCCAAGACGGGGATACTCTTCACGCTCTAATGGACGTTGCCGATTCGATCCTCGACCTCGTCGGCAACACGCCGCTCGTACGTCTGCCTCGCATCACCGAGGCCGAAGGGCTGAGCTGCGACCTGATCGCCAAGGTCGAGACCACGAATCCCGGCAGTAGCAGCAAGGACCGCATCGCCATCTCGATGATCGACGCGGCCGAGCGCGACGGGCTGTTGCGGCCGGGCGGCACGATCGTCGAACCGACGTCGGGCAACACCGGCGCCGGCCTCGCGATCGTCGCCGCGCAACGCGGCTACCACTGCATTTTCGTGATGAGCGACAAGATGAGCGACGAGAAGATCGCGCTGCTGCGCGCGTACGGCGCGGAAGTGGTCGTGTGCCCCACCGCGGTACCGCCCGAAGACCCGCGTTCGTACTACTCGACTGCCGAACGCCTGGTGCGCGAAACCCCGGGCGCGTTCCGACCGGACCAGTACTCGAATGCGGCCAACCCCGCCGCGCACGAAGCGACCACCGGTCCCGAGATCTGGCGGCAGACCGACGGCAAGGTCACGCACTTCGTCGCAGGAGTCGGCACCGGCGGCACGATTACCGGCGTCGCCCGCTACCTCAAGGCACAAAACCCGCGCGTGCAGATCATCGGGGCCGATCCTTCCGGCTCCGTGTACTCGGGCGGCTCCGGGCGCCCGTATCTCGTCGAGGGCGTCGGCGAAGACTTCTGGCCGACCACGTTCGACCCGGCGCTCGTCGACCGGGTCATCGAAGTCAGCGACGCCGACTCGTTCCTCACCGCGCGGCGCGTGACGCAACAAGAGGGCCTGCTGATCGGCGGGTCGGGCGGCACCGCGGTACATGCCGCGCTCGAACTCGCACGCGGGCTCGGACCCGATGACATTGTGGTCGTGTTGTTGCCGGACTCCGGGCGCAGCTACCTGTCGAAGATCTTCGACGACCAGTGGATGTTCGACATGGGCTTCCTCCGCGCCGACGGGCCGATCGCGGGCGACGTGCTGTCGGCGAAGGCGTCGGGCATCGCCGACCTCGTGCTCATCACGCCCGAGGAGCCCGTACGCGACGCGATCAAACTTATGCGCGAGACGGGTGTGTCGCAGCTCGTCGTGAGCGTCACGAAGGACCTGCCGCTCGCGGCCAAGGAAGTGACCGGCACCGTGCACGAACTCGAACTCATGGACTGGACGTTCCGCGACGAAGCCGTACTCGACCGCCCGGTCGGCGACGTGTGCAGCCCGCCGATGCCGATGATTGGCTTCGGTGAGCCCGTGGCGCGTGTCGTCGCCAGCCTCGAGCAGGGTCCGGCCGTATTGGTTCTCGAAGGCGGCCACCCGATCGGCGTGCTGTCCCGCTCAGACGTGCTGTCGTTCCTGGCCCGCCGCAAGTGACGACGCCTCGCGACGCGAGTATGGGGGGGTTCGAGACCCGCGCGATCCACGCCGGTCAGGAACCCGACCCCGCAACCGGCGCGGTCGTCACGCCCATCTCGCTCGCGACGACGTTCGCCCAGTCGGCCGTGGGCGAGCACCAGGGCTACGAGTACGCGCGCAGCGGCAACCCCACCCGCACCTCGCTCGAAACGTGCATCGCGTCGCTCGAAGGCGGTACCCACGGCCTCGCGTTCGCGAGCGGGCTCGCGGCCGAGGACGCGCTCCTGCGCACGCTCGAACCCGGCGACCACGTGATTATCCCGAACGACGCGTACGGCGGCACCTACCGTCTCGTCGCTCGGGTGCACGAACGCCACGGGCTCACGTGGACGTCGGTGGACCTGCGCGACATCGCCGCGCTCGAAGTCGCGTGGCGGCCCGAGACGAAGATGGTGTGGATCGAAACGCCGACCAACCCGATGCTCGCGATCGTCGACATCGCCGCGGTGGCGGCCGTCGCGCACGCGCGCGGATCGAGGGTCGTCGTCGACAACACGTTCGCGACCCCGTATCTCCAGCAACCCCTCGACCTCGGCGCCGACGCGACCGTGCACTCCAGCACCAAGTATCTGGGCGGCCACTCCGACGTCGTCGGCGGCGCGATCGTCGTGCGCGACGACGCGTTCGGCGACGAACTGCGATTCCTCCAGAACGCCGTTGGCGCGGTGCCATCGCCGTTCGACTGTTACCTCGTGCTGCGCGGGCTCAAGACGCTCGGTGTGCGCATGGACCGCCACTGCGCCAACGCGGCCGCGATCGTCGACCTGCTCACCGGCCATCCGGCCGTTGCCCGCGTCCTGTATCCCGGACTCGCCGACCACCCGGGCCACGACGTAGCCCGCCGCCAGATGGCAAACTTCGGCGGCATGGTGTCGTTCATCGCGGCCGGGGGAGAGACAGCCGCGCTCGACCTCGTCACCAAGACCCGCATCTTCACGCTCGCCGAGTCGCTCGGCGCGGTGGAGTCGCTCATCGAGCACCCGGCCCGCATGACTCACGCGTCGGTCGAGGGCTCGCCACTCGCCGTCGACCCCGCGCTCGTGCGTCTCTCCGTCGGTATCGAGACCGTCGCCGACCTCGTCGCCGACCTCCGGAACGCGTTGGACACCAGCGCGTGATGCAGCGCCGCAACTTCCTCAAGCTGGTGGCGGTCGCCCCGGCCGCGCCGTTCCTCGGTGCCGTCGCGCCCGGAGAAGGCCTCGTCGTACCCGACGGTTTCACCGTGCGCGAGATCGCAATATCCGGTGAGGTCGTCGCCGGCACCGAGTACGTGTGGCACACGTTCCCCGACGGTGGGGCGACGTTCCCGACGCCCGCCGAGGGTTGGATCTACGTGTCGAACAGCGAGGTGCCGACGACCGGCGGCGTCGGCGCGATCGAATTCGACTCGACCGGCGCGATCATCGACGCGTACCGCATCCTCGACGGCACGTCGTTGAACTGCGCGGGTGGCGCGACACCGTGGGGCACGTGGCTGTCGTGCGAGGAGTACGCCGACGGCCAGGTGTGGGAGTGCGACCCCTTCGGCCAAACCGAGGCCGTGGCGCGACCCGCGTTGGGCATCTTCAAGCACGAGGCAGTCGCGGTCGACCCCGACGAACGAGCGCTCTACCTGACCCAGGACGACGACCCCGGACACCTGTATCGCTTCACGCCGGTCGAGTGGGAAGACCTCTCGGCCGGTGTGCTCGAAGTCGCAATCGTTGCTCCCGACGGTTCGGTCACGTGGAGCGCCAACGCCGACGAAGGCACCAACTATGCGGGTGGTGAAGGCATCGCATACCAAGACGGTGTCGTGGTGTTCACGACGAAATCCGACGGCCGCATCCGCGAACTCGACGTCGCGGCGCAGATGGTGCGAGTGCTGAGCGAAGGGTTCGCGACCGGGCCCGACAACGTCATCTTCTCGGCCGCGGGCGATCTGTACGTGTGCGAAGACACGCCCGCGGACCAGGACCTCGTGCTCATCGACCCCGACGGCACGCCGTCGTCGTTCGCGCGCCTCATCAATGCGGGCGCTTCGGAGTTCGCGGGAGTGGCGTTCGACCCGTCGGGCACGCGGCTGTACGTGTCGTCGCAGCGCGGCGCGGGCGGGGCGGGTATCACCTACGAGATCACGGGCCCGTTCCGCCGGCCCGCGACCCCGGAGTCGTCGTCGACCACGGCGCCCACACCGACGATCGCACCGGACCCACCCGACGACAGCGACGGCGGCAGTTCCACGGGCTTGGTCATCGGCGGCGTCGCCGCCGGTGTCGTGGTCGTCGCGGGCGGCGCGGTCTGGATCCGCCGCCGCCGGTCTACGGGAACGCCTGACCGATCAGGCGACGCTGTTTGAGCTGCGCCTTCATGTAGTCGC
>JANNHK010000318.1:0-20846 GCA_031404355.1 Actinomycetes bacterium
GTCATCGGGGGGCTCGAACCGGCCCGCAGCTTGATCCTCGCCGCGCTGAAGTCGGGCAAGGCGGTCGTCACCGCGAACAAGGAGCTGCTCGCGAACTTCGGCGCCGAGTTGTTCGAGGCTGCGGAGGCCGCGGGCGTCGACCTGTTGTTCGAGGCGTCGGTCGCCGGCGGCATTCCGCTCATGCGGCCGCTGCGCGAGTCGCTGGCCGGCGAGCGCATCACGCGCGTGATGGGCATCGTCAACGGCACGACCAACTACATCCTCACGCAGATGACCGAGGAAGGTTCGTCGTTCGGCGACGCGCTCTCCGAAGCACAGCGGCTCGGGTACGCCGAGCGCGATCCCGCGGCCGACATCGAGGGGTACGACGCCGCCGCCAAAGCGGCGATCATCGCGTCGATCGCGTTCGGCGCGCGCGTCGTCGCGGGCGACGTGTACCGCGAAGGCATCACGCGCGTGACCGACGACGACATCGCGGCCGCGCACGAACTCGGGTACGTCGTCAAACTGCTCGCGGTGGCCGAGGAACGTGACGGGCAGATCGGTGTTCGCGTCCACCCGGCGATGGTGCCGCTCGCGCACCCGCTCGCGACGGTGCGCGGGTCGTTTAACGCGGTGTTCATCGAGGGCGAGTCGGTCGGCGAGCTCATGTTGCTCGGCCGCGGCGCCGGCGGCGGGCCGACGGCGAGTGCCGTGCTCGGCGACCTCATCGACGCGGCCAAGAACCTGCGCTCCGGGTCACGGGGCGCAACGCTCGGTGTGCTTCACCGGGTCCCGATCCGGCCGATCGACGAGACCGCGTCGCAGTTCTACATCTCGCTCGACGCCGCCGACCAGCCCGGTGTGCTGGCGGCGATCGCCGGCGTCTTCGGGAAGCACAAAGTGTCGATCCAGTCCATGCAGCAAAAGGGCCAGGGCGTCGAGGCCCGCCTCATCTTCGTCACCCACCTCGCGCGCGAGGCGGCGATGATGGCGACGATCCACGACGTGCGCGAACTCGACGTCGTGCAGCGCGTCGGTTCGGTGCTCCGTGTCGTGGGCGGTGAGGAATGACAGCCTCTCCCTATAAGGGCATCATCGATGCCTACCGCGACCGGCTTCCCGTTTCGGACAAGACGCCGATCGTCACGCTGAACGAGGGCAACACCCCGCTCGTCGAAGCGCCGCGTCTTTCCGACCAGGTCGGCGCGACCGTGTACCTCAAGGTCGAGGGTGCGAATCCCACGGGTTCGTTCAAGGACCGCGGGATGACGATGGCGATCTCGAAGGCCGCCGAAGAAGGCGCCAAGGTCGTCGTGTGCGCGTCGACGGGCAATACCTCGGCCAGCGCGGCGGCGTACGCGGCCCGGGCCGAGATGCTCGCGGCAGTGCTCATTCCCGAGGGCCATGTCGCGCTCGGCAAGCTCGCCCAGGCGCTCATCCACGGGGCCAAGGTCGTGCAAATCCGCGGCAGCTTCGACGACGCGCTCGACCTCGTGCGCACGCTCGGCGAGCGCGGTGGTGTCACGATCGTGAACTCGATCAATCCGTTCCGCATCGAAGGTCAGAAGACCGCGGCGTTCGAAATCTGTGATGCATTGGGTAATGCGCCCGACGTGCACTGCATCCCCGTCGGCAATGCCGGCAACATCACGGCCTACTGGAAGGGCTTCCAGGAGTACGCGGCCGACGGACTCGCGACCAAACAGCCCCGCATGCTCGGCTGGCAGGCAGCGGGATCGGCTCCCCTCGTCATCGGTGAACCGGTTCCGCACCCCGAGACGATCGCGACGGCGATCCGTATCGGCAACCCGGCGAGCTGGGACGCTGCGATCGCCGCACGCGACGAATCGGGCGGCACGATCGGCGCCGTCACCGACGAGCAGATCCTCGCCGCCTACAAGCTCCTCGCGGCGACCGAAGGCGTGTTCGTCGAGCCCGCATCGGCCGCGTCGATCGCCGGGCTGTTGCAAGCATCCGAGACCGGCCTGATCGCGCGCGGCGAAACCGTCGTGTGCACCGTCACCGGCCACGGTTTGAAAGACCCGAACCGGGCGATCGCGCAGATCGAAGCGCGCCCGGCCGTCGACGCCGACGTCGACGCAGTCATGGAGGAGTTGGGCCTGTGAGCGTCCAGGCGCAAGCCGGAGGTGCGGATAGTTTGTTGATATGCGCGGGTGATGGAGCACCGGAGGCTGTAGCCGCATGAACATGAGTAAACGGCGTCTCATTGCGCTCTTGGTAGGAGCGTCCGTGACGATCGGCGCGTGTGCGACGGTCGCCGTCGTGACGCGCGACGAGGACGAAGCGGTCGCGCAGGAGGAGAGCCCGGTCTTCGAGACCACGACGTCGCGGGAGAAGCCGTCGTCGACGACCTCGACGACCGTCGCCGCAACGGTCGGTCGATCCGCTGCCGGTACCGGAGGCGCCGCCCGCCGATCCGCACGCGCGCGTGTCGATCGTCGACATCGGCGCCATCTCGATTCCGAAGATCGGCATCAGCCACCGGATCTTCGAGGGCATCACGCTCACGGTCATCAACAAGGGTCCGGGCCACTGGCCCGGCTCGGCCATGCCCGGCCAGCGCGGCAACACGGTGTTCCCCGGGCACCGCACCACGTACAGCCACCCGTTCGGCGACATCGACAAGCTCGTGGGTGGCGACGAGGTGATCTTCGACATGCCCGACGGCACCTACGTGTACCACGTGCGCGAGATACTCATCGTCGCCCCGACCGACCTGTGGATCGTGGACCAGACCGACACTGCGACATTCACCCTCGTCGCGTGCCACCCGAAGGGGAGTGCCAGGCAGCGGATCGTCGCCAAGGGCGATCTCGTGGCCTCGTATCCAAAGTGAGGCCCGAAAAGTGAGGCACGCATGACCCGTCCCGTTGCCCTCGTCACCGGTGCGTCGGTCGGTATCGGCGAGCAGTTCGCACGGATTCTCGCAGAGCGTTCGCATGATCTCGTCCTCGTCGCGCGCGACCAGGCCCGCCTCGAAGCGCTCGCGAAGGAACTGACGGACACGTGCGGCGTGGAGTGCGAGGTGCTCGCGGCCGACCTGACGGACACCGCGCAGCTCGCCATGGTCGAAGCGCGCACGGAGACCGTCGATGTCCTCGTGAACAACGCGGGCTTCGGCACCACCGGCCGCTTCGACCAACTCGACGTCGAAGGTGAAGATCGCGAGATCCGCCTGAATGTGCTCGCGTTGTCGCGCCTGACCCACGCCGCGGCGCGCGGCATGGTCGAACGCGGCTCGGGCGGCATTCTCAACGTCGCATCGATCGCGGCGTTGCAGCCCGGGCCGACGAACGCGACCTACTCGGCGACGAAGGCATTCGTGTTGTCGTTCACCGAAGCGATCCACGAAGAGCTGAAGGGCACCGGCGTCGCCGTTACCTGCCTCGCACCCGGATTCACGCGGTCGGAGTTCCAACAGCGCGCCGGGTACGACGAGGGTCAGATCCCCGGGTTCCTGTGGCAGGAAGCCGACGTCGTCGCGCGCGCCGGACTCGACGGATTGGCGCGCAACAAGGCCGTGGTGCTTCCCGGTGCGCTTAACAAGGCCGCCGGCATCGCGCTCCGGCTCACACCGCACTGGATCACGCGACGTGGTTCGGGCGCGGTCAGCAACCGGATCGTGAAGGACGCGTAACCTCCGGAATGTTCACCCGTTCTCGAACCGGTACAGCGTTCCCGCACGCGACACGACGTACAGCTCGCCGTCGTGGTCCTCGCCGAAGCTCGTCGGCTGGTCGATCTGGATGTCGAGTTCGCGTTCGGCGACGACTGCGCCGCCTTCCTGCACGAGTGCCTCGACGACGCCACGGCAGTGGTCGGTGAACAGGTAGACGCCGTGCATGTTCGCGACGGCTGCGCCGCGGTACACGTAACCGCCGATGAGCGCGCAGTACTCACCGAGCGGCCGTTCCGCGATCGGATCGCTCGCAGCCTCGGGCGACTCACCCTCGAACGAGTGGAAGCCTTCGCGTTCGTCCCAACCCCAGTTGACGCCCGCGGCCACACCGGCGGGCGCGTAGTCGATCTCCTCCCACGCGTTCTGGCCGACGTCGGCGATCCACATGTCGCCCGTGGCCCGGTCGAACGTGAAGCGCCACGGGTTGCGCAGCCCCCACATCCAGATCTCGGGTCGTGCATTGGCGTCACCGACGAACGGGTTGTCGGCCGGGACCGCGTACGGATCGCCGGTCGGGTCGATGCGCAGGATCTTGCCGAGGAGATTTTCCCGGTTCTGCGCCCGGTCTTCGGGGTCGCCGCCCGCGCCGCCGTCGCCGAGCGCGACGTACAACATCCCGGACCCGTCGACGGCGAGCTGACCGCCGTTGTGGTTCGCGTACGGCTGTTCGACGAACAGCAGTTCGCGACGGTTCCCGGCCGCGTCGCCGTTCATCGTGTACTCGTCGACGTGCGTGTGGCCGCCGGGGTCGGTGTAGTCGACGTACAGCTTCGTACCGTCGGGCGAGAACACGAGGCCGAGCAAGCCTTGCTCGTTGCCGGTCGAGACGTCGATCGCCAGCACCGGCGGGTCGAGCGGAGCGCCGTTCTCGACGACGCGCACGCGTCCGGATTGCTCGGCGACCCACGGGCGGTCGTCGCCGGCCCGAAACGCGATCGCGACCGGGCTCGCGAGACCGCCGGCGACTTCGACGAGGCGCACGGAGACCGCGTCGAGGTCGGGCGGCAGTGTCGTGGTGGTCGTCGGCGGCTCCACGACGGTCGTGGTCGGTGCGATCGTGCTCGTGTCGGGCGGCGTCTCCGGGCGGACCTCGTCGACGTTGTCGCCGCCGCCGCTGCAGGAGGAGACGAGTGCGACAGCGACGAGGGCGATGAAGAGGCGACGCATCCAAGAACCCTATGAGTCCCGAGCCCCTACGATGCGGCGGGCGTGCGGACGCAACGCAGCCACCGACGGCGCAGTGAGGGAGCCATACTCGTGAAGTACGTCGTGTTCGTTCCCGACGGTTGCGCCGACGTGCCGTTGCCCGAACTCGGCGGCTGCACGCCACTCGAAGCCGCGGCTATGCCGCGCCTCGCGGCACTCGCGGCCCGGGGCGAGGTCGGACGCGCGATGGTGATCCCCGAGGGGCTGCCGCCGGGCAGCGATGTCGGGAACATGTCGATTCTCGGCTTTGATCCCGCGACGTATCACACGGGACGCGCGCCCATCGAGGCCGCGGCGATGGGTGTCGAACTCGGACCCGACGAGGTCGCCTACCGCTGCAACCTGGTGACGCTGTCGGACGACGATCCGCCGACGATGGTCGACTTCGCGGCCGGGCATCTCACGAGTGAACAGAGCCACCCGATCGTCGCCGCGCTCGACGCCGCGCTCGGCGGCGGTCGCGACGGCGTGCGTTTTCACCCGGGTGTCGAGTATCGCCACCTCTGTGTAGTGCCGAGCGACTGGGCAAGCGCCGACTGCACGCCGCCGCACGATCTCACCGGCCAGATCGCCGTGTTCCCGACGGGTGCGGCCGCGCCCAAGGTGCGCGCGCTCATGGACGCGTCGCGTTCCGTCGTGCGCGACGCGGCCGCCCGCGTCGACGCGCGCGCGACGCAGATCTGGTTGTGGGGGCAAGGCGTCAAGCCGAAGCTGCCCTCGTTCACGACGACGTACGGAGTCGCGGGTCGCATGTCGTCCGCGGTCGACCTCGTGCAGGGACTCGGCGTGCTGTCCGGTATCGACGTCGTCGACGTTCCGGGCGCGTCGGCCGGATTCGACAACGACTACGCCGCGCAAGCGCGCGCGTGTATCGCGTCACTCGCCGACCGCGACTTCTTCCTGTTGCACGTCGAGGCCACCGACGAAGCCGGTCACCAGGGACTCGTCGACGTCAAAGTCGACGCGCTCGAACGGTGGGACCGCGACGTCATCGGGCCCGTCATCGACGCGCTCGACGCGGCTGGGGAGCGCTACCGGGTGTTGCTCCTCCCCGACCACGCGACCCCGTGCACGATCCGCACCCACACCTCGGATCCGGTGCCGTACCTGCTGTACGACTCGGCCGTTCCCGGCCCCGGCGGCACCTACACGGAACCGGCAACGGCGGGCTGTGCCCCGGTCGCGGCCCACGAACTGATGGGCCGGTTGGTCGGCGCGCAATGATCCGAGTTTGCGTCCCGGCACGTTCAGGCCGTTGACGTTCAGGTCGGTGCGCCGGAACCCGATCAAGGTGTAGGGTGAGGCCGATCCCTCGAGACCTCGCTCCGGCGGCTTGCATGCCGTCGGCCCGAGGGCCGGATCTCCCTTCTTCCGGCGTGCGACTGCATTTTCGGTCGGCCTGATTCCTCCGAGGGCTCGTGATGGCTGACCTCGGACCGTCGTCCGCGGGCACCAACGACAAGCCTTCTGTTCTCAACCACCACCACCCACCGGTCGGGATCGGCGTCTCTCACGTCCCCGGTCGGGAGGAGCAAGCAATGAGCGACACCTTCGACCGTGCACAACTGGACGGGAAGGATCGGGAGCAGCTTTCCGAGATCGCGTCGGCCCTCGGGGTCAAGTCGGTCAGCCGCATGCGCAAGGCCGATCTCGTCGAAGCCATCGTCACCGCCGCCAAGAGCGGCAACGGTTCCGACGAGCCCTCGAAGCGCAAGATCCGGTCGACGAAGCCGCCCGAGGACGACATCGCATCGCTCGCGGCCGAACAGGACGCACTCGCGTCGAACGGCTCGAGCGGCGACGACGAGATGCCGGTCATCCGGCCGCGGCCACGGCAAGGGGCCGACGGCAATGGATCGTCCGCCGATGCAGCTTCGACCGAGGCCGCGGCTTCGGGAACGGGCACCGATACGGAAGCACCTGACCGCGCGTCGCCCGACGCGGGCGCACCGGCCGATCGCCAGCAGCGGGGCGACCAGCAGCCGTGGCGCGACGGCGACGACCCGGCCAACCGCCGTCGGCGGCGCCGCCGCGGGCGCGAGCGCGATGGGCGAGAAGGCACCGGCGGTACCGGCCCCGGCCCCGGTGGCGCCGGCCCCGGTGGCGCCGGCCCCGGCGGTGGTGGCGGCGGCGGCGGTGGCCAGCGTGAACCGCGCGGCACCGAGGACTACTCCGGTGAGCTGATCGACGTCGACGGACTCCTCGACCTGCGCGAAGAGGGGTACGGGTTCCTGCGTACCTCCGGCTACCTCGCGGGCCGCAACGACGTGTACGTGTCCGCATCGCAAGTGCGCCGCTTCGGACTGCGCAAGGGCGATCAGGTCAACGGTGCCACCCGTCCGCCGGCGAGCAACGAGAAGTACCCGGCGCTCGTGCGCGTCGACCGCATCAACGCCTTGTCGCCCGAGGAAGCGCGGAGCCGGCCGCGGTTCGAAGATCTCACGCCCTTGTTCCCCGACTCGCGGCTACGGCTCGAACTCCCCGACAACCCGGCCGAGATCACCGGCCGCATCATCGACCTGATCTCGCCGATCGGGAAGGGCCAGCGCGGCATGATCGTGTCGCCCCCGAAGGCGGGCAAGACCACGATCATCAAGCAGATCGTGTACTCGATCGAACGCAACAACCCCGAGTGCCACGTGATGGTGCTGCTGGTCGACGAACGCCCCGAGGAAGTGACCGACATGCGCCGCCACGTGTTGCGGGCCGATGTCGTCGCTTCCACGTTCGACCGTCCGTCCGAAGAGCACTGCCACGTCGCCGAGCTCGCCATCGAGCGGGCGAAGCGGCTCGTCGAGATGGGCACCGACGTCGTCATCGTCCTCGACGGCATTACCCGACTCGCGCGTGCGTACAACCTGGCCGCGCCCGCATCGGGGCGCATCATGTCGGGCGGAATCGACGCCGGCGCGCTCTACCCGCCGAAGAAGTTTTTTGGCGCGGCCCGCAACGTCGAAGAGGGTGGCTCGCTCACGATCATCGCGACCGCGCTCGTCGACACGAACTCCAAGATGGACGAACACATCTTCGAGGAGTTCAAGGGCACCGGGAACATGGAACTGCGCCTCGACCGCCGCGTCGCCGATCGCCGGATCTACCCGGCCATCGACGTCGAACAGTCGAGCACCCGGCACGAGGAACTGCTCTTCGACCGCCAGCACGTCCAGCAGGTCTGGAAGCTGCGGCGGGTGCTCAACGCCCTCGAAGGCGGGGGCGGGCTGGAGCTGCTCATCGACAAGCTCCGCTCGACGAAGAGCAACGCCGACTTCCTCAACGAAATCGCCAAGGCCCCGGCGGGAATGGGAACCTGAGGCGAGGCGTTGCCGAGGCCAACCCGACGGTCGGTACACTTGGAGCCATCATGAAGGCTGACATCCACCCCAACTACGTGACGTGCCTCGTGCACTGCTCGTGCGGCAACGAGTTCACGACCCGCTCCACGGTCGAGAGCCTGCGCGTCGAGCTGTGCTCCGAGTGCCACCCCTTCTACACGGGCAAGCAGAAGCTGGTTGACACAGGCGGCCGCGTCGAACGCTTCCAGCGCCGCGCCGAAAAGGGCGCCAAGAAGGCCGCAGCTGCGGTCAAGAAGAAGGCGTAGCCCGGTTCCTGCCGGCGCAAGGAGTGCGTGATGGCGAAGCCCGAACCGCGCTACATGGGCGGCCAGGCTGTCCTCGAAGGCGTGATGATGCGCGGGGCAACCACGTGGGCCGTCGCGGTACGCACGCCTGAGGGCGACATCGCGCTCGACGTGCGTGAAGTGCCGGGCTGGTCCGAGAAGTACCGCAACATCCCGCTCGTACGCGGCGTCATGGGCCTCGGCGAGTCGCTCGGTCTCGGCTACCGCGCGCTCACGTGGTCGGCGAACCAACAGGTCCCCGAAGAGGAGCAGATCTCCGAGCGGGCGATGGGCTGGATGGTCGGCGGTTCGATGGTCTTCTTCAGCGCCATCTTCCTCGTGTTCCCCGCGATCGCGGGGCACAAGGTCGGCGACTGGCTCGACTTCATGCCGTTCCAGCTTGCCGAAGGGCTGTTCCGGATGTTCCTGTTCGTCGGCTACCTGTTCGCGATCGGGTTTCTCAAGGACATCCGCCGCGTGTTCGCGTACCACGGCGCCGAGCACAAGACGATCGCCGCCTACGAGAACGGCGTCGAACTCACACCCGAGTCGGCGCAGCAGTTCACCACCGCGCACGTCCGCTGCGGCACCAACTTCATGCTGACCGTCATGGTCGTTGCGATCTTCACGTACACGTTCGTGCCGGCCGAGGGCCTCGCCGAGATCATCGCCTCGCGCATCGTGCTCATCCCGCTCATCGCCGGGCTCTCGTACGAAGTGATCCGCCAAGCCGCCAAGCGCATGGACCGGCGGTGGGTCCGGGTCC
This sequence comes from Actinomycetes bacterium, assembly GCA_031404355.1. Lineage (GTDB taxonomy): Bacteria > Actinomycetota > Acidimicrobiia > IMCC26256 > PALSA-610 > JANNHK01. The sequence continues at coordinate 9,271 of JANNHK010000318.1, forward strand.
TCATGAAGCCGGGCCTGTTGCTCCAGAAGCTCACGACGCGCGAGCCCGACCTCGACATGCTCGAAGTCGCGATCGCGTCGTTCCGTGCGGTCCTCACTGCCGAACAGCTCGCCGACGTCGAAGCCCGCACGACGGTCAAGGCGCCCGCGCCCGGCAAGATCACCCCCGCCTTCGGTACTTAGCGGCGTCGTGAGACGAGGGTTGCGAGCCGGGCTAGCGACTCGACAGTAGGTCGTCGGCGCGCGCCTTCACATACGCCGCAACGGCGCTGTCGGGGCTGAGGACGGTGTCGACGGCGGCGCGGACTCGTTCGGCTGTCTCGGTCGCGACAGCCAGCGCGCGGTTGCGATCGTGCCGCCATTGGGCGGCCTCGTGAGCAATGTCGTCGAGCGTCAGCGTCGACAGTTCCCAGCTTCCGTTCACGCTCATTGCTCCGCGTGCGCGCAGGTTCGGCCAGAGCGAGGTGGGAACCGTGTCGTAGAGCGGCGCGAGCTCTACGATCCCGGGTTCTCGGTGCAACAGGGCCAGGTTCTTGCCGTGCGCGTCCGCGTTTCCGATGACGATGGTGAAGGTGGTTGCGGCGACGAGACGGTCGAGTTGCACGTCGGCATCCGACGCGTATCGATCGAGGAGTGAGGCCGCGTCGCGCAGCGATGGTCCGTGTGCGTCCTCGTACTTGCCTCGGTTGCCGTTTGCCTCAGGGTCGCGTGCGAGCGCCTGGCAGAGATCTTCCTGATGGATTCGTTCGACGGTGCCGTGCTTGATGACTCGGTCGAACCGCGACACGATGAGGCACGAGACATCGGCAATCGTTTCGACGTCGGCCTCGACTGTTGTGAGGTCGATCGCTCGCGCGAGTGCGAGGCAGTCCGCCTCGGCCCTGGCCATTCCCGGGTGGCGGCGCTCCTCGACCTTCAGAATGTGGGTTGATGGTGTCCCGTGCCGCGGGCGGCCCCACTCGCGATTGCCGAGGTCGACGAGCAGCAGCTTGTCCTGCAGGCCGGCGAGCGACAACTCGCTGTCGTCGTGAAGCGCAAGAGGTCGCTGGGGGAGCGATGACACTTCTTCGGCGAGCGCATCGCGCGTGTACGGCTCGACGCTGCCGGCGTGCTCGGCCGGTGGCGTGGTGCCGATGACGAGCGCGCCGGCCACATCTCGACCGAAACGGGCGAGGAGACCGTGGGTGTCGTACGTCGGGATGCGCGCGAGCGCAGCCATCGCCTGCCGGTGCTGCCCTTCGGGGAGCAGGCCACTGAAGAACACGCTCGCGTCTTGCTTGCGGGGACGCACGAGGAGCGAGCAGGAGAGCAACGGAGTGTTTCCCGGGAAGCGATCGAGCGCTTCCGGTGTGTACGTGCACCACACATCCGAGCCCGACTGCGACGTGAGGTCGGCGACGTGGAGGTCGTGGTACCAAACGCCCAGGCGCTCACGCCGAGCCATTGTCGGGCTTCGTGAGAGTGATCGTGACTGTCGCGCCGAGGCGGCGAAGGATTCGCAGCAGGTGATCGAGCAGCGTGACCGAGCGGCCGGTCTCGATCTTGGCGAGATAGCCGCGCGTGAGACCGACCTTGTCCGCGACTTGCTGCTGGGTCAGACCGCGACGGGATCGGATGTCCGCGATTGCGCGGCCGAGGTCTTGGCCGCTTCGGACTGTCCAGGTGGGCTGCCGCTCGCCGTGTTCCATTATTGTCACATTACCCGAGAACTCGGCATGTGTGACGTTATTGTCACACGCTCCGGCATTTCCAACTTGTGACAATATTGTCGCGCAACTGGGGCGCCGGGTTCTAGCGATCCGACCAGCTGGCGACGGTTGCGCGGAGCGCGGCGGCTTCGAGGGCGACGAACGCTTCGTCGTCGGTGGGCTTGCCGTGGTCGAGCCAGTTGAGGACGGCGTCGACGATGTGGTCGAAGAGGGTCTGCGCGGCCCACTCGGCGTACGGCGCCGCGACGTACGGCTCGACGACGGCGCGGGCGGCGCTGACGGCGGTCTCGCGGAGTTCGTGCGCGTAGTCGGCGAACTGGGGCTCTCGGGTGGCGTGGCGCCAGAGGAGGCGGAAGCCGTCGGGCCACTCCCGGCCGACGTGGAGTAGTGCCGCCGAAGCACTGCCGGCCTGGAGGCCGTCGCTGATCGAATCGAGGAAGAGCTCCGCCTGGCGGTCGAACACCTGCTCGAGCACCGCCCGGTACAGGGCCTCCTTGGTGTCGAAGTGCCGGTACACGATCAGTTTCGTGATGCCGGCCGCGGCGGCGACGTCGTCGACCGACGTGGCCGCGTACCCCGACTGGGCGAAGGCGTGCGCGGCGGCCTGCAGGATCGCCGCCCTCCGGGCGGGGCTTCGCTTGGGACCGACTGCCGTTGTTGTCATGTGTAACTCCTGAGTATACACTCGCCCGAGTGAGCAACCTTCAGCTTTCGTGGACCGAATCCGAACTTCTCGCCACCGACGACATCGCCGAACCGCTGATTGCCGGTGGCGTGCGCTGTCACGGCGGGTTTCGCGACGACGGCGCGTACGTGCCACCGCGCACGAAGAACCGCATCCCCGCCATCGAGGCGTGGCAGCAGTCGCATCGCGAGAACTTCTCCACTGACGTCATCGACGCGCCGCTCGAGATGTGGCCGGGGCAGTTCCCGAACGTCGCGCAGACGAAGTACATGCTGCGCGAGGGCGTCGCGGCCCCGACCATCACCGCGTTGACGCGCATCGGAACGGTCGAAGGATTCGGTTCGATGATTCGTTACGTCGACGTCGCCGACATGCAGCGGTTCTTCGACGAGAGCATCGCGGGTACCGCGCTCGCGCATCTCCAGACCGGGCTGTTCGAAGCACACGCCCGCGACGAAGCCGGCTGGGAAGACGAAGCCGGTCACAACACGATGTGGTTCGCGGCACGCGACATCGCGTTCGAGAACCCCGTGACCGAAGACGAAACGCAGACCATGCTCGCCCGCATGGGCATCACCCCGCCCGGCGGCACGCCGCCCGACCCGGAGCAGATGCGCAAGGCGGCCGAAGCGCTGCGCCAGTTCGACGACCTCGACATGGGACTCGAGATGATGCTGCGCCGGATGATCGGCCTCATGTTCATCGAGGTCTCCGCCTTCCACACGTTCCGGTGGGCCGAAGAAGTGCTGGCTGACACGGATCTCTGCGCCGGTGACGGCGAAGCGGCCCGCATCGTGAGCTGCATCCGCACCGACGAGACACCGCACGTCGACTACTTACGCACCGCGATCACCGAGATGCGCGACCGCACGTTCATCGGCGAGTCGGGCGCCAAGATTCCGGGCACCACGGTGATCTCACGGCTGTGGGACGTCTCGCTCGAACAGTCGCTCGGCACGAACCGGGCCGAGTTCCGCAGGATGACGATGCACGAGATCGAGCACGCGCTGGAGGGAAACCGCCGGGGCGACGAGATCGTTGAGAAGTTCGAATCGCTCGGTACGCCCGACCAGGGCGCGGTGGCGTGAAGTTCGGCATCTTCTACGAACACCAGTTACCGCGTCCGTGGAACGAGGATTCCGAGTACCAGCTCCTCCAGGACGCGCTCGAACAGATCGAGTACGCCGACCGCATCGGCATCCACGCCGCATGGGAAGTGGAGCACCACTACCTCGAGGAGTACTCGCACTCCAGCGCACCCGAGGTGTTCCTTGCCGCCGCGTCGCAGCGCACGTCGCGCATCCGCCTCGGCCACGGCATCGTGCAGACGCCGCCGAACTTTAACCACCCGGCCCGCATTGCGGAACGCATCGCCACGCTCGACCTGGTGTCGAACGGCCGCGTCGACTTCGGCAGCGGTGAGTCGTCGTCCGAGGCCGAACTCGGCGGGTTCATGATCGACCCGGAGAAGAAGCGGGCGATGTGGGAAGAAGGGCTGCGGGTCGCGGTGCGCTGTCTCACCGAGGAACCGTTCACCGGCCACTCGGGCGAGTACGTCACGATGCCGCCCCGCAACGTGGTGCCGAAGCCTCGCCAGAAGCCGCACCCGCCCTTGTGGGTCGCGTGCAGCCGCCGCGAGACGATCCACATGGCCGCCCAGAAGGGCATCGGCGCGCTGTCGTTCGCGTTCATCGACCCCGAAGAGGCCAAGCACTGGGTCGAGGACTACTACTCGACCCTGGAACGCGAAGCCGTGCCGATCGGCGACGCGGTCAACGCGAACATCGCCGTCGTCTCGACGTTCATGTGCCACGAAGACGAGGACGAGGCGCTGCGCCGCGGGCTCGAAGGCGCCAACTTCTTCGGCTACTCGCTCGCGCACTACTACGTGTTCGGCCGCCACCAGCCCGGTGTCACCGACGTGTGGTCCGAGTTCCAACGCCGGCGGGCCGAGCAGGGCTACGACCCCGAAGCCGTCGCGGCCGCGGCGCAGAACCAGGACCGGTTGGGCGCGAAGGTGGTCGAGCAGGGCGTGAGTGGACTCCGCGGTGCGGTCGGCACACCCGACCAACTGCGCGAGTACCTACGGCGCTACGAGGAGTGCGGCGTCGACCAGGTGATCTTCTGCTACCAGGCCGGCAAGAACCAGCACGAGCACATCATGGAAGCGCTCGAACTGTTCGGCAAGGACGTGCTGCCGGAGTTCATGGAGCGCGACGAGAAGCAGGAACGCGACAAGTTCAAGCGGATGGCGCCGATCATCGAGCAGGTGATGGCCCGCAAACCGGCCGAGGACCACCCGCCGCTGCCATCGCCCGACTACTCGTTCCCCGCGATCCCGCGGGCGATGGCCGACCGGTTCGACAACGACCAGTTCCACACGATGCTCGACACCTTCGCCGAGACAGCGGCGACGAACCCCGAAGGCATCAACTCACTTATTCAAAACCGCCAATAGCCCATTCGTCCTGGCGGCACTCGGCGACGGTGTCGACGGCTGCGAGGTTGCCGGCGTGTCCGTACCGGGTTCCGGAGGTCATGTCGTCGGCGATGCAGTACCACGTGCCCGACTTGGACTTGGTCGCGACGACGAACGACATGTCGCTCACGTCGCCGAGTCCGACCACGCCGGCGCCGGCGTTCGCGATTGTGTCGTACTGAACGCGGTCCCACGCGTCCTCGAGTGCCGTCCGAGTCAGCGTGGTGTACGTCCGCGCGGTAGAGAAGTGGGTCTTGGCCGAATAGAGGGCAGAGAACACTTCGCCCTTCGCAAAGTTGTTTTGCAACTCCGTGATGTGCTCGCACACGTCCCGGTCGATCAGCCATCGGTCGCCGTCGAATCGCACCTGCTCGTCGAGGATGACGCCGCTGCTGTCCGCGACCGTGACTGAAACGGTGTCGTCACCCCCGTCGGCGACATCCGCCTTCATGGGGACCTCGAGCGTCACCGGGTCGAGGAGTTGCGCGATCGTGTCGCGGTCGATGTCACACTCCGGCGCGGAGTACGCCGCCAACCAGACGTCCACATCGCCGAGGATCATAGCGTTGAACCTGCTCTCGATCGGATCGAGCTCGGGTTCGTCACCCAGGTCGATCGCGTCGAGGTCGCGGTTGCCGTCGTTGTAGACGATACGAAACTCGAGTTGAGAGCATTCGGAAGCCGTCTGGACGGCGTCGAGTGCGCTGTCGGTTCCGTAGCTTGTGCCGCTGTTGACATCGTCGGCGATGCAGAACCACGTACCGCTCGCGCTCCGTGTGACGAGAACGACCCCGGTGTCGCTCTGGTCGCCGATGCCGATCGTGTCTTCGTCGGCGTGCTCGACGTGGTCGAAGCTGAAGTGCGAATCGATTGCTTCGAGGGTCTTGGGTGTCACATTCGAGAAGGTCCCCTCGTCCGCGTAGTGCGCTTTGACCACCACGAGGGCCGCGCGCAGCTCGTGTTGCGCGTCGCGATCGGCTTCGGGGTCTTCCACGGCCACTTCGACCGCGGTGACCTCGGGAGACTCGCTGGACACGTCGGGGTCGCCGTTGCCGCTCGCGCACGAGGCGACGAGCGCGGCGCCGAGCACGGCAGCGACGACCGGACGCGTGCGGACGGCTACCAAGCCGCGTCACTGCATTCGGCGACGGTGTCGACTTCGGCGAGCTCGGCGCCCGAACCGAAGGTCGTGCCGACGGAAACGTCGTCGGCGATGCAGTACCACGTGCCTGAGTCAGCCTGGGTAGCGAGCACGAACTGCGTGGCGCTCACGTCGCCGACCCCGACAGCATTTACCGCGGCGTCTGCAATGACGACGAAGTCGATGCTCGGTTCGATTGCTTCGAGTAGTTCCGGGGTCAGGGATGTGTATGACTCAGTGTCGGTGTAGTACACCTTCCCGGAGGCGAACGCGTTGCGCAGATCGGACTGCGCGCCGTAGGCCGCGTTCTCTTCGAGCATCGTGCACAAGTCGAGGTCCAACACCCAGCTGTCTCCGGCGCGGCGAACACCGACTTCACTCTCCGCGTCGGCTCCGTCGACGACTGTCACGACTGCGGTGTCGTCGCCCGTTTGTTCCACGTCGGCCTTGTAGGGCGGATCCAGGTATGACGAATCCAGACTGGCTTGGACTCCGTCGGACGAGATGTCGCAGTCGGGCTCGGGATATGCCGACAAGTACAGCTCAGAGTCCTGCTCGATCATCGCGTTGAGGACGTTCTCGATCGGGTCGAGTTGTGGCTCGTCGCCCAGTTCGATCGCCTCGAGGTCGGCCGGGTCGAAGTCGACCTCCTCGACGTCTTCCTCGTCCGTGTCTCCGCCGCCGCCGCCGCCCCATGCGTCGGGGCCCGTGCACTCCGCGACCGTGTCGACGTCGGCGAGCGTGTCGCTCTGTCCGTAGGTCGTGCCGGTGGAGATGTTCTCCGCGATGCAGAAAAACGTTCCGGACTTGCTCCGTCTCACGAGGACGATCTGGTCCTCGGTCTGGTCGCCGACCCCGACCGTGTCCTCGTCGGTGTTCGCGACGACGTCGTACACCAGACTCGGTTCGATCGCCTCGAAGTCGGACGCAGTCATGTCGGCGTACGTCTCCTCGTCGGTGTAATACACCTTGGCCGCCACGAGCGCGTTGCGCAGGTCGCTCTGCGCCGCTCGATCCTGCGTCCGGCTCCGCGCCGACGTCGCCTCCGCCTCCGGTGCGGACGACCCGGAGTCGTCGTCGCCCCCGCATCCGGCGAGGAGTGCGGCGACTGTCAGGACGGCCAGGACGGGAGATCTGCGCATATGTGTCAATCGGCGCGGAGATCGACGCGCTGAATCCGGACGCGACAAAACCCCGGGCTTACCCCGGTTTCCGTGCGAATTTCCAACTCCCTAGGCCACGTGCGCCTTGGGTGCTGCTTCGCGAGCTGGTTTTTCGGTGTGGCTGTAACGCGTGTACGTGTCGCGCGCGTGGTCTACGACCGCTTGCGAGACATGACTCCGAGGCTCTTGCACGTCCCGGGGACGAGCGGGGGAATCCTTGAAACCGAGAAGGGTTCCGTCGCCGCCGTACAGCGGGTTGGAGTTCTCGATCTTCCCGTCGCCGTTGAAGTCGAACCACGCCGCACGAGCGACATTGGCTATGACCTTTTCGGCCCGCGCGTCGGTCAGGCGTTCATGAGCAGGTGTCGTACCTGCGTGCGGCTTGGGACCTTCCGGGTCCCGAAGCCTTAGCCCTATGACGTTGACGTTCATCTCTGCCGTCCTTGGCGAGAGATCCAGCCAACCCACCCATTTCAGTGATCGGCCCTGATGGCGGGCACCTTGAGTACCCTCAAATCGATGTTCGAGCAGCTCAAAGACCTCGAGGCCGAGCTCGACCAGCTGGAGAGCGAGCTCTCCGGGATCTACGCGTCGGGTGACCGGCGGGCATCCCGGGACGCCGGGCGCCGGCACGCCGAGTTGAAGCCGTTGGTGGAGGCGTACCGCGAGTGGCAGGCGGCCACGGCGGACGCCGCCGACGCGCGCGAGATGCTCGAAGCCGAGACCGACCCCGAAATGCGCGAATACGTCAAACGGGAACTGGCCGACAAGGAAGGGCGACTCCAGGCCCTCGAGGCCGAGATCAAGGAACTGTTGCTGCCGCGCGACCCCAACGAGGGCCGCAACGTCATCGTCGAGATCCAGGGGACCGAGGGCGGCGAGGAAGCCAACCTCTGGGCCGGTGACCTGTTCCGCATGTACCAGCGCTACGCGGAGCGCACCGGGCTGAAGCTCGAAGTGCTGAGTTCGCAGCCGTCGGGGCACGGTGGGTTCCGCGACGTCACGTTCGTCGTGAAGGGCGACGAGGCGTGGGGCCACCTCAAATACGAGGGTGGACCGCACCGCGTGCAACGGGTGCCCGTGACCGAGAGCCAGGGCCGCATCCATACGAGCGCGGCGACGGTGGCGGTGTTGCCGGAGGCCGAAGACGTCGACGTCGAGATCGACCCGAACGATCTCGAGATCGACGTCTTCCGTTCGTCGGGCCCGGGGGGGCAGTCGGTCAACACGACCGACTCCGCGGTCCGGATGACGCACAAGCCGACCGGGCTCGTCGTGTCGTGCCAGGACGAGAAGAGCCAGCTCCAGAACAAGGACAAGGCCCTGCGCATCATGCGCTCGCGCCTGCTCCAACTCGAGCAGGAACGCCAGCAGGCCGACCAGAGTGCGGCGCGCCGCGAACAGGTGAAGGGCGGCGGACGCTCCGAGAAGATCCGCACGTACAACTTCAAGGAGAACCGCGTCACTGACCACCGCGGTACGCCGTTCACGGTGTACGCACTCGACCGGGTGCTCGACGGCGACCTCGACGACATCATCTCCAAGTTGGGCGCCGAGGAACGGGCGCAACAACTCGGCTCCGGATGACACGCTGGCGCGACCTGCGCGCCGAGGCGGCGACACGTGTCGGCGACCGCGAAGCGCGATTTATCGTCGAGGAGGTGTCCGGGTTCAACGCCGCCGAATGGGTCGCCGCGGCCGACACGGAACCGACGCCGCGCCAGGCGGCGCGGCTGCGGGAGATGGTCGAACGACGGATGCAGGGCGAGCCGCTCCAGTACGTCATCGGCTCGTGGTCGTTCCGCTCGCTCGACCTGATGGTCGACCCGCGTGTGCTGATCCCGCGCCCGGAAACGGAATGGGTCGTCGAGATCGCGCTCGAAGAGTGCGTCCGGCTCGACCTGCGCCGGGGCACGGTCGCCGACCTCGGTACCGGGTCCGGCGCGATCGCACTTGCCCTCGCCGCCGCGCTCCCCGGGGCCGAGGTGTGGGCCACCGATGTCAGCGAGGACGCGCTCGTCGTCGCGCGCGCCAACGTCGCCGGGTGCGCGGCGCGCAACGTGCGTGTCGTCGCCGGCTCGTGGTTCGAGGCGCTCCCGGCCGAACTGCGCGGGGAACTGGCGCTCATCGTGTCGAACCCGCCGTACGTCGCCGAGCACGAAGTCGCCGACCTCCCGGCCCTGGTAGTCGACCACGAACCGCGTGGCGCACTCGTCGCCGGGCCCACCGGTCTCGAGGCGCTGACCATCGTCATCGACCACGCGCCCGATTGGCTGTGCAGGCCCGGGACGCTGGTGTGCGAAATCGCGCCGCACCAGGCCGACGCGGTCACCGAACTCGCGCTGACGGCGGGTTTCGACGACGCGTTCGTGCGGCTCGATCTGACCGGCCGCCCGCGCGTCCTGGTAGCGCGCCGCGGGTAGGTTTGTCCACGTGAGTGACGAGCTGGACGTTGACGCGATGCTCGCCCGGTTCCGGGAACGGGCCGCGGCGGTGAAGGACCGACCCCTCCCACCCGTCGCAGGCGCGGAGCGGCAACGGTTCGTCGAGCAGGCACAGCTCGACTTCCAGGACTACGCGATCGTCGGCGACGCCACGTGGGATTTCACCGACGGCGTACTGACGCTCCGCGTCGACCTAAATCCGGCGTAGCTGCTCGTCGGGCCGTTCGTTCGCGTCGAGCTTCTGGAGGAACGCGCGGTCGAGCGCGACCCAGAGCGTCTTCGAGAACGGGTAGCCGACGATCGGAACGATGATCACGATCGGCACTGTCACCGCGAGCATGGGGCCGACGGGAATCTCGGGCATCGTCAACACGAGCATGGTGACGAACACGACCGCGAAGATTCCGCCGGTCACGATCATGTTCACCGCGAGCGCGCCGGAGAAGTATCCCGCCTCGCGTTCGAAGTGCAGTCCGCACCGCGAGCAGTCCGGCACCATCGTGAACCACCGCCGGAACAGCTTGCCCGAACCGCAGCGCGCGCACCGCTTGGTCGCGCCCCGCCAGAACATTGTCGGGCGGGACGGCGGCTTGGTCACGCGGTCAGGATAGGGCGAGCGTGTTCGTCGCGCCGTCGTTGGTGAGCTTTATCGCACGGCCTTCCCACGCTTCCTCGGTGAGCGCGGTACCCGTGTCGGGGTCGCGGGTCGACGCCAGCGCCCGCCGCCCGTCGGGGGTCAACGCGGTCACGATCGACAGCGCGGGCGTTCCGTCGCGTTCGAACACGACCGATGTGGCCTCGAGTTGCGCCTCACCGTCGACGAGTCCTGCGGTCTCGCGCCGGGGTTGGGCGTCGACACGGGCTTGCGTCTCGGCGTGCGGCACCGGCCGGAAGCCCAGGCGCGGAGGCTGCGCCGACCACAGTCCCACGGCGTGCTTCGTGACGTACCAACCCAACGCCGTGGTGAGACCGAAGCTGTCGGGCTGGGCGCGCAGTACGTCGACCATCTGCGCGATTGCGTGGGTCGGGTAGTTGTTGACCGGACCGCCGGCGAACCCGAGTCCGCCGCCGACCGTGAGTGCGCGGCCGTCGGTGATGCCGACCTCGCGTTGCGCGATCTGCACCGCGGCGGGGAAGCACGAGTAGAGGTCGAAGTACGCGACGTCGTCGACGGTGATGCCCGCGGCGCGCAGCGCGTCGTCCGCCGCGGCCTCGATCGCGGGCGAGCGCGTCAGCGTGTCACGTTCACTCGGGAACCAGTGGTCATGCGCCTGGGCCGAGGCGTGGAGAAACACCATGCGGTCGTCGGCGACGCCTGCGGCTTGCGCGGCCTCGTACGAGCACATGATCAGAGCTGCGCCCTGGTCGACGTCGATGTTCGAGCACATCAACTTGGGATACGGGAAGCACACCATGCGGTTGTCGGGCGTGACGGCGCGGATCTGTTCGGGCGTGTACGCCGTCCTCGACCACGCGTGCGGGTTGTCCGCCGCGACTGCCGCGAAGCCCGACCACAGTTCACTCACATGGCGTTGGTGTTCGTCGATCGAGCGGCCGGCCTCGGCGCGGAGTGCGGTCTCGAACAGCGGGTACACAAGCGTTGGCGCGACGGCGCCGTGCGCCATCTCGTAGTCGCTGCTCCCGGGGCGGTCGTCGCCGATCACCCACGAGCACGCCTCGTCGCCACCGCTGTCCCACTCGAGGTGCACCTTCGGCTCGCGGCGGGCCCGCCAGCGTGTGTACATGCTCTCGCCGCCGCCGATGAGGACGACGTCGCACTCGCCCGCCTGGATGCGCGCTCCCAGTTCGTCGACCACCAGCTGCGGGCTGTTGCCGCCGACCGTCGTCCTCATGGTCGTGCGCGGCTCGATGCCGAGCAGGCGGGAGACGTACGCGCCCGGGTCGGGGTACGGCCACGACACGATCTGCGCGACGCCGACGATGTCGACCTTGGCC
>JANNHK010000319.1:0-12358 GCA_031404355.1 Actinomycetes bacterium
CGCATGCCCGCCGCGGACGTTGGCACCGAGCACCTCGCCGGTGTGTGCGGCACCGGCCGGGTAGTCGGTGGCCCAACGCCCCTCGTAGATGCGACCGTCGTGGTCGATCATCCAGTTGTACTGGACGTCGATGTACTCGCCGGACACCGCGTGCGCGTAGATGCCGCGCAACACGGCCGCCGGGTCGGCGGGATTATTCGGCGTCACGGTGTGGTGGACGATGATCTTCTCGACGGTGCCGTCGTACTCCTGGCCGCCCTTGCGGATGCCTTCGTTCGCGCCCCACTGGGCGCGCGTGATGACGGCGGGCGCGGGCCAATCGGGGCGGGGTAGAGCAACGGACCGCGCGCCCCGCAGGTCAGTGGCCCGCAGACTGCTCCGCGGCAGCAGCGGAGCAGCGGCCAACGCGGCACCGGTGCCGGCGGCGAGGCGCAGCGCCGACCGCCGGCTCAGGCCGGCGCTGTCACGACATGCGGAACAGTCCTCGCGTTCTTCAGGATTGTGCGAATCCGATTTCGACAACTGGGTCCCCCATAAACGCGTCCATACGTTCGATCGGCAGGGCCCCTCCGCTTCGCAGGCAACAGAATAACCACACCGCACGCAGTACGTACCACTATGTCGGCAAGTCGCACCCGAACGCCGCGCATTGTGGTACGAACGGGCGGTGCCCGAAGCTGCCCGCCCCACCGTCGCGCTCGACGTGACGCCGCTGCTGGGGCCGCGTACGGGCATTGGCAACGCGGTCGCCGAGTACCTTACAGCGTTCGGTGGCCTCGAAGCCGCGCCCAGCGTGATCCCGTACACGCTCAGCCTGCGCGCCCGGCAGATGCGCGAACTGCTGCCCGAGACAACCCGTTACATTCCGATTCCGGCACGCGTGCTGCTGTCGGCGTGGGCTCGGGCCGACCTTCCCCGTATCGATCGGTGGGTGCGTCCCGCGCGCGTCATCCACGCGACCAACTACCTCGCGCCGGCCACCGCGCTTCCCACGCTGGTGAGCATCTACGACTGTTCGTTCGTCCGGTACCCCGCGCTGTGCACTCCCGAAGTGCGCGCGTTCCTCCCGATCATCCGACGCGCGGTCAAACGGGGCGTGACGATTCACACCACCTCCGAGTTCGTCGCCGAGGAGATCGACGAGATCTTCGGGCCGGGTCTGCGCCGCGACGGGCGCCTCGTCGTCGTCCCGCTGGGCGTGCCGCACATCGGCGAACGGTCCGAGATGCCGGCGTCGGTAACCGCCCGCGTTGGCGACGCGCCCTTCGTGCTCGCGATCGGAACGCTCGAACCCCGTAAGAACTTCCCGCATCTGGTGAGCGCGTTCGGCGCGCTCGCGGCGCGCCTTCCCGACGTGTGTCTGGTCATCGCCGGACAGAACGGCCCGGCGCGACCCGACATCGAGTCCGCGATCATGCGCCTCGAACCGAGCGCGCGCGACCGCGTACTCCTGACCGGACCGGTGAGCGACGCCGGCCGCAAGGCGCTGCTCGACGGCGCGTCAGTGCTCGCGTACCCGTCGATCTACGAGGGGTTCGGGTTCCCCGCGCTCGAGGCGATGACGGCGCGCCTTCCCGTCGTGGCGGCGCGCGCGGGTTCGATACCCGAAGTCGTCGGCGACGCGGCATTGCTCGTCGACGCCACGAACGAAGCCCAACTCGCGTCGGAGATCGAGCGCGCGCTCGTCGACGAGACGACGCGCGCCGAGTTGATCGCGCGCGGACGCGACCGGGTGCGCGCGTTCTCGTGGGAAGACACCGCTCGCGGCCTCACCGCGTGCTACCGCCGCCTCGCGGAGGCGAGTTAGTGCGGGTCGCGATTCATGCGGGGCAGCTGCTGCAGCCGGTGCCGGGCGGAATCGGTCGCTATACGAGCGCCATGCTCTCCCACCTGCCCGAAGTCGGCGTCGAACCGGTGGCGTTCGCGGCCGGTGGGCGACCGCCGACCGTCCCGGCCCGGGTGCCGTGGATCGACCTCGGATGGCCGCACGGGAGCATGCGCTACGAGGCGTGGCACCGGTTCCGGAGGCCGCCGATCGGCATCGACGCCGACGTCGTGCACGCACCGAGCCTCGCGGTGCCTCCGGCCGGTCACTCGCCGCTTGTCGTGACCGTGCACGACATCGCGTTCCTCCGCGTTCCGGGCGGCACGACGCGACGCGGTACGCATTTCCACCAGCGCGGGCTCGAACTCGCGCGCAAGGAAGCCGACCTCGTGCTCGCGCCGTCGGCGTTCACGCGCCTCGAACTGATTCGGGAGGGGTTCGAACCCGACCACGTCATGTTCGCGCCGCTCGGTGTGAACCCGGCGCTGCCGCGCGCCCCCGAGGAGATCGACGCGACGGTCGCACGCAGCGGCGTGCGCGCGCCGTACGTCCTCACCGTCGGGACGATCGAACCGCGCAAGGACCTCGGCACGATCGTCGCCGCGGTCGAACAGGTGCGCAAGACGATGCCGCAGCTCTCGCTCGTCGTCGTCGGTCCGCGCGGCTGGGGCGAAGTCGGCGACCTCGACCGCCCGGGCGTGCATGTCGTCGGCGAACTGCCGTGGCGCGTCGTCGACGCGTTGTACCGGCGTGCCATCGTGTGTTGCATCGCGTCGCGCTACGAGGGATTCGGGCTGCCGGCGGTCGAGGCGCTCGCGCGCAGCGCGCCGTTGATCGCCACCGACGGTTCGGCCCTGAGCGAGGTCGTCGACTCTGCGGGTTTGCTCTTCCCCGCGGGCGACGTCGACGCGCTCGTCGAGGCGATGAAGCGAGTGATCGACGACGAGGCGCTGCGCGCCGAACTCGGGCGCCGCGGCCTGGCCCGCGCCGAGCAGCTCACGTGGGCCGCGTCGGCGAAAGAGCACGCCCGCGCCTTCGCGCAGGCCGCGTCTCGATACGAGCTGCACAAGTAGCCTCCATCACATGGTTCGGGTGCTGCTCGATGTGTCCGCCGTGCCGGCCCAGCCGGTCGGGGCCGGCATCTACACGCTCGCGCTCGCATCGGGATTGGCGGCGCACCCCGCCGTCGACCTCCACCTGCTGGCGCGGCGCACCGACGACCGCTGGTCGACGGTCGCGCCTGCCGCGACCCTTCACGCCCGCGCGCCCGACCTGCGCCCGGCCCGGATCGCATGGGAACAGACGAGTGCGACGCGCCTGACCGACGAGATACGCCCCGACGTGTACCACGGTCCGCACTACACACTCCCGCTTCGGGGCACGACCCGCTCCGTGGTGACCGTGCACGACCTCACGTTCTTCGACCACCCCGAATGGCACGAGCGGTCCAAAGTCATCTACTTCCGGCGCATGATCCGCGCCGCGGCCGCGCGCGCCGACACGGTGATCTGCGTGAGCGAACACACGGCGCGGCGGCTTCGTGCGGTCGCACCACCAACCGGCGACATCGAAGTGATCCACCACGGCGTCGATCACGAACGGTTCCGGCCCGAGGCCACACCGGCCGACGACCTCGCGCGCCTGGCCGGCCACGGTGTCTCGCCGCCGTTCGTCGCGTTCGTCGGCACCATCGAGCCCCGCAAGAACGTGCCGATCGTCGTGCGCGCGTTCTCGCGCATCGCTCCCATGCGCCCCGACCTGCGCTTGGTACTCGCGGGCGGGAACGGGTGGGGCACCGACGCGGTGCGCAGCGCCATCGTCGACTCCGGCGTCGCCACCCGAATCGTCCGGCCCGGATACGTCCCCGACGACGTGGTCGCCGCGCTCTACCGCTGCGCCGAGGTCGTCGCGTACCCGTCGCTCGAAGAAGGCTTCGGGCTCCCCGCCCTCGAAGCGCTCGCGTGCGGGGCCGCGCTCGTGACGACGAGCGGCTCAGCCGTCGAAGAGGTCGTCGGCGACGCGGCCTTCGTCGTTCCGCCGGGCGACCTCGAGGCGTTCGGCGGTGCGGTGATGACGCTCCTCGACAACACGGAGCGGAAAAGGCAACTGCGCGCCGCCGGCCCCGAGCGCGCGGCCCGGTTCACCTGGGAATCGTCGATCGAACGGCACGTCGAGGTGTACGAACGCATCGCGCGGCGCGCCGCCGCATGAGCAAGGCGAGAGGTCCGCAGGCCCGGTCGACGCCCCGACGCCCCACGGGCGATCGAGGGCCGGGCCAGGCGCAGGCCGCAGGCCCGGACAGTCCGGAGACATCACACGGGCGATCGAGGGTCTGCGGTCGCAGCCGCAGAGACGAGGCCGGAGCCGCATCATGAAGGCACTCGTCACCGGCGCGGGTGGCTTCGTCGGCCCGTACCTCGTGGCCCACCTGGACCACATGGGCGACGAGGTCGTCGCCACCGACCGGGGCGCCGAGATTCCGCTCGATGTCGTCGACGGGGCGGCAACCGCCGCGACGATGATGCAACAGCGGCCCGACGTCGTGTACCACCTCGCCGCGTTCGCACACGTCGGCGACTCGTGGACGGCGCGAGAGGAAGTGCTGCGCGTCAACGTGCTGGGAACCGCGAATGTGCTCGCGGCGGCGGTCGAAGCCGGTGTCGGGCGGGTGCTCGTCGTCGGCAGCGCCGAGGAGTACGGGCGCGTCACCGCGGCCGACGTCCCGCTGCGTGAAGACGCGCCCCTGCGCCCGGCCAGTCCGTACGCGGCGAGCAAGGTCGCGGCGGCGTACCTCGCGCTCCAGGCGTACCTCGGCGACGGGCTGGCAACCATCCGCGTGCGGCCGTTCAACCATGTCGGCGCGGGCCAGTCGGACCGTTATGTCGTGGCGGCGCTCGCGGCGCGGGTCGCGGCCGCCGAACGGGCCGGCGCCGACGAGGTGCGGGTCGGGTCACTCGATCCGGTGCGCGACATCACCGACGTGCGCGACGTCGTACGTGCGTACCGGGCGCTCGCCGTTTCCGGCGAGCCGGGCGAGGTCTACAACGTGTGCACGGGTACGGGCGTGTCGGTGCGCGACATCGCCGAACGATTCCTCGACCGCGCCACCCGCCCGCTGCGACTCGTGCCCGACCCCGCGCTGGTTCGTCCGGTCGACGTTCCGTGTCTCGTCGGCGACCCGACGAAAGTGCGCGCCGCGACCGGCTGGGTACCCGAACGCGACCTCGACACGACGCTCGCCGACGTGCTCGACGACGCGCGCCGCCGCGCTCTGTAAGGAAACTCGCTAGGGAATCTGGCGGTCGAGCCACCCGAGCAGTGCGGCCATCGCCCGGGGGTCGTGGCGCAGCCGGTGCGCGCCGTTCGGAACAAGGCGCATCTCGACGACGTCGCCACCCGCCCCGGCCAACGTGCGTGCGTTCTCGACGGGGACGACGTCGTCGGAAGTTCCGTGCACGATCAGCCACGGCCGCGGCGCGATGCGCTGCGCGGCTTCCACCGGATCGAGGTTCGCGATCGCGCGAATCCATGCCGCCGGGTCGGCCGGAAAGTCCGGGGTGCGCAGCACACCGGTACGCCGCGCGTATTCGAGGAACCATTCCGGATCGCGCACCCACGACGTCAACGATGCGGGCGCGGCGAACGTCGCGATGCCGCGCACTCGCTCGTCGTGCGCGGCGGTGACGACCGCGAGCGTGCCGCCGAGACGGAACCCGGCGAGCCACACGCCGGTGACGTCGGTGCGGGCGTGCATGACGTCGACCGCGGCGCGCACGTCGGCCAGCCAACCTTCGATCGAG
Organism: Actinomycetes bacterium; assembly: GCA_031404355.1. GTDB lineage: Bacteria > Actinomycetota > Acidimicrobiia > IMCC26256 > PALSA-610 > JANNHK01. Next base: position 5,626 of record JANNHK010000319.1, read on the forward strand.
AAATCGCCCTCCGAGGCACCCGTCCCCCGCATCGTGAACGTCAACGCGGCCCAGCCCGCCTCGCGGGCGATGCGGTCGGCGAGCGTGGCGTAGGTGTTGCCCACCGACGCCGCACCACCGGGCCCGCGCGGAAACCCGGGAAGCACGACGAGCCCGGGCAGGCGGGTCAGCCCCTGCGGGCGCGCAAAGTGCGCGCCGAGGCGCACTCCTTCAGAGAGAAATTCTTCCACTACTACCCCACCCGCTTGTTCACAGTGTGGCCTTCGGCAAGAAGTGCGCACGGCGCTCCCACGCCATCGCCGACGTATCCTGGCCGCCGTGGCCACCTCGACGCAGATTGTGCCCGCGCTGAAGGAGTGGGCGGTCGTCGTGCACGCACTCCTCGAAGGCGAGCAGATCGTCGATATCCGCAAGGGCGGCATCGAGGAAGACGGCCGCCACTTCGATCTCCCGGCCCGGCGGTTCTGGCTCTACCCCACAGCCGAGCACCAGAAGGCCGAACTGCTGAAGCCCGCGTACCGGCACACGCTCGACCTTGCGCACGCCGCCCCTGTCGGCGAACCCATCGAGTTGCACGGGTGGGCCGACGTCGTCGACACCGCGACCATCACCGAGGCCGAACACCTCGACGCGATCGCGGGCAAGCTCATCTGGACCGACGAGTACGCCGCGTCGCGCCTCAAGTGGAAAGGTCGCGATCCGCTCTGGGTGCTCGTGCTGCGCGTCCACCGCCTGCGCGAGCCGATCAGCATCGCCTGGCGCGACGACTACGGCGGCTGCACGTCGTGGGTGACGCTCGACGGCCTCCCCGCGGACCCCGCGTCGCTTCCGTCCGACCCCGCCCTCAGCGACGTCGCCTTCGAAGCCCGCCGCAAAGGCGTCCTCGAGTCCCTCCCACCCCAACCCTGACGGTAATTACGGAGAGACGGACGGGTGGGGGCGGTAGCAGCGGTTGCGGGCTTCGGCGGGGGTGTCGGGGCCGAAGGTCGCGAACCGTTCGGTCTCGAGGAGCCGTTCCACGGCCTCGGCGGCGCCCGGGTGCCGGTCCAGAGCGTCGAGGTCGTAGAAGACCATCGTCGCCTTGTTGCCCAGATAGCGGTTGTGCTCGAAGCGGCTGGGCCGGGCCATGGGCAGGCAATCTAGCTGCGGGCCGCCAGGCGATACCCGCAGCCCGCGATTCGGAGCTAGCTTCCGGCCCGACAACCAACCGCCTGCTCCGGGGGAAAATATGAGACAACACCGCTGGGTTCGACTGCTTGCAGTCGTCAGCGTGCTCGCGTTGGCCGGCGCCGCCTGTGGTGGCGACGACGACGACGATGACGATGCTGCTACCGACGACACCGAAGCCACCGACGACACCGAAGCCACCGACGACACCGAGGCACCCGAGGACGTTCCCGAGGGTGACGGTGTCCTGAAGATCGGATACCTCCTCCCCGAGACCGGCGCCCTTGCCTTCCTCGGCCCACCGATGGTCCAAGCGTTCACGATGGCCGTCGACGAGATCAACGCGGCCGGCGGTTACAACGGCCAGGACATCGTGGTCGTCGCGGCTGACGACGGCACCGACGCCGACATTGCCAGCACCGCAACCGACACGCTGATCGCCGAAGGGGTCGACGTGATCGTCGGCGCCGCTGCATCGGGAGTTTCGGCCGCGGTCATCGACAAGATCACGGGTACGCCGATCGTGCAGTGCTCGCCGTCGAACACGGGTCTGCAGTTCACGACCTACGACGACGGTGGCTTCTACTTCCGCACCGCGCCCCCCGGACAACCTCCAGGCGCAAGTGCTCACCGACCTCATCGTCGGTGACGGGAAGTCGAACGTGGCGATCATCGCCCGGAGCGACGAGTACGGCGAAGGCTTCGCGAACGCGCTGGCCGAAGAACTCGAAGCTGCCGGCGCGACCGTTGCGGCCGGACCAATCCTGTACGACCCCGAACTGGGTGAGTACACGTCCGAGGCCGGACAGATTGCCGACGCCGCTCCCGACGCGGTCGCGCTGATCGCGTTCGACGAGGGCGCCCAGGTGATCCAGGCGGCCATTGCGGCCGGTATCGGTCCCGACGCCGTGCAGTGGTACGGCACCGACGGCATCCAGAGCAGCAGCCTCTGGGAGAAGGTCGACCCGGGCAACGCAGCCATCGTCGAAGGCCTCCGGGGCACTGCTCCGTCGGCCGCTCCGGCTGATGGTGAGGCGACGTTCCGCGACCGGTTCGCGACGTTCGCACCCGACGTCGACACGATCTTCTCGGGCCACGCCTACGACTGTGTTGCAGTCGCGGCGCTGGCGGCGATGACTGCCGGCAGCGACAACGCCGAAGCCATCCAGTCCGAGATGAACAACGTGACGAAGGACGGCACGAAGTGCGGCCTCGTGGCCGAGTGCATCGCACTGATCGAAGCCGGTGAAGACATCGACTACGACGGTGCGGCGGGCCCGCTCGACTTCGTCGACGCGGGTGAGCCCGGAGCCGGTGCGTACGACACGTGGGAGTTCGCAGCCGACGGGTCGGTCTCGGTCATCGAAGAGAGCATTCCGGTAGCGGGCGATTCGTAACTCGAGCGTCCGCAGCGAAATCAGGACGGCCCCCGCTTCGGCGGGGGCCGCTCCTTTTCCCGGGCTACTCGGCCTGCGCGGCGAGCGCGCCGAGGTACAGCTCGACCACCCGTGGGTCGGAAAGCAGGTCGGCTCCCGACCCGGTGTACGCGTCGTGGCCCTGGTCGAGCACGTAGCCGCGATCCGAGATCCCGAGGCACCGGCGCGCGTTCTGCTCGACCATCACGATCGAGACACCGGCACTGTTGATCAGCTGTATGCGTTCGAACACCTGGTCCTGGAACAACGGCGACAAACCGGCCGACGGTTCGTCGAGGAGCAGCACCGACAGCGGGACCATCAACGCGCGCCCCATCGCGACCATCTGCCGCTCACCGCCGGAGAGGTTGCTCGTCCGCTCCTTGCGCCGTTCGACGAGAAGCGGGAACAGTTCGGCCACGATTGCAAACTGCTCGGCGAAGTCCTTCGGGCGGCGGTAGCTGCCCATCTTGAGGTTCTCTTCGATGGTGAGACTCGGAAAGACGTTGTCGCGCTGGGGCACGTACCCGACGCCGTGGTCGACGAGTTCGTGCGCGGGGAGGTTGGTGATGTCCTCGCCGCGCAGTTCGATGCGGCCGGAACGAACGGGAAGCAGCCCGAACACGGCCTTCAGTAACGTCGACTTGCCCGCGCCGTTCGGCCCGACGATGCCGGCAATCTCACCGTCGGAGACGACAAGGTTGCAACCCCGCAGGATGTCGACGCCGGGTAGGTACCCCGCGAACACGTCGACGGCGGCGAGCAGCGGTACGACTTCGTCATTGTTCATGCGGCTACAGCCTCCGGCGCTCCATCTCCAAGGAACGTCACCTGACTAACCGCGCCTGCGGCTTGCGCCTGTCTCATAGGTCCGCGTCCCGGTCGGTGCGCTGGTGGCGTTCGGCCCGATGCGTACCGAGATACGCGTCGATCACGGCGTCGTTGCTCACGATCGAGTTCGGGCGGCCCTCGGCGATGACGACACCCTGCGCCATGCAGACGACCCAGTCGCTGATGCCCATGACGACGTCCATGTCGTGCTCGACGAACAACACGGTCATCCCCTCCTCGCGCAGTTCGCGAATGTGCGCGAGGAGCGACTCGACGAGGGCCGGGTTCACGCCCGCCATCGGTTCGTCGAGCATCACCATCTTCGGCTCGGTCATGAGCGCACGCGCCATTTCGAGCAGCTTTCGCTGCCCGCCGGACAAGGTCCCCGCATACTCGGAACGCATGCGGGCGAGGTTGAACCGTTCGAGCAGCGCCATCGCCCGCTCCTCGACCTCTCGCTCCTGCGCCCGCCACCCGCCGAATAGCCCGTAGACAAACCGTTCGCCCCGTTGGTGCGGCGCCGCGAGCTTCATGTTGTCGAGCACCGACATCTTCGACAGCGCCTTCGTGAGCTGGAACGTGCGGACGAGCCCCGCCCGCGCGACTCGGAAGGACGCGAGTTTGTCGATGGTGTTGCCTTCGAACGTCCACGAGCCACCGTCGGCCCGGTCGAAACCGGTGAGCAGGTTGAACAAGGTCGTCTTGCCCGCGCCGTTCGGCCCGATCAGCGCAGTGATGACACCGCGTTCGACCTCGAGGTGGTCGACGTCGACGGCCGCGAGCCCACCGAATGTGCGGCGCACGCCCTCGGCTACGAGCACCGCGTCGGGCTTCGCGACCCCGGGGCGGGCATCGAGCCGAAGCAGGGCGGCGCGGTCAGCGGGCATCGAGCAGCACCTCCTCGCGCTTGCCGAGTATGCCCTGGGGTCGGAAGATCATGAGCAGCATCAAGCCCAGTCCGACGAGCATGAACCGGACCGCGCCCACATCGGTGGGCTCGATGATGTCGTCGGGGATCCACCCGGCCTCGATCGCCTCGCGCAGGAACCGGTCGGTGAACTCGAACAGGAACCAGTACACGATCGCGCCGACGACGGGGCCGAGCCGCGTCGCGGGACCGCCGAGGATCAACACCGCGTAGAACGCGAACGTGAGTACGGGCAGGTACGAGTCGGGCCGTACCGAGTCGCGGTCGAGGGCGGTGAGGATACCGGCTACGGCGCCGATACCGCCGCCGATGACAAGGCTCTGCAGCTTGTAGCCGAACACGTTCTTGCCGAGGCTGCGGGCCGCGTCCTCGTCCTCGCGGATCGACCGCAGTACCCGCCCCCACGGGCTCGACACGAGCAACGAGACGACAAGTGTGAGCAACGCCACCAACGTCCAACCGACCACGACGAGCCACAACCCGCGCGCGGTGTACCCGAACCGGCCCCAGATCTGGAAGCCGTCGTCGAACGGGTTCCGGTCGTAGAAACCACCCGCGAACAGCGCGAGGCCGAACACGCCACCCGTCAACGAGTCTTCGTCCCCCGACCGGATGATCGCGCGCAACACCTCGCCCGACGCAATGGTCACGATGGCGAGGTAGTCGGCGCGCAGGCGCAACGTCGGCAGGCCGAACAACAAGCCGAGCGCGACCGCGGCGCCGATACCGACCCCGATCCCCAGCCACAGGGAACCGCCCTGATCGACGGTGATCGCCGCGCCGTACGCACCGGCCATCAGGAACGCGATCTGGCCGAAGTTGAGCAGGCCCGTGTACCCGAAGTGGAGGTTCAGGCCGATCGCGGCGAGCGCGTACGCGGCCGCAAGTGGTCCGAGCGAAGCGCGGAGCGCATCTTGGAGTACGGCGGCGAAGTCCATCAGCCGATCCGCTCCTTCCGGCCGAGGATGCCCTGCGGTCGGATCATTACCGCGATGATCAGCACGACCAGGGCGACGGCCACTCGGTACTTGGTCGAGATCCAGTACGTCGACACCTGCGACGTCACACCGATGATGATGCCACCGACGATCGGACCGTACGCAGTGCCGAGCCCGCCGAGGATGACGGCGGCGAACATCAACAGCAGCAGCGTGAAGCCCATGTCCCACTGGACCGTGTCGCCGATTCCCTGCAGCACGCCGCCCAGCGCGGCGAGGGCGCCGGCGCCCGTCCACGTGACGAGAATGATGCGCTCGACGTCGATGCCCGACGCGCGCGCGAGGTCCTTGTCGTCGGACACGGCCCGCATCGCGGTGCCGAGCCGTGTGCGCTGGAGCACCAGAGCGACCAACAACAGCACGACGACGCAGATCGCCATGCTCGCGAAGTCTTTCGCGCGCAGGCTGATCGGCCCGAACTCGATGTTCTCCTGGATCGTGTACTCCTGGAACGGCCGGGGCTGGCCGTTGAACACGATCAGGTAGAGGTTGCGGAGGAAAATCCCGAGCCCGATCGTGACGACGATCAGCGACACATTGCCCGTCTTGCGGGCGCGCAGCGGGCGGAACAGGGCGCGTTCGTTCGCCCATCCCATCGCCGCACCCGCGACCACGGCGAGGATGCCGGCCAACACGAGCGGGATGTCGAGCAGCGATACCGAGAGCATGTACGCGATGAGCGCGCCGAACGTGACGAGTTCGCCGTGCGCGAAGTTCGTGAGACCCGTGACGCCGAAGATGAGCGAGAGCCCGACCGACGCGACCGCGAGAATGAGACCGAGCCGCACGCCGTCGGCCGCCAGGTCGACGATCTTCTCCCACGCGACGGGCCCCGATGCGCCCCCACCGTCGCCCGCGACCAGCGGGAAGATCACCGGCTTCAGCCCGCCCCGCACACCGACGTCGTCGAGCGTCGACTTGCCGTCGCGCACGCCGAGGCCCTCGGGCAGCGTGTCGGTATCGAGTTCGACCTCGTAGGACGTGTCCGGCTCGGGCACCGCGATCACGACCCTCCCGTCGGCGCCGGTCGTGGCCGACTCGATGACCGTTCCGTCTTGGCGGACTTCGATGTCGACGCCCTCGACCGTTTCGCCGTCGGGGTCTCGCACCGTCACCCCGATCGCGGGGCCGGTCGTCTCCTGCGCGGCCCCCGGTGCGGCGAACAGCAGCATTGCCGAAAGGCTGAGACCGGCGACGGCGACGAGCCGCCGAACGGCGAACGCGGTTTCGCTCACCAACCTCCCCCTCCCCGACTGCGGGGAGCATACGAGTTTCCGGCGAACAAAAGAGTGGGGGGGGCGGCGCGCCCCCCCCACCCACTGGGCAGGTTTGGGGTTTAGGGGGGGCCGCTCCCCGCACACGTACGGGGGCAAGAACCCCGCGGGGCCAACGAC
>JANNHK010000320.1:0-6514 GCA_031404355.1 Actinomycetes bacterium
CCCCCGCGCCCTGGCCCCCGGCGGGGCCCCCCCCCCACCCCCCCCCTCCCCCCCCCCCCCCCCCCCTCGGGGGGGGGCCCCCCCCGCTCGGGGGGGGGCCCCCCCCCCACGCCCGAGAAACGTGAGCACCTCGGCGGCTGATTCCTCCGGGGTCTTGCCCGCCGTCTCGATGACGAGTTCGGGGTTCTCCGGGGGTTCGTAGGGGTCGCTGACTCCGGTGAACTCGGGGATCTCGCCGGCGCGGGCCTTGGCGTAGAGGCCCTTCACGTCGCGGGCTTCGCAGTCTGCGAGCGAGGTGGCGACGTGGATTTCGACGAAGTCGTCGATCCAGCTGCGGATCTCGTCGCGAACGGCCCGGTAGGGCGAGATCGCGGCCGTCACCGCGACGACCCCGTTGCGGGCGAGGAGACCGGCGACGAATCCGATGCGGCGTACGTTGGTGTCGCGGTCCTCCTTGCCGAATCCGAGGCCCTTCGAGAGGTGCTCGCGTACCTCGTCGCCGTCGAGGAGCTCGACCCGGGTGCCGCGCTCTCGCAGCTCGGCGACCACGATGTTCGCGATCGTGCTCTTCCCCGCGCCGGAAAGTCCTGTGAACCAGAGGCAGAAACCGTCCATCCGGTCGGCAGGCTAGGACACGCGCCTGCGATAATGGTCGCCTTGGACGAGTACTCGGGCCCTCGCGACGCGTGCGGCGTCTTCGGCATCTACGCACCCAACCAGGGTGTGGCGCACGAGACGTTCCTCGGGTTGTACGCACTGCAGCACCGCGGGCAGGAGTCGGCCGGTATCGCGGTGAGCGACGGCGACACGATCACCGTCGTCAAGGACATGGGTCTCGTCACCCAGGTGTTCGACGAACGCAAGCTCGCGCCGCTCGAAGGCCATCTCGCGATCGGGCACGTGCGCTACTCAACGACGGGGTCGAGCAACTGGCGCAACGCGCAGCCGGTGTACCGCTCGGTCGCAGAGTGCGGCTTCGCGCTTGGCCACAACGGCAACCTCACGAACGCGCAGGTGCTGTCCGACGACCTGGGAATGTTGCCGGGCGTGCTGACGTCCGACAGCGAACTCATCGGCGAGATGCTCGCCCGCGAGTTCGACGCGCAGTTGCGTTCCGACGGGCGCGACCTCGAACACGCACTGCAGAGTGTGTTGCCGAAACTCGAAGGTGCGTTCTCGCTCGTGCTCATGGACGAGGCGCACGTGTTCGGCGTGCGCGACCGGCACGGTTTCCGTCCGCTGGTGCTCGGCCGCACCGACGGCGGGTGGGTCATCGCGAGCGAGACCGCCGCGCTCGACATCGTCGGCGCGCACTTCGTGCGCGACGTCGAACCGGGGGAACTGGTCGCGATCGATGCGAGTGGCGTGCGGTCGATTCGCTACGCCGACCCGACCCCGAAGTTGTGCATCTTCGAGTTCGTGTACATCGCGCGTCCCGACACGCACCTGTACGGCCAGGGTGTGCACGCGGCCCGGCAGCGTATGGGCGAGGAACTCGCCAAGCAGTCGCCGGCCGTGGCCGACATGGTGATGCCGGTCCCCGAGTCGGGTGTACCTGCCGCGCAGGGCTACGCGCGCCAGTCGGGTATCCCGTACGGCGACGGGTTCGTGAAAAACCGTTACGTCGGCCGCACGTTCATCCAGCCCGTGCAGGCGCAACGCGGCTCGGCTGTGCGGGTGAAGTTGAACCCGTTGCGCGAGAACATCCGCGGCAAGCGCCTCGTCGTCGTCGAGGACTCGATCGTTCGGGGCACGACGACCCGTCAGATCATTTCGATGCTGCGCGAAGCCGGCGCGACCGAAGTGCATTTCCGGGTGTCGTCACCGCCGTACCGCTGGCCGTGCTTCTACGGGCTCGACACCGGCAAGCGTTCCGACCTCCTCGCGGCGGACATGTCGGTCGGCGAGATCTCCGACTACCTCGGCGTCGACTCGCTTGCGTACCTCGACATCGACCATCTCGTGACGGCGACGGGTTCGCCGCGCGAGTCGTTCTGCACGGCGTGCTTCACCGGGGAGTACCCCACCGACGTACCCGACCACGACACCAAGCACGCCCTCGAAGTCGAGAACCGCACGCTGCACGTGCGCGGCATCGTCGACCGCGCGTGAATAACAAGAACCGCCTGACGTACGCGGGCGCCGGGGTCGACATCGCGGCGGGTGAGAAGGCCGTGGAGCTGATCAAGGACCATGTTCGCTCGACGTTCCGGCCCGAGGTCGTGGGCGACATCGGCGGGTTCGGCGGGCTGTTCGCCGTCGACTGGAAGCGCTATCGCGATCCGCTGCTCGTGTCGTCGACCGACGGTGTCGGCACGAAGTCGCTCATCGCCCGCCTCGCCGGCAAGCGCGACACGATCGGCATCGACTGCGTCGCGATGTCGGTCGACGACATCGCGGCCCAGGGCGCGGAACCGTTGTTCTTCCTCGACTACATCTCCATCGGCGCGCTTGTTCCCGAAGAACTCGACGAACTCGTCGGCGGGGTCGCCGAGGGCTGCCGGCGGGCCGGGTGCGCGCTGCTCGGCGGCGAGATGTCGGAACATCCGGGTGTCATGGAACCGGGCGAGTTCGACCTCGTCGGGTTCGCGGTCGGCGTTGTCGAACGTTCGAAGGTGCTCCCCCAGAAGGTTCGCCCCGGCGACCGCGTCGTCGGCTTCGCGAGCCCGGGCCTTCGGTGCAACGGCTACTCACTCGCGCGTGCCGCGCTGCTCGACCGCGCCGGCCGTTCGCTCGACGCGCCGGCATGGGACGGCGCGCACCACAGTCTGGGTGCCGAACTGCTCGTTCCGAGCGAGATCTACGCGCCCGCGATGCTGCGTCTCGTCGCCGAGGTGCCCGTGCGCGCGTTCGCGCACGTGACCGGCGGCGGTATCCCCGGCAACCTCAACCGGGTGCTCCCGGACAACTGCGACGGCGTCGTCAACCGCGGAACGTGGAACGAACCGCGCGTCTTCGCGGAGATCCAACACGCCGGCGATGTCACCGACGACGAGATGGCAAGCGTCTTCAACCTCGGCCTCGGCATGCTCGCGGTCGTGCCGCCCGAACACGCGCTCACGGCTGTCGACACGGTGCGCGCCGCGGGTCACGACGCATGGCTCGTCGGCGAGATCGTCGACGGCCACGGCCGCGTCACCGTCACTCCGAAGCGGTGACCGCTCGACCCTTCGCCCTCGCGTTGGTGTTCGTGCTCGCCGCCGCGTGCGGCGGTGGCGACGACGACGACACCGACGCGGCCGATCCGGCCGACACGACCGTTGGACCGACGACGACCACGACGACTCCCCCGCTCGCGCCCCGCCTGTGCGAAGCCGCGGACCCCGTACAACTGGGAACGTTGCAGAACGCGGAACTCATCGAACTGTCGGGGTTGGCGGAGGGTGGCGACGGAACGTTGTGGGCGCACAACGATTCGGGCGATCGAGCGCGCTTGTTCGCGATCGGGCCCGATGGTGCCGACCTGCGCACCTTGGAGATCGCGGGCGCCGAGGCCTTCGACTGGGAGGACATGACCGCGACCGACGACGCCCTGTACGTGGGCGACATCGGTGACAACCTCAAGGCGCGCCCGAACGTGGTCGTGTACCGCGTCGCGGAAGCGCTCGATACGGATCCGTCGGTCCAGGTCTTCGACCTCACCTACCCGGACGGCCCGCACGACGCCGAAGCATTGATGGTCGACGGGGCCGCCGACCAGCTCGTCATCGTCACGAAGGAGTTGGCCGGCAACTCGGGTGTGTACGGACTGCCGCTCGACAAGTCGGGCCCGCTCGAACTGCTGACGACACTCGATGTGGGCGTCGGTCAGCTGGTCACGGCCGGTGACATCTCGACCGGCGGCGACACGATCGTGCTGCGCACGTACGGGAAGATCTTCGTGTGGGACCGCGACGCAGCCGGGGGCGAGTCGCTCGCCGACGCGCTTGCCCGCGCACCGTGCGAGGCGCCCGCGCCGGTCGAGACCCAGGGCGAGGCGATCGCGCTCCTCGACGACGGCTACGTCACCGTGAGCGAAGGTGTGCATGCGCCGGTCTGGCGGGTTACCGCCAGCGGGCCCGCATCCACGTCCACTGCCGACACTCCGGGCACGTCATCCGGCGGTTGAAGCGCACACCGAGAGGCGGGAACCACATGCCGATCGGCAGATTCGCCCCGAGGAACTCCGTGTAGCTCAGCTCACTCGACACGCCGCAGTCGGAACACTGCACGATGACCGTGCCCGGCCGCGGCCGCGCCGCCGCCGAGAACAGTGCGGCCTTGCCTTCGGGATCGCGCGGGTGGTCGCGCCGGCCAACGTCGCGGAAGCCATTGCTCATCTACATGGCTCCCTTCGCTCCCGGGCTTGCGGCCTGCGGCGGGCGGACCTCCGCTGCGTCCGCACTCAACAGTTCCGCGAGCGCGCGGTATGCCTGGGCGCCGGCCGACGCGGGCGCGTGCTCGAGGATCGACACACCCTGGCCGGGCGCTTCGGCGAAGCGGATCGTGCGCGGCACCGGCGGTTCGAGGATCTCGAGGCCGAACCGCGTGCGTACGTCGGCGAGCACGTCGCGGGCGTGCTTCACGCGCGGGTCGTACATCGTCGCGATGACCCCGCGCACACGTAGCCGCGGGTTGGTGAATTCGCGTACGTCGTCGATGGTGTCGAGCAGTTGCGCTACGCCGCGGTGCGAGAGGGTTTCGCACTGTAGCGGGATCAGCACCTCGTCGGCGGCGGTGAGTCCGTTGACGGTCAGGACTCCCAGCGACGGCGGGCAGTCGATCAGGATGGTGTCGTAGTTCGCGCGTATCGGTTGCAGCGCTCGGGCCAACACGTGCTCGCGCCCGGTCTGCGTCATCAGCTGCACCTCGGAACCGGCCAGCTCGATGTTCGTCGGCAGGAGGTCGAGCCGGTCGAGCGGGTAGACGGCATCGGCCGCTTTCACCCGACCCAGCATCACGTCGTGGAGGGTCGGATCGCACGCCTCCGGATCGAGTCCGAGCGCGAACGTGAGGCAGCCCTGGGGGTCGAGGTCGACCAGCAGGACCCGCCGGCCCCGGTCGGCCAGCGCCAGGCCGAGCGTCTGGGTCGAGGTCGTCTTGGCGACCCCGCCCTTCTGGTTGGCGATTGCCAGTGTCGTTGCGGCCATGGATCGGCGAAGTGTGACGGGCCCGCCCCGTCTCGCGCTAGCCCGTTGACCAATCGCGTACGATTGTGTACTTTATGTGTAGTTATCCTCAGGAATACAACATGTAGGCCGACATGTACGCCAACATGCAGATTGTTGGGGGTAACTGCGCACGGACAAGACCCGACAAGCCTGACATCAAGCACAAAGGGGCTAGCAAGTCGTAGCCCCACCGGCCCGCCCAACACCGGTCGGAACCGCCATCCCAACCAACCGCCCCGGTCTGGAACAACAGGACGGATTACCGTATCCTGCCAGCACCCGGAATGGGACACAGGTTGCGAGGGTATGCGGTACCGGACTGTGGGGTACGGACCGGACTTCGCAGTTAAATCGGACCGGTGGGGGATAACCATGCCGGTTCGAACAAAGCCTGACACGGACTAGCAAGGTGGAACGGATGCAACCCCACGACGACGAAACCCTACTCACGCCCTCGGAAGTCGCGGCGATGTTCCGCGTGAACCCCAAGACGGTCACCCGTTGGGCTCGCGCCGGAAAAATCTCGGCGATCCGGACTCTCGGCGGTCACCGTCGATTTCGGGCCAGTGAGATTCGCCAGTTCCTCGAGCAGACTGAGGAAAGCGATCACATTTGATGTACCGGTGTCGCGAACGCGGCACTGCACCGCCCAACACGGGAATCGGTACCCGGACCGCCATCCGGGAACCCGACGCCCGAGTGAGTGCCACGAACGCGACACGACCCCGGGCCCCAGGGCCCGGGGTCGCTTGAACTCAGGATGAGATTGTCTGGTGGCCGGGACCGGCGTCGATCCGGTGACCTCGCGCTTTTCAGGCGCGCGCTCTGCCAACTGAGCTACCCGGCCTGGGAGGGGTGACGCTTTCTCCCTTGCGGTCCTGACGGGATTTGAACCCGCGACCTCCGCCTTGACAGGGCGGCGTGCACTCCAAGCTGCACCACAGGACCAGAACTAGATATTGCTGTAACGGGTTTGCACCCCCAAGGGGATTCGAACCCCTGTTACCGCCGTGAAAGGGCGGCGTCCTAGGCCGCTAGACGATGGGGGCTCATCTCCACCGGAGGGACGACAGCGTACCAGTGGGAGCGCGGCCGGGTTCAGGCGAGATTTCACTAGCGTGATCGGCCGTGCGTATCTGGCCCGCCCTTGCCTTCGCTCTCGTCGCGGGCGCGTGTAGTGGTGGCGGTGGCGGAGGGTCCCCGAACTCGTTCCGGGCCGAAGCCGCATGCGGGTTGCTCGACCGCCTGGCCGACTCGGCCCAGCCGGTCGAGGAAGTCGACGTCGGCGACCCGGCGCGCTTCGAGGAAGCACTCGAACTCTCGGTCACGAACTACGTCACGATCATCGACGACCTGCGCGAGGT
>JANNHK010000321.1:0-5673 GCA_031404355.1 Actinomycetes bacterium
CCCCGGAGACCCCGGCGCGGGTTGCGTGCCGCGCGGCAGCACGATCGCGAACTTGCCGTCGGCGTCGAGGTACGGCTGGAGCCCACCGAGGTCGCGCTCGTCGGCGCCGTAGCCGTGGAGGAGGAGCAGGAGACGGCTCGCTTCGGAGCCGGAGACGATGTTCGCGATCAGCGCCATGGCGCGAGATTAGGCAGGCGCGATTCAGTCGCGGGCGCCGAGGGGGCGCCAGGCGTGCCCGGGGTCGAGGAACCGGTGCTGGCCGCTGGGCCCGTCGCTGCCGGCCACATAGTCCTCGGGCCGCCCGTGCTTCCACGTGGCGAGCGTCGGATCGACAATGCGCCAGGCCCACTCCACCTCGTCGAAGCGCAGGAACGGCGTGTGGTCACCCTCGAGGACGTCGAGGAGCAGGCCCTCGTACGCGGACGCCTCGTTGTCGTTGACCTTGGCATACTCGGCGCTGAGCACGGTGTCACGCGCTTCCAACTCCAGCCCCGGCTGCTTGGTGCGCACGACGAGGTCGATGCTCTCGTTCGGACTCATGCGGAACACCAGCCAGTTGGGTTCCGCGTGCTCGAGCGGCGTATGGCGGAACAGTCGCGTCGGCGGTTCGCGGAACCGGTACGCGACTTCATGCGCCTTCTGCGCGAGCCGTTTGCCGGAACGTAAGAGCACCGGTACGCCCTCCCACCGCCACGTGTCAAGGTGCAGGCGCATCGCGGCGAAGGTCGACGTCGTCGAGTTCGGGTCGACACCAGGTTCGGCGCGGTACGCGAGCCGAGGCTCACCGTCGACGAGCCCGGCCGTGTATTGGCCGCGGACAGCATCGAGCGCCGGTTCGACGGTGCGCACCGACTTGAGTACCTCGACCTTGTGGTCGCGGATGAGCTCGGGGTCCCACAGCGACGGTGGCTCCATCGTGGCCAGGGTCATCATCTGCATGAGGTGGTTCTGCAGCATGTCGCGCAGCGCGCCGATGCCGTCGTAGTAACGCGACCGGCCTTCGACGCCGAGTGTCTCGCCGACCGTGATCTGGATCTCGTCGACGTGCGCGGCCCGCAACACCGGTTCGACGAACCGGTTCGCGAAACGGAACACGAGGATGTTCTGCACGGTTTCCTTGCCGAGGAAGTGGTCGATGCGGAACACCTGATCCTCGCGCCAATGCTTGTGGATCTGCTCGTTGAGCGCGAGCGCGGACTCGAGGTCGACACCGAACGGCTTCTCGATCACGATGCGACACCAGCCGCGCTCCTCGTCGGCGAAGCCGGCGCGGGCGATCTTCTCGGCCGCGTCGGCGAACACGCCCGGCGGCAGGGCAAGGTAGAAGATCGCCGGACCGTCGATGACGTCGTGCAGCACGCGAAACGACTCCACCGAGATGTCGCCGCCGTGGAACTCGATGCGGTCGATGAACTTGTCGAGATACTTGACGTCGACGGCCTCGACGTGCGTCGCCATCGCGGCCCGCAGGTTCTCGTGGAACTCCGCGTCATCCCACTCCTGGCGGGCGTAGCCGACGATGCGGAGGTCTTCGAGGCGCTCCCGGTGCTCGAGGCGCAGCAACGCGGGGAAGATCAGCCGGGTCGCGAGATCGCCCGACGCACCGAGCACCACGAGCGTTGGCCGTCCCATCGCCCGCGAGCGTATCGACCCGGCGCCTACGATCCCGCCCGTGACTCTTCGACTCGGCATCAACCTCGGATACCAGGACTGGGCGGGCGGGCTCGGTGCTGCCATCGCCACCGTGCAACGCGCCGAAGCGCTCGGCTTCCACTCCGCGTGGACGGCGGAGGCGTACGGCACCGACGCGGTGACACCGCTGACGTGGATGATGGCGCACACCGAACGCATCAACTTCGGTCCCGCGATCATGCAGATGCCGGCCCGCACACCGGCGATGACCGCGATGACCGCCGCGACGCTCGACGGCATGAGCGGCGGGCGGCTGTTGCTCGGGCTCGGCGCATCCGGTCCGCAGGTCGCCGAGGGCTGGCACGGCGAGCCGTACGGCAAGCCGCTCGGCCGCACCCGCGAGTACGTGTCGATCGTGCGCGAGATCCTCCGGCGCGAGAAGCCGCTCGAACACCACGGCGAGCACTACGACATCCCGTACACCGGTCCCGGCGCGACCGGCCTCGGCAAACCGCTGAAGCTCATCGTGCACCCGCGCCGGGCCGACATCCCGATCTACCTCGCCGCGATCGGCCCGAAGAACGTCGAGCTCACCGCGGAGATCGCCGACGGCTGGCTCCCGATCTTCTTCTCGCCGTACCGCTATAACGACGTGTTCGGACGCGCGATCGACGCGGGCTTCGCCAAGGCCGGCGGCGGCAAGTCGCTCGCAAACTTCGACCTGGCCGCGTCGTGCACAGTGATCGTGGGCGACGACCCCGAAACGCTTGCCGGATTCATCCGCCCGATGGTGGCGCTGTACGTCGGCGGCATGGGTGCCCGCGGCAAGAACTTCTACAACAACCTCGCCTGCCGCTACGGCTTCGAGGCGGCCGCGAAGGAGATCCAGGATCTCTACCTCGACGGCAAGAAGCAGGAAGCCGCGGCCGCGATCCCCTTCGAGCTGCTCGACGAAGTCGCGCTGCTGGGCCCGAAGGAACGCATCAAGGACCGCCTCGAAGCCTGGCGCGAAACCGGCGTCACCACGATGGTCATCAACGCCGCCCAGCCCGAAGCGTTGGAAACCATGGCCGAACTCGTGAACTAGATCGGGTCAGCGGGCGATCTGGCCGCCGTCGACGAGGAGGGATGCGCCGCTCACGTACGACGACTCGTCGGAGCAGAGCCACACGACGGCCTGCGCGATCTCGTCGGGGGTGCCCATGCGGCCCATCGGGATGCCCCTGGTCAGACGGGCAGCGAGGTCGGGTTGCGCGTCGAGGTAGGCGAGCATCGGCGGGGTTTCGGTCGGGCCGGGCAGCACCGCGTTCACGCGGATGCCCTGGCGCGCGTACTCCTGCGCCGCCTGCTTGGTGAGCCCGAGCACGCCGTGCTTGGCCGCGGTGTATTGCGGCTGACCCGGCGCGGCGACGACCCCGGCGCCCGACGAGACGTTGACGATCGCGCCGCCTCTCCCCTGCGTAGTCATCTGACGCAGTTCGTGCTGCATGCACACGAACACGCCCGTGAGGTTCACATCGATGACGCGCTGCCAGTCTTCCGCGGTGTGCTCGGTGAACGCTTTCGGCGCGGGCGAGATACCGGCGTTGTTGACGGCCCAGTCGAGACCGCCGAAGTGCTCGACCGCGGTCGCGATCATCGCTTCGACCGATGCCGGGTCGGCGACGTCGGCCCGAACGGCAACGGCGCTCGCGCCGATCTCGGCGGCCGTCGCGCGAGCGGTCGCGTCGTCGATGTCGGCGACGACGACCTCGACGCCGCGCGTTCCGAGGAGCAACGCGACCGCCCGCCCGATGCCTGACCCGGCGCCGGTGACGAGCGCGACTGTCATAGCAGTCCCTTCTCCCGCAGGTACGACTTGCTGCGCGTCACCCGGCCGTTGTCGACCGCGGGGTCGCACGTCGCGAGCGCGATGATCGCGTCGACCATGGTGTGCATGGGTTCGAGTTCTTCGTCGGGGAGGTCCATCATCGCCGTGGCGCCTTCGGTGCGTACCGCCGCGAACGGCGCAACGGCGTTCACCGCGATGCCGGCGGGTCCGAGCTCGGCTGCGAGCGAGATGCTGAGGCGGTCGAGCGCGGCCTTGCTCGGCGCGTACGTCGACGAGAGCGCCTGCTGCGGCGACGGTGTGGGGTCGACGATCGCGCTCGTGATGTTGACGATCCACCCCGCGCCGCGCTCGCGCATCCCGGGTGCCACGGCCTTCGCAAGCAGGTACGGCGTGATGACGTTGACTTCGTACGCGACCCGTAACCGGCGCTCAGACGTGTCGTCGAGCGAGAGGAAGAAACACGCGGCCGCATTGTTGACGAGGATGTCGACCGGGCCAAGCTCGGCTTCGGCCTGCTTCACGATCGCGGCGCGGTCGCACGCGGGGTCAGACAAGTCGGCCGCGATCGGGAACGCGACGCCGCCCGCGGCAGTGATTGCGTCGGCGGTCTCGCGCAGGGAACCGGGCAAGTGGCCGCCCGACCCGACCTCCAAGCTGCGGGCAACGACAGCCACCCGCGCGCCCTCCGCCGCGAACCGGCGGGCCGCCGCGGCGCCGATGCCCCGGCTGGCCCCCGTAATCAATGCAACCCGGCCCGCGCATGCGTTCGTCATGCGCGTGGACCATAGTGGGACGGAGCCACAGGGAGCACCGGGTGAGCGAAGCGAGATCACGAGCGCGCCGTCTGCTCGACCGGTTCAGGCGGCGCGAGGCGAGCACACCCGAGTCGTCACTCGACACGCTCATCGGCCGGCTCTTGAGTCACCACGAACCGATCGCGCAGCGTGCCGACGCCGCAACCGTCGCCGAGATCTACTTCGCGCTCGGCGAAGAGGAGCGGCTGCGGTTCCTGCATCGGCTCGGCGGGGAGTTCCACACTGACCCCGGCGCGATTGACTCCGCGATTGCAGCCGTGCAGGGCGCGCAAGACAGCACCGAGCGCCGCGAGGTCGAGGCGCGCCTGCGGGTTGCGCTCACCCCGGCAGCGAATCGCTTGTTCGACCTGTTCGCGGGTGTCGACGGCGGCGTCAAGCTCTTGGTCGACATGCGCGCCGACCTACTCCGCCACGGAGACCCCGAGTTCGCGCGGATCGGGCACGAGTTGTATCTGTACCTGGTGCGCCTGTTCGACGCGGGCCGGCTCGAACTCCGCCGCATCACGTGGGATGCGCCCGCGTCGCTGCTGGAGAAGCTGATCGCCTACGAAGCGGTGCACGCGATCGACTCGTGGAACGACCTCAAGAACCGGCTCGACTCCGACCGGCGCTGCTACGCCTTCTTCCATCCCGCCATGCCCGACGAGCCCCTGGTGTTCGTCGAGATCGCGCTCACCGCCGGAATCGCGACCGCACTGCCACCACTCCTCGACGAGGACGCGCCCGAACTCGACCCGGCGCAGACCGACACGGCGGTCTTCTATTCGATCTCGAGCTGCCAGCCGGGTCTCGAAGACATCAAGCTCGGGACCGCGCTGATCAAGCAAGTGGTCGACGAACTCGGCCGCGAACTGCCGCACGTCCGCCGCTTTGTCACGCTGTCTCCCATGCCGGGATTCCGGCGGTGGCTCGAGACGCACGGCGTCGCCGAACTTTCGGAGTCGGAGGCGTTGCAACTTCCCGCCGAACCGAAACGATTTCTCGAACGGCTGGCCGATCCCGACTGGATCGACGACGAAGCCATCGCGCCCGCGCTGTTGGCGCTCGCCGCGCGCTACCTCACGTCGGTGACCGATGGCCGGGTACTCGACCCGGTCGCCAACTTCCATCTGTCGAACGGCGCCGCGTTGGAACGGGTGAACTGGTTCGCCGACCCCAGCCCGACCGGGTGGGAACGGTCCGCGGGCATGATGGCGAACTACGAGTACGAACCCGAGCGCATGGCCGAACGGGCCGAGGCCTACGCGACGCGCGCTCAGGTGGCAATGTCCGATTCGGTGCGGGAGGCACTCGTTTGGAGAAGCTGATCTATCTCGTCTGGGACCGACCGAGCCGCGACCCGGCCGCCATGCGGTCGACGTTCCTCGCCGACATCGCGCCGCGCCTGCTCGCGCT
>JANNHK010000322.1:0-1676 GCA_031404355.1 Actinomycetes bacterium
TATCGCATGATGCGTCCCGGCGAGCCGCCGACCGAAGAGGCCGTCGAAGCCTTGTTCCATGGTCTGTTCTTCTCGGAAGAGCGCTACGACCTGTCGGCTGTCGGTCGCATGAAGTTCAACCGGCGCATCGGCCGGCCTGAACTGAAGGGCGCCTCCACGCTGACCAACGAAGACATCATCGCCGTCATCAAGATCCTGGTCGACCTGCGTAACGGTCGCGGCGAAATCGATGACATCGATCACCTCGGCAATCGCCGCGTGCGGTCGGTCGGCGAACTGGCCGAAAACCAGTTCCGTTCGGGCCTCGTGCGCGTCGAGCGTGCCGTGAAGGAACGCCTCGGTCAGGCGGAGAGCGACAACCTGCTGCCGCACGACCTGATCAATGCCAAGCCCATCTCGGCCGCGATCAAGGAATTCTTCGGCAGCTCGCAGCTGTCGCAGTTCATGGACCAGACCAACCCGCTGTCCGAGATCACGCACAAGCGTCGCGTCTCGGCACTCGGGCCTGGCGGCCTCACGCGCGAGCGTGCGGGCTTTGAAGTCCGCGACGTGCACCCGACGCACTACGGCCGCGTGTGCCCGATCGAAACCCCGGAAGGCCCGAACATCGGCCTGATCAACTCGCTGGCGCTGTATGCCCGTACCAACGAATACGGCTTCCTCGAAACGCCGTATCGCCGCGTGTCGGACGGCAAGGTCACCGACCAGATCGATTACCTGTCGGCGATTGAAGAAGGCCAGTACGTCATCGCGCAGGCCAACGCCAAGATCGACAAGAACGGCAAGCTCGACGACGAACTCGTCTCGTGCCGCAGCAAGAACGAATTCATGCTGTCGACCGGCGACAAGGTCAACTACATGGACGTGGCACCGTCGCAGATCGTGTCGGTGGCGGCTTCGCTCATCCCGTTCCTCGAGCATGACGACGCCAATCGCGCACTGATGGGTTCGAACATGCAACGCCAGGCCGTACCTTGCCTGCGTCCGGAAAAGCCGCTGGTTGGCACGGGCGTGGAGCGTACGGCTGCGGTCGACTCGGGCACGGCCGTCATGGCGCGCCGGGGCGGCAAGGTCGACTACATCGATGCCTCGCGCATCGTCGTCCGCGTCAACGATGCGGAAGCCGGCGCCGGTGAAGTGGGTGTCGATATCTACAACCTCACCAAGTACAAGCGCAGCAACCAGAACACCAACATCAACCAGCGTCCGCTGGTGGTGGTGGGCGACATCATCTCCAAGGGTGACGTGATCGCCGACGGCGCGTCGACCGACATGGGTGAACTGGCCCTCGGCCAGAACATGCTCGTCGCGTTCATGCCGTGGAACGGTTACAACTACGAAGACTCCCTCCTCATCAGCGAGCGCGTGGTCGGCGACGACCGCTACACGTCGATCCACATCGAAGAGCTGTCGGTGGTGGCACGCGACACCAACTTGGGCCCCGAGGAAATCACGCGGGACATCTCCAGCCTGGGCGAAGCGCAGCTGGGTCGTCTCGACGACTCCGGCATCGTCTACATCGGCGCCGAAGTCGAGGCCGGTGACGTGCTGGTCGGCAAGGTCACGCCGAAGGGCGAGACGCAGCTGACCCCGGAAGAAAAGCTGTTGCGCGCGATCTTCGGCGAGAAGGCGTCCGACGTGAAGGACACGTCGTTGCGCGTGCCGTCGGGCATTTC
>JANNHK010000323.1:0-4374 GCA_031404355.1 Actinomycetes bacterium
GGAGCCAATGTCGTGGTGGTCGGAGCCGACGTCGTCGTCGTCGGAGCCAACGTCGTTGTCGTCGTCGTCGGAGCCAATGTCGTGGTGGTCGGAGCCGACGTCGTCGTCGTCGGAGCCGACGTCGTGGTCGTCGGAGCCAACGTCGTCGTCGTGGTCGTGGTCGGAGCCAACGTCGTCGTCGTCGTCGGAGCCAACGTCGTGGTGGTCGGAGCCGACGTCGTCGTCGTCGGAGCCAACGTCGTCGTCGTCGTCGGAGCCAACGTCGTCGTCGTCGTCGTCGTCGTCGGAGCCGACGTCGTCGTCGTCGGTTCTTCGGTCGTGGTCGTCGTGTCGTCGAGGCTCGTCGACGTGACCGTGTCGAGGATCGGATCGATGCTGACCGGCTGGACGATCCTGAACCCGACCGGAGTGCCGGCCGGGCCGACCGGATTGAACGGAACGCTCGGCAGGGCGAGCAGCGCGTTGAGAACATTGATGTCCGGAGGGGTCCCGCACGCCGTCTCGGTGGGCGCGATGGCCGGGACGATGAACCCATCCTCGACAAGCACTGCCTCACCGGTCGCCGGGTTGTACGACGTCGCGCCTCCGAAGTTCGGGCTCGTCGACCAGTTCAGCGGGATCGGCCCGAGCGGGCAGTCTGTCAACCCGAGTAGGTCGAGCAGCGTCGAGAACGATCCCGACAGCGTGAACGCTCCGGTATCGGGATCGACATGACCCGTGAAATCGGAGTTGGGCACGACGGAAACCGGAATGTTCCCCACCGGCGTGCCCGGAACGACGAAGTCGTCGAACATAACGTCGGCCTGCGCGAAGAACATGTCGCCGTTGGCGTCGACCGTTCCCACGAGGGTGCCCGCGATCGGCTCGACCACGATGCCGAGCGGCGTGATCAGCTGGCCGTCTTGGAATGAAAGCGTGACGTTGCCGGAGGGTCCGACGTCCGCGCCCGCCTGTAGTGCCGCCCCGCTGAGCACGGACAGCAGTCCGGCGATCAGCAATACCGCTCCGAGCCGCGCGCGCCGGCGCCGCTTCATGCCCAACCTGGGACTCATGTCCGCCCACCCTCAGATACGAGATCCAGAGGCACGGCAGACGCCTGGCCCCCCCCTTTACTGCCACGAAGCGTAACGATACTTCACAAATACGTCAATACCCGACCTTATCCGCACGAATCGGCCGCCAAGCGTCAGAACCGAACCCGGTCGTAATATCTGCCGCGATTGCGCCGCATCCAGATCGTTCTCATCGTGCTCGTAGCGCTCACCGCGCTCGTTCCCCCGACGCCGGCCGGCGCCGAGCTACCGCAGCGCGAGTCGGTTGCGGCGGCGGGCACCGCCGGCTTCTACGGCTCGACCGGCAACACCCTCCTCAACCAACCGCTCGTAGACATCTCACCGAGCGCGTCGGGCGCCGGGTACTGGTTGCTCGGCGGCGACGGCGGCGTGTTCTCGTTCGGCGACGCGCGGTTTTACGGATCGACGGGCGCGTTCCGGTTGAACTCGCCCGCGTTGCGAATGGCCGCGACGCGCGCGGGCGCGGGGTACTGGTTCGTCGCAGGTGACGGCGGCGTGTTCTCGTTCGGCGACGCGCAGTTCTTCGGGTCGACGGGGTCACTCCGGCTCAACGCGCCGATGATCGGACTCATCCCGACGTCGACCGGGCGCGGCTACTGGCTCGTGGCCGAAGACGGCGGCGTGTTCGCGTTCGGCGACGCACCGTTTTGCGGTTCGCTGGGCGGCGTTTCGCTCTCGGCGCCCATCGTCGCCCTCGCTCCGACGGTAACGAACCTCGGCTACTGGCTGGTCGGCCGCGACGGTGCGGTCTACTCGTTCGGCGACGCCGCGTACCTCGGCGGGGAAGGCTTCGTCACCGACCTCGCCACTGACATCGCCGCGCTTCCCGACGGGACCGGCTACCTGATCCTCGACGAGACCGGCGGCATCTGGACCCACAGAACCGTGCAGGGTTCCTCGGTGGGCGCGGCAATCGCGGTGCCGCGCGGCAATCCGCACGCAGGTTCGATTGCGGTCGGGCTCGCGCTCACCCCCGACGGCAACGGTACGTGGATCGCGTACTCGGGCCGAGCCCGGAGCGACGCCTTCGAAAGCGCGCAGGGTGCCAACGCGAAGATCGCGAACGTCGACTGGAGCCGGTGCCGCGGCATCACGTGGCGTTTCGATCCGCGCAACGCGCCGACCGGTGCATTCGAGATGTTCGAGGAATTATTCGACTACGCGTCCCGGGCGCTCGGTGTCACGTTCCAGTACGGCGGCACGATCGGCGACGAGCGTCCGCCCGCTGACACCGTCGTCGCGGGATGGACCAACCTCGGCGCGATGCTGCCCAACGGCAACGTCCCCCTCGGTGTCGCGCTGCCCGACCCGCCGAGCCGCGGCCGGTTCTGGTTGTCGACCGCGCAGACGGTGTTGCTCGCGCCGCCCGGATCACAGTTCGACTGGGGACCGATCGGGTGGGGGCAGGTCGCGATCCACGAACTCGGTCACGTACTCGGGCTCGATCACATCAGCGACATGAGTTCGGTCATGAACCCGTCGTCGAACATCATCCTGCACTGGGGAAACGGCGACCTCGCGGGGCTCCGCGACACGACCGCCTGCTGACGCGTCGACTATGCCGCGGGCGCCGGGCCTTCGGCGCGCGCCTGGTCGACGGCGACGAGCGCGTCCTGCAGTGCTCGGATCCAGTCGCCTTCGTGGTCGCCCACCAAACGAACACACCACGCCAGTGCGTCGGACCGACTGCGCGCGACGCCGCCGGCGACGAGCGTGTCGAGCACGCGGCGCTCGGGCATGCGCAACCGCGTCATCACCGGAACCGAGAGGCTGGTGAATACGCGCTCCACACCTCCGCAGCGCGCGCCCCACGCGACCTTCCGGCCGGTGCGGCGTTCGGCTTCGTCCGCGATCCGCATGCGCTGGTCGCGCGTCTCCTCTCGGAAGCGCTTGATGCGGGCCTCGCGCGCCGCCACCCGTGCGTCGTCGTCGGCGCCCTTCGGGTACTCGGGCTCGGCGACCGAGCCGACGACGAGGATCTCGTCGCGGTCGGAACGCACGTCGGGAACGGCCGTGAACCAGCCGTCGGGAATGCGGCCGGCGAACCAGCCCGCCAGGGTCGTATCGTCGCTCATGGTCTGATTACATCATTACATCGTTGCGGATGTCAAGGGCCGGGCAGGGCCGCCCGAAGACGGGCGGCGTACTCGGCCATCTCCTCGGTGCCCTCGTACTTCAGGCGGGGCCAGAAGAAGCCGCGCAGCCCGTCGCCCTTCGTGCGGGGCACGACGTGGACGTGCAGGTGCGGCACGGCCTGACTGACCACGTTGTTGACCGCAACCCACGAACCCTGCGCGCCGAGTCCGGACACGACTGCGGCGCAACAGCGTTGCACCGCGCCGAACACGAGACCGAGCAGCTCGGCCGGGAGTTCGGGCAGCGTCACCACGTGTGCGCGCGGCACGACGAGCACATGCCCCTTGAACACCGGCCGCGTGTCGAGAAACGCGAACACGTCGGGTTCGTCGACGACGACATGCGCGGGCTGCTCCCCCGCGACAATCTGGCAGAACACACAGTCGCCGGCGCTCACGCGCTTACCCGTACGGGCGTTCCCGCGGTGTTGCGGCTTCTCGTTTCGGCACCATCACGCGGCGTTTGAAGTAGCACACCTCTTCGCCGCGTTGGTTGTAGCCGCGCGTCTCGACGGTCACGACGCCGCGGTCGGGCTTGCTCTGCGACTCCCGCTTTTCGAGCACGTTGGTCTCGGCGTAGATCGTGTCGCCGTGGAACGTCGGCATCTTGTGCTGGAGCGTTTCCACCTCGAGGTTCGCGATCGCGACGCCACTGACGTCGGGGACCGACATACCGAGCACCAACGAGTACACGAGGTTGCCGACGACGACGTTCTTGCCGAACTGGGTCTGCGTCTCCGCGAACCACGCGTCGGTGTGGAGCGGATGGTGGTTCATCGTGATCATGCAGAACAGATGGTCGTCGTACTCGGTGATCGTCTTGCCCGGCCAGTGCTTGTAGACGTCGCCGATCTCGAAGTCTTCGTAGTACCGGCCGAAAGGACGCTCGTGAACCGTCATGCAGCGAAGCTAACCATCCGCACCGGTCCCGTCGCTACCGGCGAACGCCTCGACGGGAATGCACGAGGTGATCTCGGCGAAGAGCGCGCTGTTCTGCTCTTCGGTGGGGTCCTCCTTCAAGACGCCGCCGATGAAGATCTCGCGATACAGCTCGCTGGTGCGGCATCATGGACGTGCTCGGCCAGCCGATCGACGAGCGCGGCGACGTCAGCGCCGAGCTCACGATGCCGATCCACCGCAAGGCCCCGGCCTACGACGACCTGAGC
>JANNHK010000324.1:0-11319 GCA_031404355.1 Actinomycetes bacterium
CACGTCACCCGCTGATCTGCGCGCCGGGGGTTACCAGGTGCGGACGATGGCGGTGGGGTCGAACGCGTTGCAGCTGCTGTCGACGGGTGGGGTAATAAGTGGTTGCGCGATCTCGTCGACCGTCGGGCCGATCCCCAGCGCGTCGAGCGCGGCGAGATCGAAGTCGTAGACCCGCGCCGCGTTCTCACTGAGCATGGCCCGCACTTCTGGTTCGGGAGCGCCGGCGAACGCGGCGCGCAACGCTTCGCGGGAATACGGGTACGAGCCTTCGGTGTGCGGGTAGTCGCTGCCCCACATGATGCGGTCGATGCCGACGTCGTAGCGCAGCGTCGACTCGATGGGCCGCAGGAAGCTCGCGCCGATCCAGCAGTTCCGGGCGAAGTACTCGCTCGGTGTCAGTGACAGCTTCGACACGGCTTCGCCACCGAAGTGCGACTCGGCCGCGTCGGGCAGGCGCATCCGGCCCGCGAACCAGTCGAGGTTGGCAAGCGTGCCCGGCACCCAACTCGTGCCCTGCTCGGTGAGGACGAACTTCAGGTTGGGGTGGCGCTCGAACACGCCCGCGAAGATCAACGCCCACAGCGCGCGGTGCGCGTAGATGGGGATCTCGACGAGCATCACCGCGCGCGCGCGGCCGGGTCGGCGACGTCGAAGACGGGGAGGCCGCCGCCGCTGTGGTGGTTGACCACGATGTCGAGCTCTTCGCACAGGGCCCAGAGTGGTTCGTACGTGTCGCTCCACAACGGCGGGATCTCGTGGTTCGGCGCGACGCCGGGTAACAGAATGCCGCCGAACAAGCCCGACTCGGCCGCGAAGCGCACTTCGGCGAGCGCGTCGTCGGGGTCGTTGAGAAAGATCTGCGCGATGCCCGCGCGCCGGCCCGGCGTCTGCGCGCAGAAGTCGGCGAGCCAGCGGTTGTGCGCCTGGAGCCCGACGAAGCGCCGTTCGTAGTCGACGGCGGTCGGCGCGGGAGAGACGAGCGCACCCGACGGCCAGAACGGCGGGATCGTGTTCGGGAACAGCACTTCGGCGACGATGCCGTCGGCTTCGAGTTCGGCGAGCCGTTGCGCGCTGTCCCAGTTGCGGTACGCGTTCGACCCGGCCAGGTCGGAGAACGGGTTGTGGAAGCTCTGCGCCCACGCGTCGAACTCGTCGTGCCAGCGCGCGGGCAGGTACTCGCGGTACTCGTGCGGCGGTGCGCCGGCGTGACCATCCGATGAAATCACCGTGTAGCGCTCGGTCATTTCCACTCCCGGAAGTACGTGGGGTTGCTGCGGGTGAGCATCGAGTCGGCCCGGGCCCTGATCGACGTGTCGGTCGACTCGCTGGGCGGCATCATCCAGAACTGGTCGGCGACGATGCCGCGGGCGACGACGTCGGCGACCTCTTCGAGTGGCGTCCACTCCATGTCGACGCCGCGCTCGGCCATGAGCTGCTCGAGCTGTTCGAGCGACGGGTACGGCGTCTGGCGCGGCACTTCCTTCGTGTACTCGTCGGGGCGGGTTCGCCAGGCTTCCCAGAGGTTCGTGCGCAGCCAGTTCGGGCCGGGGAACAGCACCGACGCCCGCACCTTCGCCTCCGCGCGCAGCAGGTGCGCGTACAACGACTCGGTGATCGTCACGACCGCGGCCTTCGTCGTCGCGTACACCGCCGTGTCGCCGAACGGCACCACGCCGCCGTTGCCCGACGACGTGTTCACGACGTGTCCTTCCTCGCCACTCGCGACCATGTGGGGTACGAACGCCTTGATGCCGTGGATGACACCCCACACGTTCACGTCGAAGCCCCAGTGCCAGTCGGCCAGCTCGTGCTCCCAGATGAAACCCTCGGCACCCGAGCCGACTCCCGCGTTGTTGCACAACACGTGGACGCCACCGTGCCGGTCGATCACTCGCTCGGCCAATGCGGCAACCGACTCGTACTTGGTGACGTCGACCTGTTCGCCGTACACCTGCGGATGTTCGCCCAGCTCGTCTAGCGCGTCCTTGCGCACGTCGGCGGCGACCACGGTCATGCCCTCGGCCGCGAAGCGTTGCACCATGGCGAGCCCGATGCCGCTCGCGCCGCCGGTGACGACGGCGACCTTGTCTCGCAGCGTCTGCACTTGTCCCCCTTGGTGTTGCTACCGTGTCGGCGTTACTGTAACGGTGTTACAGGTTCCAAGGTAGGGGGAACACATGTCGAAGATTCGGTACGCCGCCCGGTCCGAGGAGGAGCGGCGCAACCGCGAACTCGAAGCGGCCAAGGGCGAGATCTGGTCGCAGGCGCTCACCGCGATCTACGAGACCGACCCCGAGATCATCGCGGCGGTGCTGCCACCGCCGCTCGAACCGCCGGCCGAGCCGCTCGTGCGGGCGACGATCACCACCGTCGACATGCCGGGCGGGTACACGTTCGGCGCGGGGTACTTCGCGGTGCGGGCGAAGCACGAGGGCCTCGAAGGCGAGTACCCGCTGTTCATGCCGATGACTTCCGAGCAGGCGACCGTCGGCGGGCGCGAGACGTTCGGCGAGCCGAAGAAGATCGGCGAGGTGTGGGTGAAGCGCGACGGTGCCGACGTGCACGGGGTGATGGCGCGCATGGGGTTCACGGTCGTCGAGATCCAGGGCCGCGTCGCGGAGACGCTGGAGTCGCCGCCCGAACGCACGAAGACCGATTTCTACTTCAAGTTCCTGCCCGCGCCCGACGGGTCCGGCTTCGACAACGACCCCGCGCTCGTCTACTGCCACAAGAAGGAGAAGATGCGGGTGCTCGAACGCGTCGACGGCGACCTCGTGCTGCGCGACTCGCCCCTCGACCCGGTGGCCGACATCCCCGTGCGCCGGCTCGTCGACCTCAACTGGAGCGAGCGCACGACGTTCCAGAGCGGTGTCATCCACTCGTACGTGAAGAGCGAGTGGCTTGCCCCGTTCGTGCACCAGCGCTACGACGACATGTCGGTGCTCGGTAAGGGGAAAAAGTGAGCGATCGGTACCTGGTCATCTCGGCCGATTGCCACGCAGGGTTGCCGTGCGAGGAGTACCGGCCGTACCTCGAAGCGAAGTACCACGGCGCGTTCGAGGGGTACCTCGCCGAACGCCAGGCGATCCGCGAACAACGCCTGGCCGCGAGCGGCGACTACATCACGAGCTGGGAAGAGGACAACGCCGAAGGCCTGCGCGGTGCGTACGACGCGGGCCAACGCGACAAGGAACTCGATGGCGACGGCGTCGCGGGCGAGGTGTTGTTCCCCGACGCCGACGCGATCACGGGCAACGCGTCGCCGCCGTTCGGTGCGGGCTTGAGCGCGGCCGACATCACCGACCCGGAACTCGCGTTCGCGGGTGCGCGCGCCCACAACCGCTTTCTTGCCGAGTTGTGCGCGCACAGTCCCGAACGGCGGGCGGGTGTCGCGCTGGTCCCGATTACCCACGATCCCGTACGCGCGGTTGCCGAGATCGAGTGGGCCGCGGCCAACGGGTTGCGGGGCGGCATCCTCGTGCCGACGATGTGGCGCAACCACGCGCCCTACCAGGACCCGGTGTACGAACCGGTATGGGCTGCGTGCGCGGCGTCGAGGATGCCCGTGCACACGCATTCGGGGTCGGCGCCCATGGACGAGTACCAGGACAACGTCGGCATGTATCTCGCCGAAGTCGTGTGGTGGGCGGTGCGGCCGATGTGGTTCCTGCTGTTCGGCGGCGCGTTCGAGCGGCACCCGAACCTGAAGTTCTGCATCACCGAGTCCGCCGCATACTGGGCGCCCGACCTCATGTGGAAGTGGGACACGTACCTAGGTGGCGGGCACACGACGAAGAAGATGGTCGCGCAGCTCGCGGGCAAGGTGTCGCGGTTGCCGAGCGAGTACTTCGGGCGCAATGTGTTCATCGGTGCATCGACGATGAGCCGCGAGGAGATCCGCCGCCGGTACGCAATCGGTATCGACACGGTGATGTGGGGCAACGACTACCCCCACCCCGAAGGCACGTGGCCGCACACGGTCGCGAAGCTGAAGGAGACGTTCCACGACGTGCCCGTCGAGGACACGCACGCGATGCTCGGCGGCACCGCGGCCGGCGTGTACGGCTTCGACATCGACGCACTGCGCCCGATCGCCGACCGCATCGGTCCGAGTCCCGAGGACCTCGGCCAGGACCGAACGCGAGCCGTCGACCCCGAGGAAGTGCGCCAGGGCCGCTGGTGGAAGGAAGGGCTCGTCCCGCCGGGTTCCGTGTGACGGCAACCGACACGCAGCCCGAGCGGGCGCGCATCGTCGCGGCGGCGCGTCGCATCGTCGAGAAGGACGGCGCGGACGCGCTCTCGATGCGCAAGCTCGCGGCCGATCTCGGTGTCGCGCACACGGCGATCTACTGGCACGTCGGCGGGCGCGACGAGTTGGTCGGTGCGATCGTCGACTCCTTCATCGCGGAACTGGGTGAAGTGCGGCCTCGGGGCCGTTCGCCGCGGACGCGCATGGAGGCCATCGCGCTCGACGTGCACCGCCAGGCCGTGGAGCACCGCGCCCTCGTGTCGCTCGCGTTCGGGCAGGGTCGGGCCGCCGCCTTGTGGCACCCGGCCCACGTGGCGCTGGCCCGCGAGGTGGAGGCGGCCGGGTTGAAAGGCCCGGGCGCGGCGCGGGCCGTGCAGACGATCCTCTATCTTGCGGGCGCATTCGTGACGCTCGAAGCGGCGCTCGAAGAACACGCCGAGACCCGGTCAGTCGCACTGTCGCGCCGGGTCTTCGCCGACGCACTCACAGCGGTACTGGACCAGATCGAGGGGAAGTAACACGGGTGCGCCGTGAGTGCTACTGGCCGAAGGCCCCTCCGCGAACAAGCGGGTGGGGGAGGGAGATGTGATGGAGTTCGGGCTTTTCAACAGTGCGTGCGTGCTGCCGCAGTTCGACGGCGACGAGCACCGGCGCATCATGGACGAGGTCGCCGTCGTGCAGGCGGCCGACCGGGCCGGGTTCAAGTACACGTGGGCGACCGAACACCACTTCCTCACGAACTACTCGCACCTGTCGGCCAACGAGGTGTTCCTCGGGTACCTCGCGGCCGCGACCGAGCGCATCCACATCGGGTCCGGCATCTTCAACATCACGCCGCCGGTGAACCACCCGGCCCGCGTCGCCGAACGCGTTGCGCTGCTCGACCACCTCACCGAAGGCCGGTTCGAGTTCGGCATGGGCCGCGGCTCGTCGACCACCGAGCAGCGCGGGTTCGGCATCGAGGACCCAGACCTCACCAAAGCCATGTTCGACGAAGTGATCGCCGAGCTGCCGAAGATGTGGCGGGCCGAGGAGTACCCCGGCTTCGACGGCCAGTTCTTCTCGATGCCGCAACGCAACGTGTTGCCGAAGCCGTACAAGCCGTCGCATCCGCCGATGTGGGTCGCGGCGGGCAACCCGGCGACGTTCGAGAAGGCCGCGCGCATGGGGCTCGGTGTGTTGTGTTTCACGATGGGCGGGCCCGACGCGGTCGCGCCGCTCATCGACCTGTACAAGCAGGAGATCGAGAAGGCGGAGCCCGTCGGCGACTACGTGAACAACAACGTGATGGTCACCACGCAGTTGCTCTGCCTCGAAGACGGCGCCCGCGTGCGCGAGCTCGGCACGCAACTCTCGATGAGCTACCAGAACAGTCTCGTGTTCCGGTATCTCGACACGTTCCCGCGCCCGGAGGGATTCCCCGTGTGGCCCGACGTGCTGCCCGAGCCGACGGTCGAGGAGATCGACCTGCGCATCCGGTCCGGGTTCAGCCCGTACGGCACGCCCGACGAAGTGACGAAGGCGATGAAGGCGTACGAGTCGGCCGGCGCCGACCAGGTCGTGTTCGGACTGCTGTCGTCGACGATGTCGCGCGAGGTGGCGATCGAGATCATCGAGACGTTTGGTAGGCACGTGTTGCCGAAGTTCGACACCGACCCGGTGCACCGCACCGACCGGATGCGGGGCACGGCGTGACGAGCTTCAACCTGGCCGACCTGTGGGAGACCCTGTGCGACGCGGGTCCTGACGCGGAGTGTCTCGTCGCCGGACCGGTGCGGCACACCCGCCGCTCACTCGACGAGGCCGCGAACCAGGTCGCGCACACCCTCGGCGTCGACCCCGGAACGCGCGTCGGCATCTACTCGCGCAACCGGGCCGAGTACGTGGAGGCGTTGCTCGGTTGTTGGAAAGCGGGCGCGGTGCCCGTGAACATCAACTGGCGATACACGCTCGACGAACTGCGCTACGTCGCCGACGACGCCGAACTCGCGGCGATGATCGTCGAGGACGAATACGTGCCGATGGTGGAGGAGCTTGCCATCAAGAACATGATCCGCCTCGGTGACTGGGCGGGTGCCGATGCCTCTCGCGCCGGGCTCGACGCGGTGGCCCGGTCGGACGACGACGTGTATGTCCTCTACACGGGCGGCACCACCGGGATGCCCAAGGGGGTGATGTGGCGGCACGAGGACTTCTTCTACGCGTGCGTGATGGGTGGCAACCCGCTCGATCCCATCAAGCAACCGGGCGACATCGCCCGCAACGCGACGGGCGCCGGATTCCCACTCGACCCGCTCGTGTTGGGTCCGCTCATGCACGGCGGCGGGCAGTGGTTGACACTCATCAGCATGTATGCGGGCGGGCGGGCGATCCTCTACACCGAGCGGTCGTTCGACGCGGAGAAGATCCTCGACCTCGTGGCGAAGGAACGCGCGACGTCGATCGGCATCATCGGCGACGCGATGGCGCGCCCGCTCGCGGAAGCGGCGCTGGCGCACCCGGGTCGCTGGGATCTCGCGTCGCTCGTGACGCTCGGCAACGGCGGGGCGATGCTCAGTGGCGCGGTCAAGGGACAGTTGCACGACGCGTTCCCGAACGCGCTCGTGAACGACAGCTACGGCGCATCCGAGACGGGCGCCGCCGGCAGCGAGATCGGCGCGAGCGGCGGTGACCGGCCCGCGTTCGCTGCCGACGAACGCACGTCGGTGCTCGACCCCGACACGCTCGACGCGAGCCCGACCGGCGTCGAAGGGCTCTTCGCCCGGCGCGGGTACATCCCGCTCGGGTACTGGAAGGACGAAGCGAAGACCGCGGCGACGTTTCGCAGCGACGCCAACGGCGTGCGCTGGGTGTTGCCGGGCGACCGGGCCGTGCGCGACGAACAGAACCGCATCGTGTTGTACGGCCGCGGTTCGGGGTGCATCAACACCGGCGGCGAGAAAGTCTTCCCCGAAGAGGTCGAAGCCGCGATCCGCGCCCACCCCGACGTGTTCGACGCCGTCGTGGTCGGTGCACCCGACGACCGGTTCGGCCAGAAGGTCGTCGCGCTCGTCCGCCTGCGCGACGGCGCACCCGAACTCACGCTCGACGCGCTCCGCGAGCACTGCCGCGAACGCATCGCCGGGTACAAAGCCCCGAAGGCGCTGATCCTCGGCGAGGCACCCCGCACCAACGTCGGCAAGCCCGACTACGCGACCGCCACCCGCATTGCGGCCGACCGTCTCTGACGTTCGCATCGCGGGAGTGGCACACTTCGGGCATGCAGACACGGACGATCGGTTCCCTGACCGTCTCGGCCGTCGGGCTCGGATGCAACAACTTCGGCATGCGCATCGACGAGGCCGCGACGAAGAGGGTCGTCGACGCCGCGGTCGATGCCGGCATCACGTTCTACGACACGGCCGACATCTACGGCGGCACGTTGAGCGAGGAGTACCTCGGCCGCGCGCTTGGCAGCCGGCGCGACGACGTGCTCATCGCGACCAAGTTCGGCGGTCCGATCGACGACGAACGCACGGGCGGCGCGAGTGCGGCGTACGTCGCGAGCGCGGTCGACGACAGCCTGAAGCGACTCGGCACCGACCGCATCGATCTCTACCAGCTGCACTTTCCCGACAGCGCCGTGTCGGTCGAGGAGACGCTCGGCGCGCTCGACGGACTCGTGCGCGCGGGCAAGGTCCGCGAGATCGGCGCGAGCAACTTCTCGCCGGAGCTGATCGACGAGTGCGAGGCGACCAGCGCGAAGCACGGGTGGGCGCGTTACGTCAGTGTCCAAAACGAGTACAGCCTCTTGCGACGCGGACCGGAACGGCTCGGTGTCCTCGACGCGTGCGAGCGCCACGGCCTCGGGTTCCTCCCGTACTTCCCGCTTGCGAGCGGCATGCTCACCGGCAAGTACCAGCGGGCTGCCGAACCGCCGAAGGGCACGCGGCTCGCGGCGGTGCCCGAGGAGCGGCGGGAGCGAGCACTGTCGGACAAGAACTTCGACAAGGTCGAAGCCCTCGACGGCTGGGCACACGACCACGGTCACTCGTTGTTGGAACTCGCGTTCTCGTGGCTGCTCGCCCGGCCCGTCGTCGCGAGCGTCATCGCGGGTGCGACCAAACCCGACCAGGCGATCGCCAACGCCGCCGCCGCGGACTGGTCGCTGACCGCCGCCGACCTCGCCGAGATCGACACCCGCCTCGAAGCCCTCCGCTAACGGGATGCGTCGATAGCCCACAGTGCACGGTGGGCTATCGACGCATGCTCAGCCGGTCGCTACCGGCAGGGGCCGGGTGCGAGCAGGTCCCCGCCCGAGCACGAGCAGCGCCGGGAGGGCGAAGAACGCGGTCGCCGGCAACCGGCTCAATACGAGTACCGCGGCCGCGGCGTCGGTGCGCGCGGATCCGTCGCGGTCGACGACGCGGAGCCGAGTTCCGGGCGACCCGGGTTCGATACGAAACCGGGCCAGCCAGTCGAGGGAGCGAACGAACGCGACGAACCGGCGGTGCGCCGCGACTGCCGGGTCGAAGTTCAGGACCCGATCGCGGGTCGAGGGTTCCGCCCAGATCACGAGGGCCGAGATCGCCACGAGCGAAAACACCTGCACTGAAGCCGACAATTCGATCGCGATGTGGAAGCACACCGCCACCCACACGGCCGCGTATCGGGTAGCGCGCACCCACAGACCGATGGCGATGAACAGCTCGGTCAGCACGATGACCTTGGCCGCGAACGTGTGGAAGTCACGGTCGGTCAGGATCGACACCAGCCAGTCGGGTACGCCGTTCGCGAGCATGTCCGCGCGGTCGCGCACCGTGCGGTCCCACGTGACGGTGCCGCCGAACCAATCGGGGTCGACGAGCTTGCTCACGGCCGATGCCCCGTACACGACCGACGCCTCGAACCGCAGGAGCAGCAACGGCCAGGCGGGCGCGCTCGGATCGAGTGGTGGCAGTCCGCGCCGGCGCCGGATCCACGCGTCGACCGACAGCTCGCGCCCGCACGGCGCGACCGCGAGGAGAGCGAGCACAACCACGAGATAGGCGCGGTTGTTGTGCATGTGTGTCGTCGACAGGAAGAGGTTGTACGCGACGACACCGAATGTCGTCGCCGTCGCGAGTCGCGTGCAGAGCCCCGCCGCCATGGCGAGCGCGACCGCGACGCCGAGCCAGAGCAGCGCGACGTACAGCGAACGCGGAAGTTCCGGGTACCACGCCGCGTACGGTGCGTAGAACGCGTCCCGGTAGATGTGGCCGTCGCGGGCGTCGTCGAGGAACGGACGCAGGTGCAACAACACGACAAGGCCGGCGGGGATGCGCAGCAACGCGAGCGCCCGCATGCTGACGAGCCGCCCGAGGGCTTGGTCGAGCCCTTTCATGGAATGTCCCGGTCGTGGCTCCGGAGCACGACGGTCTTCGGTGCGTGGGTATTGCGCCAGTACGTGACGGTTGCTTCGAGGTACAGCGTCTCGGCGTCGTTCGGTGTGTTGTCGGCCAGCCAGTCGAGCGCGGCGTCGAGGAACGCGAGCTGGTTGTCCACACCGGCGTCGGCGTGGTGGCGAACCGGCGCCGCGCGCAGGCCCCGGTCGCCGACGAGCTCGTCCCACTC
This sequence comes from Actinomycetes bacterium, assembly GCA_031404355.1. Lineage (GTDB taxonomy): Bacteria > Actinomycetota > Acidimicrobiia > IMCC26256 > PALSA-610 > JANNHK01. The sequence goes on from JANNHK010000324.1 coordinate 9,842, forward strand.
GTATCCTGCCCACGGCTCGTCGATCGGGATCCGGCGCCCGTCGGCGGTGACCCGCACGACGTCGGCTCGCCAGGTGGACGACTCCGAGAACATCTGGAACGCGAATTCCTTGTGGTCGGCGGTGTAGCCCCGAACGACCATTCCCAGTTGCAACAGCACCACGACCAGCACCGCTGTGCGGCGGCCGAGGATGCGAGCCCGTGAACCCACGGTGACACCTTGGCACGCGCCCTGGATCTGGCAGCTTCAGCCAATTAATTTGGGGTTCGGATATTTGGCGGGGCCGCTCAAGTTTTCGGGGCCGAGCGGTCGATGAGGAGGCGGGGCCGGATGTTTCGCGAGGGGAGACGACGTGGCCGAACAACGACTTCCGAACGCCCGGATCTCCGCGGGCACGCCCGTCGAAGTGCACTCCACGTACACGCGCCGCTGGACCTCCGGTTTCGAGGTCGTCTCCGTCGGCCCGGACGGTGTCCGTTTGCGGCGAGTCTCCGATCGCAGCATCCTCCCGGTCGCGTTCCGCCAGGGCGACCTACGGGTGCAGTACCGCACCCGCTGAACTCGTCCTAGCTTTGCTCCCGTGATCATCGTGACGGGGAGCGTGCGCGCCCGACCGGAGACGTTCGACGCGCTCCAGCAGCTGAGCCTCGAACACGTACACCGCTCGCGTGCGGAGCCGGGTTGCCTGCTGCACTCGGTGCACCGCGACGTCGAGGACGCACTCCGGCTCGTCTTCCTCGAGCACTGGTCGGATCGTGACGCGTTGATGACGCACTTCGCCGTGCCGGCGTCGGGCGACTTCGTCACGCAAGCGAGCACGCTCACCGATCGCGACCCGGAGCTGAACATCTACGAGGTTCAGCAGATCTGAACTCACAGATGGACGTGCGCGCTACGCGGGATCGTTGTCCTCGGAGTCCCACAAGCGGACCGCGCTGTCCGGAGGCCAGTGCGACTTCGATTCGATGGGTTCTTCCCGTGCCGCGAGACCCTCTTCCGACAGCTGCTCGAGTGCGTCACGCAAGTGCTTTTCTTGGTAACCCTCGCGCAGAGCGAGCGACAACAAATCGGCAAACGAGGCCGAGTGACCGGCATAGTCCCGCCGAAGTGCTGCCTTCAACCTTGAGAGATCGTCACTGAACAGGATTCCCTGTGCGTCGGGCCGTCGCTCTGCAGCTGACCGCCCGACTCCGGGATCGAGTTTCCACTTCACGTCGTTCCAGCACTGCAGGCCCTTGTCGTCGTGCGTGGCGAAGATAAGGGTAAGGCGCGCCGTCTCGTTCTTGGTCGAGATCGAGAACCGACCAGTTCGCACATTCGGCAGGGTTTCGAGTTCACCGCAGTAGGCGTCGAGTAGAAGTTCCTTTCGGTGCGACTCAGGCGCCGCTCTGGAAACGGATGTCCATGCCGTCGACCCGAACAACTGATCGAGAGCGTTTGTCATGCCGGTAGCGGTATAGAAGCGGTCGATCTCCTCG
>JANNHK010000325.1:0-5721 GCA_031404355.1 Actinomycetes bacterium
CCAGCGCATGGGTGCCAGCGGCGTGGTCTACAGTGCTGATGGGTTGATTATTACCACTCACCATGTGGTGGAGCAGGACGACAACATTCAGGTTGGGCTGGCCGATGGCCGCACCGTGGCTGCCAAGTTGATCGGGCGCGACCCGGGCACCGATCTGGCCCTGTTGCGCGCCGACGCCACAGGCTTGACTCCTGCCACCTGGGTGGAGGCGAGTGATCTCAAAGTGGGCCATGTAATGTTGGCCCTGGGTCGCCCCGGCTCGTCGAGAAGAATACAGCGCGCTCAGATCGGCGCTCTGAGCGCGCCGGTCAGCGGTCGCAGACCATCCAGACCACCTCCCCGCCGACGTCCGTCGTGCATGGGCAGGCACGGCACATCCGACGCATACGCGCTCGCGAAGCGCACACCCTCGGCCGCCAGCGCATCGAGGTTCGGCGTCGTGGCGCGGTGGTAGCCGTAGCAACCGAGGTGATCGGCGCGCAGTGTGTCGATGTCGAGATACAGCACGCGCATGCCTGGGCGGCCTCTCTCACCTGCACGAACCATCGACCGACCCAGCTACTCGGAGCAACCGGTGGCGCCGCCCGTCTCGGTCACTGTCGTATCGGCGCTGCCCGAGACCGTGTCCGTGGCGTGCACGACGTTGGTCGCGTTGCCGTTCGGGCCGAGCGCGTCGAAGGTGACGCACCCCGGTCTGCCGTCGAACACAGCCAGTACGAACTCGACTGGCGAATCGGTGATCGGCAGGACATTGGTTGCCGTGGCATCCGAGACGTCGACGTTCGTCTCCGGCGGGACGAGGACCATGAGCAGTGTTGTGTCTGCACCGGGGTCGAGGCGGGCCACCGGCATCTCGGTGCTCCACGCGGGCGCGATGTCGAGGCACCGGCGGGCGTCGTCGGCAATCGTGCACACCTTCACTTGCGCGTCTTCGTCGACGGTCGATTCGATCTCGACCTCGCCCGACGGGAGCCCGGGCATCGAAATCGTTTCGCTATTCACACCAACATCGTCGGTGTCATCGCCACATGCGGCGCCGGCAATTACGAGGATGCCCGCGGCGAGGGCCGGCAATAGCCGTCGCGTCATTTCTCGGTCTCGGTCGCGTCGACGAGCATTTGTCGCTGGCCGGCCGTCAGCGTGACGTCGGAGAGCCGAATGCGCCGATGCGGTGTGCCCTCCGGGACCAAGCCGGCGTGTACTACCTCGCTCATGAGGTTGACCGTAGCCGGTACGTCCTTGCCCACCGCCGAGTCCGCGAGGTCGATGCCGCACGGGCCGGGTTGGTCGAGATGTTCGACGCCGAACACATGTGCAAGCTCGTGAGCCATGAGCGCCGACATCTCGACGCGTTCGTTCGGGTACGTGTCAACGAGCACGGTGCCGCCGATCGGTGTGGTCGCGCCGCACGCTCCGACGCGCGGGCCACATGCGACCCCCGCGAGTCCCTCGAACGGTGACGTCGACCGAATAACCCCGCCGATGAGAATTGGGATCTCGTCGCCGCCGATCCCGTCGATCTCGTCGAGCGCCTCGCGCCATCTCGGCGCGCTGCACGCGTCGAGCGCTTCGTCGTACTCGACGAGTGCGACACCGAGTTCGCTGCTGCTGACGCGCCGCGCGGGCCGCTGGTCGAGCGTCAAACCGGCCGCCGCGAGAAAGGCGAGGGCGTCATCGGCGCTCTGCGAGGCTTCCGCGACGAGCTCCGAGGCCTCTTGTTCCGATGTTCCTTCGGGAACGAAGACGACGAGACGGACCGCGGAGACGGTCGTGGGCCCGTCGGCCGACGAGAACGCAGCGGTTGCGGCTGTGACGCCGCCGACCGCAAGCATGAGAACGCCGAGGGCGAGCCAAGTCTTACGCCGCGACACGGAACCCGCACTCCTCCACGCGCTCGAGCAGTGCGAGCGCCCAGGTCTCCGGCGCCCAGGTCCGCGCGGCCGTCTCGAACCCCATCGCCGCGACCGTCATGGTCGCCAGCGACGCTTCAACCTCCCCACCGACGAGCAGCTCGCCGGGATCGAGCACTCCGAGCAACACGCGGGTGATGAGTCCCGAGGGCGCGCGGACCGCGGCCGCCGCCGGGGCGCCGCGCGTGTGAGGACCGACCGACAGTCGCGCGTCGAATCCGCAATGAAGTGAAAAGACCATGCCGTTGTGCACACCGCCCGTCACCTCTACTGCGATGCACCGTTCGCCGTCGGGCCAGTCGGCTAGCACCGGTGTGCGAACGTGCGCGAGCCCCGGCACCGGGAGCGTGAGGGTGCGCGGCGAGCCGACTTCGCCGACCTCCGCCGCGACGCCGGGCGCGGCGCAACTGCATTCGGGATCATCGCAACCGACGACTGCGGTGAGCGTGCCATCGGCGATCTCCGCGGTGGCGACGACGGGTACTCGCGCTGCGAGCTCGCCCGCACACCAGGTTTCGAGATACTGCAAGGACTCGATCCGGGCTTCGCGACATGTTCGCCGAACGAGCACCGTTGTCAACGCGTCACTCATACCGCCACCTCGCGCATCATCTCCGCGGCGCGTTTTCCGGCCGCGCTCGCGACGGCGCGTATCTGCGCGTCGCGACGCTCGATCGTCGTATGGAACGTGTCCGCCACGCCGAACCAGACCGTGTCGTCGGTTGGATCGGCGCATGCAAACAGCGAACCGCCGGCGCCATGATGTCCGAAGGCGCCCGGTCCGATACTTCCGTTGAAGCCGTGCTCGTGCAGGTTGATCTGGAACCCGAGCTCATAACTGCGCCGAGCCCCGTCGCCGTCGAAGAGCCGGTCGTCGGCCAGCCGCTCGAGCAACGCTGCACTCGGGAACAGTGCCGCCGCGCCTGGCACCGCGCGATCCCCGCGCCGCACACGCAGGAGGGCCAAGTACCAGTCGGCGAGCGCGATCGGCGTGCCGAAGCCACCGAAGTGCGACGACGTGAGCAACCGGGCCCTCCGCCCGATGCCGTGCAACATCGGCACGACATCCGTGCCGTCGTCGAGAAATCCTGTCGACAGCGACTCGTAGGGCGCCGAGAGCAGCAACGGGTCGGGCGCCATGAGCAACCGACGTTCACCGAGCAGCACGTCCAGGAAGTGCGTCAACGCGCGGTCGAAGTTGCCGCCGCACAACGCGTCGCCGGTGCGCCGCAGCAGCCACCAGGTGAGCACCTCGCTGTAGCGGGCTCGGTTCGCCTGTCGCGATTCCGTTGCGCTTTGGTCGCTTGCGAACTGTTGGAACATCGAATCGTGAATACGTGCTGGCATCGCCATCGACATCCAATAGTCGGGCTGCGTCAGGCCGGTGCGGTGCGAGAGAATGTCGAGCACGGAAAGCCCACCGTTCTCGACAAGTGCGCCGTCCAAGTCGATACCGGCACGAGTGCAGTCGATGCCGTGCCGTTCGAGCAGCGCGAGGTACGCGAGCGCGACGACCGGCTTCGTCGTGCAGTAGAGCTGGCGCGGCAGACGAAGCTCCCTGGCATCGAGCCCGTGCTCCTCGATTTTGACGTCCGGCCCGCTCAGGGCCGCGATGCAGAATTTCATTGGGATCTCAGTCAGCTTCCGGTGCAGCTCTGCCCGGAGCAGAACGACGGAACCGACGGACCGTTCCCGGGCCACACGCCGTACGTCACCCGTCCGGAATGCGTTTGACCCTGACCGAGCTCGACGACTGCGAGCGCCGACAACTCACGCGACTGCGGGCCGCACTTGTCGTTGTTGTCGTACTTGATGCCGTAAAACGTCGACGCGGGTCCGGCGTTCCCGCCGTACACGTCCCACTTCTCGCAGCGCTGGACCTCTTGGCTGACGCTGGCGCCGATGTGGCCGACGCTCGCACTCACGGTCAGATTCGTCGAGGTGCACTCACCGTCGTAATCAACGAGGGGCGACTGTTGGACGTAGGTCGAGCCGGGCGTCTCGTTGTGGTAGTTGATCTCGGCGTAGTCGAGCCAGTCCTCGCATTGCACATAGAGCGGGAACCCGCCGTTCGAGAACTCGGTGATTTCCACGACGCCGGAGACCGATACGCCCATGTAGCTCTTCGTCGGGCTCGAGTCCGCCAGCCATGCCCTGGAATACCGCATTCGGTTCTCGGCGGTGGAGGTCGAGCAGTTGTCGCCGCCGTCGTTCGAGTGGGTCAGGACGTAGTGGTTCGTAATCTGCGTACCCCATTTCCCGCCGAAGATCGGGCTGCCGATGCCGTTCGCGGTCGCCTTGTCGGTGACCCCCACAGAACCGTCGGCGAACACGTCGGTGTGCAGCGGTACCGCGATCATGGCAACGGATCCGTCCGACTGCGCAACGACATGGACCTTGATGTCGCGGTCCTCGTAGTAATTCGTGCGCCCGATCCGCGCGCCCTTCTGGGCCGTGAACTGGCCGAAATCCTCAGCTGCCATCTCGTTCATCGCGACGAGCATCTGGTTCCGGATCGAGCTGACTTGGTCGGGCGGAATCGCGGAGCCGGGAGTCGCGACTTGCTCGAGCGCCGGCGCCGAGGTCTGACCGGCCGCGTTCAGCGCCAACGTGTCGGGCACCGGACCTTCGGGCGTGAGCGGAGCCGCCAATCCTTCGGCGAACGCCGGCGATGCCAGGAGATGAGGCAGTGCGATCGTCGCGACCGCTGCTGTAACTACATGACGTCTGCGCATGATCCCTCCGAGGTTGCGATGACTCTCGGACGAACATAAGACGCCGCGGTCTGTAGCGCTATTGGTCACATGACCAATTTGCTCCCGATCACTCGGCCGTCGCTCCCGTGGGAACACCTCCGCGATATGCAGATCGGTGTGGCGGGCGAGCACGTCGGCGACGCTGGTGATCGTTGCTCAGCCCGCGTGGTACTGGTCCTGCGCTCTCGCGCTGGTGATCGGACAATGCATCGCGGCCATGGGCAGGGACCGCGGCTCAAGGATCGTCGCTCGGAGGGCGACTCCATGGGTTGACTAGGTACTTAGGTACTTCGACACTGCCTCGTAGGAGGTTTCGCTATGAGCCCACAAGCACCAATCAAGGTCAGCGCCGAAACCAAAGAGCGCATCCGTTACCTCGCCGCCCTGACCGACGCCACCCAAGCCGAGATCGTCGACCGTGCCGTGACCGAATACGCCACTCGCCATGCCGATGTCGTCGCCAAGGGCATCGAGCGCGCCCGCGAGGTTCTCGCCGGTGGCGACGTCGCTATCGCAGCGCGTTTGCTCGGCGAGTCGCCTGCTGCCATCGAACGCATCGCAGGCGGACAGCGCAAGCGTTAACGCATTCCGAGGCGCACTACTTCGAACCATTGGACGTCGCCATGCGGCCAGTCGTTTCGGGCCTCAAAGAGCGCAGGTGCGACGTGGCTTTCAAGGGACGCGAAGAGTAAGTCGCGAAGTTCCTCGGAGATGAAGCTGTCATCTGTTCCGCGCACGCTCAACGCACACCAGATCTCCTCGAGACCGTCGCCTGGGAGAATCAGCATCCGGCATGGCAACCAGCCACCGAGATCGTCGGTCTGCTCTGTCTCCTTAGCCGCAAGAGCGCGATCGAGCAGTGCGATCAGTTCACGGCTCAGCTGCTTGAACAGTCGGAGCGCAGCCTCAGCCCTGTCGCGCAAAAGGTCGTCCGCATCTGGAGGCAAGGCATTCGACGCGTGCAGACCTGCGAAATACGTGAAGGCGTCGTCGCGGGAGCCGTCCTCGCGCGAGATGTAGGGCTGGACGTAGGTCTGGAGGCTCAGGTTCGGGGT
>JANNHK010000326.1:0-1684 GCA_031404355.1 Actinomycetes bacterium
GTGACCTCGCCCTCGTGTCCCGCCCATGCGCCCGTGGCCCCGGTCGGCACGTAGTAGGTGTCACCGTCCGCCGGCGAGCCAGGCGGCGCCGTGGTCGTCGTCGAGAGCACCGTGCCGCCGGTGGAGTTCTCCTCGTCCGGCGTGTCCGGGCGCGTGGGGATCGCATCGACCGACGTCGCAACCGTGTACACCGACGTCGCGAGGCCGAAGATGTCCTCGGCGATGTCGATTTCGATCGAGCCGTCCTCGAGCGTGCCCTTGCGGATCGCCATGACCCGATGGACGACCTCGACGAGGCCTTCCTTCTCCCACGAGAACCGGAACACGTCGCCCTGCTGATACTTCCATGCGCGTCGACTGCAGCGAATCGTGCCGCGGCCGAGCGGCGTCGAGCGCTGCGCGAGCTCGCGCGCGGCGACCGTCTGCGCCACGTCGGGATTGCGGATGCCGGGAAACTGGACGGCCTGCGTGATCACCCGGCCTTGCGATCGAATGTTCCCTAGGTCGTGCACCGGCACGCCCGTCGACTTGAAGCTGTCCGGATCGGTGTAGAAAAGATTGATCTCGTTGACCGTTTCGCCCCACCCCTGGCGGGAGTAGCGCACCATCGCGATCACGGTGTTCTCGTCGACCAGGTCGAGGTCGCCGGCGACGTAGTTGTCGCGCAGCAGCGTCAGCGTGTACTTGCCGGTCGTCGGATCCTCGCCGAGCACCATCCCGGCGTGCGAGCAGACCTCGGCTAGGAAACCCTCAAGGTCGTCGGAGTTCACCCATTGAATGTTTAGGCCGAAGTTCTCGGTGACGAACTGGTCGGCGGCGGCGCCGAATGACACCTCGTCGATCGACGCCCCCGGCTCGCCGTAGCCGAAGTTCGAGTTCGTCAGCACCTCGTAGACGATGTGCGCCGGGTTCATGCCGCCGTCGACGGTGACGTCGGCCGGGTTCCAGCAGGTGCCGCCTTCCCAGCCGGCCGCGGTGCGGCGAACGGTGAACGCGACCGGCTTCAGATACTCGCTTTTGCCGACGTACCCGCCCTTCCACACCACCGAGGTCACGCCGCGGTAGGCCGACAGCGGTGCTCCGATGTTCGAGAGCAGGTAGGCATTCGGCGACTGGGTCTGTTCGCCGAAATCCACATCGAAGAACCCGACCAGGCCGCCGCCGCCGTTCTTGCCACCGAACAGTTTCGGCAGGTCGATCGACTCGGTGCCGGAGCTCGTGCGGCTGCCTGACCACGCGGTCTTGTCGTCCCACTCCCAGGCCATGAACTCGTCGATCGGGCCGAACGACAGGACGTAGTGCAGGCCGAGGTAGTACTTGTAACCGACGGTGTTTGAGGAGCCGAAGAGCGAGCTTTTCTTGATCGGCTTTTTGTCGAGGTCGCCGTACCAGACGACGTTCGGGCCGGTGATCCGCACCGTGCCGAAGATCACCGGGATCGAGCGCCCCTCCTCCGCCGTCGGGACCGTGAAATCCTCGAGCGAGGCTGCCTTGGCTTTCGGGGGGCGCGGGGCCAACGCGATCGAGATGATGGTCGTCGCGACGAACCAGATGGCTTGGACGACCCAGACTGGCCAGACCACTAGAACACGCTCCCGCCACCGTACGGATTCTTCTGCGGCACGTGCCGGAAGCCACCGTAGTTGTCCGAGTTTGAGAACCGGTCATCGCACACCGTCATCTC
>JANNHK010000327.1:0-3691 GCA_031404355.1 Actinomycetes bacterium
GCCCGATTGATCACCGGGACCACGGTGCGACCGGTGAAGGTGACGATCGGCTCCTTGCCCATCGTGTTGACAATCAGCGCCTTGCCCTGGTCGACCTGGCGATAGAACTTGGCGATGAGCGCGACGAGGCCGAGCAGGAACAGGATCCCGATAGCGACGGCGACGAGAATCGTGACGACGGTGAAATCTGGCATTGGGCGGCCTTAGGGCGGGCGAGAACGACTGGCACTGCGTTTCAGGACGACGAGCCGGACCTAGTCCGGCGCATCGCTGGGGAGGATGTCTCCGAGCGAGGTGACTTCGTACACCTCGCGGACCTCGTCGTAGGAGACGACGAGCGCGCGATGACCTCGGCCGAGGCGGTTGGGCAAATCGCAGCGGACCTGGACGAGGAGCCCGGGGCCACCATCTTCGGCCTTGGCCACGCCGAACTCGGCGTCGACGCGGCTGGTGTCGATGGTGACGACCTTGCCGACCAGCGCGATGCGGTGGGCGCCGGGGTTGGTGCGAAAAAGCGGCGCAAGCGGCCGGATCACCACCGAAGTGATGAGCACGGCGAGCACGAACGCACCGATCAGCAGCAGCGCCTCGGTGAACCAGTTGCTGTGGGAGAGCGCGACGAAGTGGCCGGAGAAGTGGGCGAGGAGCCAGCCGAAGAACGCGATCAGCGAGACGACGAGCGTCATCGGCACCGCGTTGAGCTTGAGCGGGCCGAGCAGCGTCGCGAGGATGCCGTGGCCGTCGGCGTCGCCGTGGCCAGCATCACCTTCGACGTGCACATGACCGGCATCGCCGTGACCGACGTCGCCGTGACCGACGTGTCCGCCACCGCCGTGATCGGCGTCGAGCATGTCCATGCCCAGCGCACCGATGATCACGAGCAGCCAATACCCGGCCGCGATGCCGAGCAGCACCGTGAACACCACGGTGGGGAAGCTCAGACTCTCCGCGAGAAATTCGTGCATTGCCGGCGCGCCAGGAACGTCGCCCAATCGGGCCGACGGAACCCCGTCGCCGAAGGGCGACGGGGGAGTGAGGCTGCCACAGTCTCGGCGGCGGCGTCGAGGGCGGGCGCCTTGCGAAGCCGAGGTGTGCGAGGATGACTACCGGGGCGTCCGAATCGGTATTTCGAGCGAGCGTCGTCGAGCGATGCGAACGGGGTTCCACAGCGCTTGTGTCGTCTTCCTCGCGATCGTGAGCGGATGCCCGGTGAACCGCGCGACCGGGCCAGGCAACTCGCGGATCACGGACGCCGCCATCGCTTCCGGCCCTTCGTGGACGTACGACGCGGTCGTCGGCGCACGGGCCGACGACATTGCCGTGCGCCTGTGCTTTGCCGACCGCCCGGCGAAATCGCTGCGTCCGGTCGTCCGCGAGGCGCTCGCGAACCTCGAAGGGCTCGCGATCGAGGGCCGCGACGAAGCGCTCACCGTGCGTGACGGCGTCGTCGCGCTCGAGGGCGTGCGCGCGGGCGAGTGCGTGCGCTGGCGCGTCGATCTGCGCGCGCTCGCCGAGAAGGAGGGCGTGCGCACGGCGTCGTGGGTCGGCGACAGTGTGCTCGTACGGCAGTCGATGTGGTTGCTGTGGCCGACCGATGCGCCGCGCGACACTCGATCCACGCTCACCCTCACGGTGCCCGACGGCATGCACGCGTCGGTCCCATGGCCGGTGGCGAAGGGTTCGCGCGACGGATCGCCCGCGACGTACGTGCTCGACGCGACGGTCTCGCGCTGGCTCGGCTACAACGCGTTCGGCCGCCTCGACATCGATCGCTTCGAGCGCAAGGGCGCCGAGATCGAGATCGTCCGCCTCGATCGACCGATCGCGACCGACAAGGCCGGCGTGCGGCGATGGATCATCGACGCGGTCGACGGCGCCGCGATGGTCTACGGCCATTCAGGCCCGGAGGGCCGTGAAGATAGATACCCCCGCGATCACCTGCAGGTCGTGGTGGTCCCCGTCGAACGCGGTGACGGTGCGGTGTCCTTCGGCGCGGCGGCGCGCGGCGGCGGCGCGGGCGTGTACCTGTTGCTCGACTCCGGTGCGACCGCGGATCGCTTGCCCGGCGGCTGGACCACCGTGCACGAGCTGCTGCACCACGGCATGCCGTTCGTGGGCGACGCATGGATGTCCGAGGGCTTCGTCTCCTACTACACCGAGGTCGTGCGCACGCGGCAGGGTCACCGCGACGAGGCGACCGGATGGCTCGAGCTATGGGACGCGTTCGAGCGCGGCAAGAGCGGCGGGCGCGGGATGCCGCTGCAGGTGACGAGCGATCGGATGCACGAGACGTTCGCGTACCAGCGGGTGTACTGGGGTGGCGCCGCGATCGCATTCGACCTCGACATCACGCTGCGGCTCGAGACCGACGGCAAGGTCGGCTTCGACGATGCCATGAAGCAGCTGCGCGCTTGTTGCGGCGACGCGGTGTTCCAGTACGACGCCGATGCGCTGCTCGAGATCCTCGACCAATGGTACGGCAAGCCGCTATTCACCGGCACCGCGAAGAGGCACCTGGAGGCCCGCGAGTTCGCGGACATCGGCGCGCTCTATGCGAAGCTCGGCATGCGCTGGGTGGACGGCAAGATCGCGATCGACCCGGCCCACCCGGCCGCGAAGCTCCGGGCCGCGATCATGGCGGCGCGGTAGCGCGACGCACGTGCTACCGTCGCGACCTGAACGGGCTTTGCCTAAGAAATAGGGGCCGGACATGACTTGCTGGGCAGCGGATTGATTTCTTGGGCAGGCGTCGGAGCCCAGCCAGGGATCTTGGCAGCGATCCCATCGGCGTAGCTCTTGAGTCGCTCGGCGCGCACTTCCTCAAACGCGCGCCATGATGCGAACCCGACGGCTCGGATCTCCACGCGCGCCACTTCCCAGGCTCTGAACTCGTCGTCGTAGAACGCGTCGGCATCCGAGAGCCTCGGCTCGACGAGGACCCAGTCGTCCGGTCTCCCTTCCGCGTTGTTGTCGAATTTCCATCGGATCTCCGAAGTCCGGTGCATGTAGGCGTCGGCGTCACCGGTGGCCTCGCCGATCAGATGATGGCCGTACTCGTGCGCGACGATGCAGCACTCGCAGATGAGGTTCCGCGCGCCATCCAGGAACGTGCCGACATCGTCTTCCGCAAAGACGCAGTCCTGCGGAAGTGCTCGTACGACGATCGTCGGGCCGGGGTGTTCGCGGGTGTAGAACCCTGCGCAGGGACCAGCATCGAGCTGGCTCGGTGTTCCGGTCCGAACATGGACACCATGTCCGATGATCCGTCGAAGGAGCAACTCGTACACGTCTCGGTCGCTGGTCAATGGCGCGTTCCTCATAAAGACCGCAGCCACGCATCCTTGGGCTTCTCGCCGGTCGATGTCTTGGGCTCGGCGGACGCGTCGGCATCAGCCAGACGCCGAAGGCCATCTACGAGGATGTCGTGCTCCTTGGTGAGCTGCCCAGCCTGGTACGACGCCTTCACACTCGCCGCGCCGCGGCCGAACAAGAACGCGATCATCGGCGCCTTCCAGATAAGCAGACCCACGAGAAGGATGGCGCCGATCACCGGGGCTACCATGAAGATGAGGGCCACGACGCATCCGGCAAAGAGCGCCGTCGCGAAGGAGGAGCCTGTGTCACTTCTGTCAGCCACGGCGTCCATCCTACCATCTCTCGCCGGGCGATCTACCCGACCTTGGCGAACGCG
>JANNHK010000328.1:0-1956 GCA_031404355.1 Actinomycetes bacterium
CGTCTCGGCGCCGATCAGCCCGGGCGGCGGGAGCGCCCGGCTCCTGCTCGAGCTGCGCTCGGGGGCCTTCGAGCTCATCCGGAACGAGAGCGTCCTCCATGCCGATCCCGCGCCGTCACCGGGGCCGCTCAGTGCCGATCCCGACGACGAGTACCTCATCGACCTCGCGCGCGACGCCCAGGCAGACGCCATCGTGAGCGGCGATGCCCACCTGCTCGAACTGCGGGCGGTCATCCCCGCCATGACACCCGCCGAGTTCCTCGAGCTGCTAGCTGATCGCTGACCGCACGCGGGACCTCGACGGCGCTGGGGCCGCGAAGGGTGCGGCAGGCGGGGAGTCCCGGCGCGCCCGACAGGATTCGAACCTGCGGATGCCATACGAATCCACATCCCGATCGAGCAATGAGACGCGGTGCTGACCGCGTGACCTTCCGAGTGTGGCGAGCGCTACGGCGATGGCTCGACGAACGGGTTCTCGACGCGCACGCCATCGTAGTCCGTCTGAACGTCGAGGTCCTCGGAGACGACGACCGTACAGCCAACAGCCCGGCTCGCCTCGATGATCGCGGCGTCCCAGTACGAGATGCCGAAGCGTCGGCGAGTCCCGAGCGCCGCAACCATCACCGCGACGGTCGTCTCCTGGACCGGGAACCGCCGCCACGCCTCGATGAGCCCGACGGCTTGATCGTGTGTGATCGCGTCCTGGCGGGTCGCCCGCGTCGACTGGACGTAGAACTCCTGGAGGACCTGCACCGACAGCGCGACGTCGCCAGCCGCAAGGATGGCGTTGGCGCGTAGCGCCTTCGACGCCTCCTCGGGGTCGCGCGAGATCGCGTACAAGAGAACGTTCGTATCAACGAACTGCACGGTCGTGAACCTCGTTGCGCCCGACGCGATCGGCAGCCCGGAATCGCCTGATCTGGTGCTGGATCCTTCGTTGCTGCGCCTCGAGCTTGACGAACTCCTCATTCCCGGCCAGCGAGCGGAGGTACTCGGTGACGATCGCGCTCACCGAACTGCCGCGCTCGGCGGCACGAACTCGTGCCGCCCGATACACGTCGTCGGGCACGGAGAGGGTGATGTTCTTCATGTGGTACACAGTATCACAGGTTCACAGCTCAGTGATCGGTCGCCTCGGCGTCGGGCTCATCACCCGCAGCCGGGTGAGCCCGACGTGAGCCAGCTGGCCAGCGTCGCGGTTGTTGACGATTGTCTCTGAGAGCATAACCTTACTCCCATCGGAACATCGAACTGTGGGAGTCATACCTGTATGGCAAAGTACAAGCACCTCGCCGTCAAGAAGGTTGCTCTCGCCGACATCGCGCCGCAGAAGCCCACGTCAAAGACTGAAACTCCGCGCCAGCGTGCCACCCGCGAGCGCGATGAGGAGATCGTGGCGACATTCAACGAGGCCGCGGCGCTTCCCGCGTCCGAAGCCATCGCCATTGAGTTGCGCGGCGACCAGAAGCTTCCAACGATGCGTGCGGCAATCAACCGCTTGCTCGTTGCCGAAGGTCGGGACCTTAGCTATGGCGTCCGCGGAACGACCATCTACATCAGCAAGGGGAACATCCCGGGCGGTCGCGGCCGCAAGAGAACCTCGCGCCCGCGTTCCCGTATGGTCGAGACTCAATCACCGATGGAGTGATCACTCCGGCCAATCGCTGAACCTCCCAGGCACATGAGAGAGCCTCCAGAGCAGGTGCGGGATGGGCATCCCAACCTCTGGAGGCTCTCTCGGCCAGCGTCCCCCACGGATGCGTCGGCGTCTGTGGGGCGCTATGGGTGTCGGCGAACGTGGATCAGGCGTTCCTACCGAATGGTATTGGCATCGAGCGTGACCGCAGTCTGGGCCAATGCCCGGCCGTTCAGGACTGCGCCAGTCTGTAGCGCAATGTTTGTCTTGTCGAGAATAGTTCCATTGAACGTCGAGTAGGTTCCAAGAGTTGTGGCCCC
>JANNHK010000329.1:0-1633 GCA_031404355.1 Actinomycetes bacterium
ACACGTCCGTGTGCAGGTCGGTGCCCTCGATGTCGGTGGGGACGACGTGCATGCCCTCGGCGGCCAGGCGTTCGGCGAGCGCGGCACCGATGCCGCTCGCCGCGCCCGTCACGACCGCCACCTTGCCTTCGAGTTGTTCCATGCACTGATCGTGACAGAGGATCTGTGTCATGAGCCAGCGGACCGAAGAGCTACTCGACCAACTGACGATCGACGAGAAGGTCGCCATGTGTGCCGGTGTCGACATGTGGCATACGGCCGCGGTCGAAAGGCTGGGCATCCCGGCGCTGAAGGTGACCGACGGTCCGCTCGGCGCCCGCGGCGAACGCTGGACCGGCGGGCGGTCGCACGCGTTCCCGTGCGGCACCGCGCTCGGCGCGACCTGGGACCCCGACCTCGTGCGCCGCGTCGGCGAACGGTTGGGGGTCGAAGCGCGGCGGAAGAAGGCGCACGTGTTGCTCGCGCCGACCGTCAACATCCACCGCCACCCACTCGCGGGTCGCAACTTCGAGTGCTACTCCGAGGACCCGTACCTCTCGGCGCGCATCGCGGTGGGCTACATCGAGGGCGTGCAGAGCCAGGGTGTCGGCTGCTCGGTGAAGCACCTCGTCGCCAACGACTCCGAGTTCGAGCGCATGACGATCAGTTCCGAGGTCGACGCGCGCACGCTGCGCGAAATCTCGCTCGTCCCGTTCGAAGCGGCAGTGCGCGAGGCCGGTGCGTGGTCGGTGATGTCGGCGTACAACCGGTTGCACGGCACGTACTGCAGCGAGAACACCTGGTTGCTCACCGACCTGTTGAAGCGCGAGTGGGAGTTCGACGGGTTCGTCGTATCCGACTGGTTCGGTACGCACAGCACCGCACCGGCCGCCAACGCGGGGCTCGACGTCGAGATGCCCGGGCCCCCGCAATGGTTCGGGGGTCGCCTCGCGCAGGCAGTGCGCGACGGCGAGGTCGACGAGAAGGTGCTCGACGACAAGGTCCGGCGGGTACTCACGATCCTCGAACGCAGCGGCGGGCTCGACGAACCCCGCACCGGTCCGGAGGAGTCGGTCGACGATCCCGCAGACCGCGCGGTCGCGCGCGAAGCGGCATCGGCGAGCTTCGTGTTGCTCCGAAACGAACGCGACGCGCTCCCGCTTCTCCCCGCCGGGATTCGTACGCTCGCGGTCATCGGCCCGAATGCCGACGTGGCCCATGTCATGGGCGGCGGCAGCGCGCGCGTGTCGCCCCACCCCCTCGTCTCACCCGTCGACGGTCTGCGGTCCCGCTTCACCGACACCGACGTGGTGTTCGAGCGCGGCTGCACGAACCACAAGCGGATCCCGCCCCTCGACACGCGGTTCCTCGCGGGGCCGTTTCAGATCGAGTACTTCGCGGGGCGCGAACGCGAGGGCAAGCCGGTCCTCGTCGAGAGCGGCGAGCGGGCGTGGTTCACATGGCTCGGGCCCGTGGGCGGCGGTGTTCCCGCCGACTTCTCGGTGCGACTGCGCGCCACGCTCCAACCGCCGGAATCGGGGACATGGACGCTGTCGATCGTGCAGGCGGGCCGGGCGCGTCTGTTCTTCGACGGTGAGGTGCTGCTCGACAACTGGACACCGACGGGTCGCAGCGACGCGTTCTACGGCTTCGG
>JANNHK010000330.1:0-8084 GCA_031404355.1 Actinomycetes bacterium
CCCCGAATCGCCGCGGGCAGAGGGTCGCCTGCGCCGCCCGTTCCACATTCTCCGAGAACTCGTAGAACCCGAGTCCGGCCCGTAGTTTCTGAAACTCCGGGTCCCAACGGCCCGCCTGCCGCATGGCCCAGACGGGTGCCCGCTCGACCACTTCGCCGCGAGCGGCCCGGACCAACAGGGCGGGATCACGGTGAGCGCCGAGATCAGCCAGGCGACGCAGGTTTATGTCATCGCGGGCACGACCAAGGGCAGCGCGCCCGGGCAGCCCGGCGCCGACTTCGCCTTCGCGGTCGGCGTCGGGGTCGGCATTTTCAACAACACCGCCCTGGCGATCGTGAACGGCGGCGCCACGCTCGACGCCCACGACTCCGTCGCGGTGAGCGCGGAAGTCGCGTACCCGTTCCTGATTGCCAACCCGCTCACCGCGATCAACCCGGCCGACTACATGCGCGAGTCGGGTCCCGAAGGGTGGCCGTACTTCAACGACGGCACGCTCGGGTTCGCGTCGAACCTCTTCAACACGTGGATCATGACCGCCGCCAGCGAAGCCAGCGTCTCGGGCGGCGGTTCGGTCGGCGTGAACGTGTACAACAACGTGGCCGACGCCCGCTTCAAGTCCGGCGCCGCGATCAACCAGAGCAGCGACACCCGCTACCGCTCCGGCGCGCAGGGCGTCGAGGTCACGGCCGACATCGCGATGGACCTGATCTCCATCGTCGGTGTGTCCGGGCTCACGTTCAGTCTCCAGGGTGGCTTCGGTTCGCGCGACGCGGTCAAGGACGCCACCGGCCGGGCCGGCAAAGCCCTCGCCGGGGCGAAGGCACTCGCCAACCCGTTCGGTGCCGAGGGCGACAAGGCCGGCATCGGCGCCGGGGTCCTCGTCGAGATCTTCGACAACCGCGCCGAAGCGGTCATCGAGCCGAACGCCCTCGTGCGCGCCGGGACCGACGGCGTCACGGTCAAGGCGACGACCGAGCTGTTCGACTTCGCCCTCGCGCAGGCCGGGGCCAAGGCCAGCACGTTCGCGATCGCCGGGGCGTTCACCGTCGCGCTGCTCACCAACGTCACCAAGGCGCACGTCGACCACGGCGCGGTGATCGTGAGCGCCGGCAACCTCACAGTGAAGGCCACCGACACGACCGATCGCATCGCCATCGCGGGTGGGGTCGTGATGAGCGACAACATCGGGATCGGCATCGGCGTCGGCGTCAACGTGATCTCCCGCACGACGCAGGCGTACGTCGGAGCCCTCACCCTCACCCCGGTCGGCGGACCGCGCGTCGCGCTCGTCGTCGCCAGCGACGTCGAGATCGCAGCCGAGAACGGCGGGCAGTACACCGCCGTCGTCATCGGTGGTGCGCTCTCGGGCGTGCCCGACCCCAACGGGCCGGGGCCGCGCCCGCTGCCCGCGCCGACCGTCAACATCGGCAACCAGTGGACCGTCGGCGTCGGTATCTCGGTCGCCGTCAACGTCGTGACCACCGAGACCGCCTCGGCCTTGCTCGACGGTGCCGATCTCAACGCCCGGTCGCTCACCGTCACCGCCACGGGCAAGACCACACTCGTTGCGGTCGTGGCCGCCGCCGCGTTCGCGCTCGACCTGCCCGACGAGACCAGCGTGTCGGTACGGGGGTCGGCGATCACCATCGCCGCCGCGGGTGCAGTCGCCGTCAACCTCCTGAACCACACGGTGTCGGCGCTGGTGCACAACTCGTTCGCCGGCGTCGGGGCGGGCGGGGTCACGGTCAAGGCGAAAGACACGGGCGGCGTGACTGTCGTCGCCGGCGCGCTGAGCATCGCCGTGGCGGTCACCGACATGGAGGCCGCGACGCCGATCGGGCTCGGCGCGTCGATCGCCGTCAACGACCTCCAGACCGACGTCACCGCCAACATCCTGAACTCCACCGTGCAGTCCGGCGGCCAGGTCGCAGTGCTCGCGATCTCGGCGCCTGCCATCGTCGCCCACACGTACACCGCGACCGTCGCGGTCGGGGTGGGCGGCGGCACGTCCGGTACCAACGTGTCGGTCTCGGGCGCGGGCGCCGGTTCCGGCAACCACATCGACCGCATCGTCACCGCCGCCATCGCGTCGTCGAGCGTCACGAGCGGCGCGGGCGTGCTCGTCGCGGCGACCGACGCCGCCACGATCGTCGCCATCGCCGTTGGCCTCGCCGCCGCGGTCGCGATCCCGTCGGGTGCTGCCAATGCAGTGGCCGTCGCCGTCGGCATCTCGGCCGCCCGCAACGAGATCAGCGGCGCCGTGGTCGCGCAGGTGGTCGACAGCACCGTGCTGGCCAACGGCGTCGTCGCCGCGCCGGGCGATCTGCGCGCGGGACTGGTTGCGCCGGGCACCGGCATCGGCATCTACGCGAACACGTCGTCGACGATCGAGGCGTACACGATCGCCGGCGCAGCCGCGGTCAGCGGCGGATCGACGTCGGCCGGCGGCGCCGGCAGCGGCTCGGGCAACTACATCATCAGCTCGACGACGATGGCGTCGGTCAGCGGCGCGGCGACACACCTCACCGCGACGCTCGGCGACGTCCGCGTCATCGCGTCCGACCGTTCGCACATCGTCGCGGTCGCCGGCGCGCTTTCTTTCAACCTGAAGCTCCCCATCGGCGGCGGCAACCGAGGCCCACCCATCGCCGTCGCCATCGGAATCACGGTCGCGGTCAACCAGATCGCGGTCGACGTGATCGCCGACGTGAACGCCGCGACGATCGTCGCGGCGGATGACGTCGAGATCACTGCGACCTCGGTGCCGACGATCTTTGCGGTCACCGTCGCCGGTGCGTTCGGCATCGTGCTGCCGTCCGCCGGTTTCAGCTTCAACGGAAGCATCGTCGCCGCCCTCGCCCTCAACGACGTCGACAACAAGATCGAAGCGAAGGTTCGCAACGGTGCGACCATCACCGCGGGCGGCGGCATCACCGTGGCGGCTTCGATGCCCGCGTCGGCGGAGTACCCGGAGACGATCCGGGCCATCGCGGTCGGTGTCAGTGTTGCTCTCTCCATCCCGCAGGGCGCGGGCACCTCGGTCACCGGTGCGCTCGGCGCCGCCCTGACCTTCAACCGCATCGGCGCCGGCCGCGGCAACACCGTGCGCGCGCTCGTCGACTTCGCCACGCTCACCGCCCGCGCCGGCGACATCACCGTGACCGCCGACGCGTCGGCCCGCATCGGCACGGTCGCGGTCGCCGCGGCCGTCGCGCTCGGCATCTCCACCCAGGGCATGAACCTCACCGGCGCGGGCGCCGGGGCGTCGGCCGAGAACAAGGTCAAGAACACCGTCGAAGCGCTCGTTCGCCACTCGGACGTGTGCGCCGGGCTGCGTCCGCTCTGCGACACGAGCGGGCCCGTCGCCGACGTCTCGGTGCACGTCCGCGCTACCGACACAGTCCGCGTCGACGCGGTGGTCGTGGCGGGCTCAATCGCCGGCTCGGTCGGCAACGGCGGTGCGCTCGCCATTGGCGTCGCGATCGCCCGGAACGAGATCACCGGTTCGGTCACCGCCGCGGTCGACGACTCCACCGTTCGGGCCGAGCTCGACGTGACGGTCGACGCGCACTCGACCGCGATGGCCACGGCCACGGCGGTCGGCGTGTCTGTCGGCTTCACGATGAGCAACGACAACGTCGCCGTCGCGCTTTCGGGCGCGGGCGCCGAGTCCAAGAACACGGTCACGCCGACTGTCACCGCCCGCATCTCCCTCGGTTCCCACGTCACCGCCGCGAACGTCGCCGTGCGCAGCCTCGAGGAGTCGACCGCTACCACCATCGCCGCTGCCGGATCCCTCGCCGTCTCCGCGTCGGCGTCGGGTACGTCGCTGGCGGGCGCCATCGCCGGAGCCGTTGCGCTCAACACGATGACTGCGACGGTCCGGGCGCTGGTGAGCGACTCCGTCGTCACGGCGCGGGGCACCGTGGAAGTCGTCGCCCGCTCCCTCGCCCACCCCGAAACTTCGTCCGGCGATCCGAGGGCCGACGCCAAGGTCATCGTCGTCGCGGTGAGTGCGGCCATCACCGACCCGTCGCACGGCGTCGCCATCTCGTTGGCGGGCGCGGGCGCGCAGGCCAAGAACACGATCACCAACTCGGTGGACGCGGGCATCGACGCCGGAGCGATCGTGCACGCGAACGGCAGCGCTGCCTTCGCGTGCGGAAGCGCGACGACGTCGGCCGACATCGCCGTGAACGTCTGCGCATTCGAGCACACCGTCGCGCGGGCCGACGTCCCCGCCGCAGTGAGCGTCAGCATCGCCCCGGGCGTCACGATTGCGATCTCGGTTGCACTCGCCGAGAACGACGTCACCCTCGACGTCGAGGCCCGGATCTTGGGCTCGGTGACTGCGCCGAACGGGGCGGTCCAGGTCGTCGGGCGCTCGGTGACGACCGCGGACGCCCACGCGTTCGCACTCGCGTTCGCCATCGGAGTCGGCGGTGCCGGCGCGGGCGGGAACGCGACCTCGACGATCGACGGCACGGTGACCGCCCGGGTCGGCGCGGGCGCCACGATCACCGCCGGGAAGCGCGTTGTCGTGCTCAGCGACAGCGCGGCCGCGACCAAGGCCAAGGCCGAGGGCGGCGGCGGCTCACTGATCGTGGCGATCGGCGTCATGATCGCCAAAGCCGACGTGAGCGCGAACAATGTGGCCGAGGTCGGGTCGGGCGCGAATATCTCGGGGTTCTCGATCCTCGTCAGCGCTGCCCGCACACTGCCCACGGGTTTCGACGAAACGGCCCGGGCCGAGATCTTCGTCGGCAGCGTCGCCCTGGGTGCGGGCGCGGGCGGCAACGTCGACGCCGCCGACCGCGCGACGGCCCAGACCGTCGTTCGCGACGGCGCGCACCTCACCGCCACCGGACCGGCCGGCGTTTCCGTGCTCACCGATCGCACCGCGATCACCTACGGACGAGCGAGCGCAGGCGCAGCCGGACTCCTCGCGATCATCGCGACCGTCGCAACGAGCCGGGTGTTGGGCCGCGCCGACGCCATCGTCGAGGGCAACGTCGCGGTCGACGCCGCCTCACTCAAGGTCGACGCTCGCGCGACCACCAAAGCGACGATGGATCAGTTCGCCCTGTGCCCGATCGGCATCATCTGCGTGGCGGTCAACAACAGCAAGCACACGAAGACCGACGAGGCGGCCGACGGCGCGGCCGGCGCAGCGACCGACGACAACGTCGAAGCCCGCCTCGGCGGCGACTCCGGCGCCGCCGCCGGCCCCAGCACCCTCGTCGTCGACGCCGGCGCGGTGACCGTCAGTGCCGCGAGCACGCGCACCGCGACCGCCGACAGCACCGGCATCGCGATCGGTGCGGTCGCCGCGACGGGCGTTGTCGTCACGGCGCAGTCACGCGGCAACACGCGTGCGATCCTCGGCGGCGGCGCGGTCGTGCGCGCCGACTCGCTGACCGTCGACAGCGACGCGACTCGCACGGTCACCGCGAAGGGCGTGGTCGGCAGCGTCGGCGCCGTCGCCGGCGCCGGTGGCACCGCCAGAGCGCTGATCAACGGCGAGACGGCCTCGGTCATGCGCGACAGCACGGTGGTCGGCGATTTCGTGCCGTTCGTGATCACCGGCGCGACCGTCGTCGACGTCGACGCGACGAATACCGCCTTCGCGGAGCTGAAGGGCGGGAGCGGCGCCCTCGCCGTGGGCATCACGATCGTGTTCGCCAACGCGATCATCCTCGGGGAGACGCGCGCGTACCTCGACGACGGCGTCCGGCTCACCACCGGCACCCTCGCCGTCACCGCCACCGCGACCGAAACGGCCGACGCCCAACTCCCGCTCACGGTGACCGCATCGCTGGTCATTGGCGCCGCTCGGGCCGAGGCCAACGCGCTGATCGGCTCGAGCCCCGACACCGGGCAGGTCCAGGCGAACGACGTCGCCGCCCAGATCGGGCGGGGCGGGCAGTTGCCCACGATCGTCAACGCGTCCGGCGCGGTGACGGTCGCGGCGACCGCGCACCACACGGCCAACGCCGACGCGGCCGTCGCCGGCGGCAGTGTGTTGGTCACGGTCGGTGTCGTGGACGCGCTGGCGCGGTTGACGGGCATTGTGACGGCCGAGGTCGCTGCCAACACGACGCTGTTCTCGGGCGCGCTCGACGTGCTGGCCGAACTGTCGGAATCGAGCGCCACCGCCGACGTGCACGCCAACGGCGGGTCGGTCGGGGTCAATGTCGGCGACGCCGATGCGATCGCCAAGGTCGAGACGATTGTGGAGGCGCTGCTCGGCGGCGGCCTAGCGCCGGGGCCGTCGTTCATCGACGCCACGGGCAAGATCCAGGTGCACGCCACCTCGGTACCGACCGTGACTGCGAACGCGCAGAGCGCCGGGGGCGCGGTCGTGCCGGTGAACGGCGCCGTCGCCGACGCGCTGCTCAAGACAACCACCGCGGCGGTGATCGGCGACGCGGCCACGCTCCGGCGCGCCGCCGGCATCGACGTGCTCTCGGTGTCGACCACGACCGTCACCAGCACCGTGAACGTCGCCGCGGGCGGCGGCGTGACCGTTCGTAACGCGACGGCCAACGCGACGACGTCGCCGATCGCGTTCGCCCAAATCGGCGCCGGTGTGACGATCGGCGACCTCTCCGATGCTGCGAACCCGGTGCCGATCGCCGGTGGGGTGTCGGCCGTCTCCGTGCTGCGCACCGAAGCCGACGCAACCGGCAAAGCTCCCGGCGGCGGCGTGATCTCGGTGGGTTCACCGCGGGCCGTCGTCATGTTCCGGCCCCGGGTGATCGCGCAGATCGGTATCGGAGTCGCCGGATTGCCCGCGACTCGCATCTACGCCGCCGGCGATGTCGCGGTGAAGGCGGAACTGGCGAAGACGCAGGCCGGCGCGCCGCTGGACGATTCCATCACCGCGGTCAACATCAACGCCGACACGCTGAAGTTCACCTACCCGACGATCGGCGAGGGCGACCAGGTCCGCTACACGACCACGCAGACACCGATCGGCGGGCTCCACCCCGGTCGTACCTACACCGTGCTCGACGCAGGCATCGGGACCATCCGCCTCGGCAGCGTGTTCACCGTCGACGACGTCGACCCCACGCGCGAAACGATCACCGTTCCCGGCGGGCACGGCTTCGAGTCGGGTGACTGCGTGTACTACGACCCGCGCGACGGCGATTCGGTGTTCGTCTCCGGACAGCCCGACGCCAAAGGTGACGGGTGCGGTGACCCCGCCAACGCACTCTCGGCCTTCTACGTACGGGTCATCGACGCCACGACGATCCGCCTCTACACCACGAAGGCCGCCGCGATCGCCACCGACGACACGCCGCTCCTCGCCATCGGCGTGAGCGCCAACGCGCTGAAGTTCGCGTCGGTCGCGACCCTGCCCGACGGCACGCTCGTCGTGTACCGCGCGCCGTACGTCGCCAGTTTCGGCACGCGGGATGTGAACGTGACGCTCGTCGACGTCGACGAGTCCGCCGGAGTCTCGCTCGCGCCGCGAACGGATCCGACCACCGGGCAGGTCGTCCACGACACGGCGGCCAAGAACATCCTGCTGCCCGGGAACACGCTCAACACCGGCGACATCGTGCGCTACACGCCGCCCGCAGCCGCCCCGGGGATCCTTCCCGCCGGTACCTATGTCGTCATCAAGGGCGCCGACGGCCTGATCCAGCTCACCGACGCCCTCGGGAACGCGGCGCTCACGCTGGACTCCTCCGCCCCCGACAGCTTCGTGCATTCACTCACGCGTGTGGTCGGCGGCGTCGACGCCGAGTCCTACGACTTCCGCACGGCGGCGGTGAACGTGACCCTCGTCGACATCGACGAAACGGGCGGCGTACTGCTCTTCCCGCGAACGGACCCGAACACCCGCGACATCCTGCACGACACCGGCGCCAAGAACATCTTCCTGCCCGGCAACACGCTGGCCACCGGCGACGCCGTGTACTACACGCCGCCCGCTGCGGGCGGCGGGATCCTGGCCGAGGGCGTCTACTACGTCATCAAAGGCGCCGACGGGCTCATCCAACTCACCGACGCGCCCGGCAACGCCGCGCTCGCACTGAACTCTTCGGGAGTCGACACCGCTGCGCACTCCATCG